>NZ_CP046605.1:924609-1232812 GCF_023520795.1 Corynebacterium accolens | reverse complement strand
TCTCCGAATCTACTGCTTCAGGCTCTTTCACGGCCCGAAAATCGTGTGGCTTTACCGCCATTTCGACACAACCTTTTCCGCAAATTCGCTACGCGGCTGAATATACCGAGGTGGTGCCGGCATTGACCACGCCACTTCCAATACGGTCCGCAATGCTTGCACCGAGGTAGAGGACTCATTTCCGCCCTGCAAAAGAACGTCATACCCATCGCACCGCGCGGTAAAGTCTCCTTGCGGCCCCGGTCGCACCTGCGAAATAGGCAATGAAAGCTCGTGCATGCCCGCACCAATAAAGTTGGGCCGCGCCTCCACGGGGGCCTCGATAAGCTCAAGCTCGCCCGAGACACCGGTCAATACATGGAAAGTATTCATCGCTGCGGTGTTACCCCCAACGATATCCGTATCTAGCCTGTCGCCCACCGCCAATGGCTTTTTCGACCCGACCTTTTTCGCTGCGAGGAAGAACATCGCTGGTTCAGGTTTGCCGGCAGAAACGGGCTCTACTCCCGTCGCCTTCTGGACAGCAGCAACAAGGGAACCATTGCCAACGCCTAGTCCTCGCTCGATTGGAAGGGACGTATCCAAGTTCGACGCAAAATATTTCGCGCCTGCCCGGATAGCCAGAGCCCCCTCCGTTAACTGTTCCCAACCAACGGACTTATCAAAACCTTGCAGGACGGCGGCTGGTTTATCATCGGCACTCGAGACCACGGAAAAACCCATGTCTTTAGCCAAATCGCGGAAAGAATCCGCGCCAATAATTAGTACCTTGGCACCCGAAGGAATTTCCTCGGCAGCCAATTGCAATACCGCTTGGGCGGAGGTGACGATGTCACCTGAATCAGCCGCCAAGCCGATATCCGTTAGCATCGTCGCAACGGCTTCAGGGCTGCGCGACGCATTATTTGTTACATATACTGCGGGAACACCGCACGTATTAATAACGTCTACGACGTTGCTGAGCGGACGACCGCCTTCCCAGACGGTTCCATCCAAGTCCAACAATAAGGCATCATGTTTGCTTAAAACACTCATTACTTACATTCCGCCAATCGGTCAGCGGCATCGGTCCAATCACCCTCATCAATGGCGATGGTGTGCTCGAACCACTCTCGGGCTTCGTCCTTGCGCCCTGCGGCAAGCAGAGCATTTGCATAGGCATACGACAACCTACAAGCACTTACTCCACGATCGCTGCGGTCCGGTTGTGCCCGCTGAATTGTAACCACCGCTGATTCGGGCTGATCGAGGTCAAGGCGAGCACCCGCCAGCACGATCGCTAATTCAATGGCGGATTCTTTGTCTAGTTCCTTCGCCTCTTCGCTGCGCCCCAGCTCTAATGCCTTTTCCGGCCGACCCAACCCACGTTCACAATCGGCCATAACCGCGAGCATCCCCGGGCCGCCAGAAATACGACGGGCAGCACGAAGCTCAGCGAGCGCCTCTTTCCACTCGCCGGCGCGGTATGCAGCGATACCGTTAACTTCCCGAGCGATAGCCACACGTCCTGCACGATCCTTAGCCGCACGCGCATGCCGCAGCGCCAGTTTAGGATCATCGTCCATCCAGGTTGCTGCCATGATCATGTGCTTAGCGACGGCCTCCGAGTTCTCTTTAGAGAGAGACTTCAGGTCTTGGAGCACCAATGGGTCCAAGTCATTGATATCGACCTCTTCAGGAATATCCGGATCGGTCATACGACGGTTGATTCGCTCTTCCCGATACCCAGAGCGCTGTGGAGAGAAAGACTTCTTCTTTCCCCCGCCGCGAGAATCGCGGTCCCCCGAGTTGCGTGGATTTCGACCCCGACGGTCTTGTCCGCGGCCATTACGGCCGTGCTGGTTGCGCTCCGACATTCAGTCCTACCCTTTCTTGGTTGGAACTCGCACAGAAATACCGCACCCATTCTACAGTGCTAAACGACATTCAAAGAATCTAGAATATCCTCGTCGATTGCCCGTAGTTTGATGAACCCGGCCACTGCTTTTGGGCGCACTGGTGTGGTGGTGTTGGGTTGGTGGGCTTTTATTTTTGTTTGTTGTGTTTGTTTCTTTTGTGTGTGAGGAATTGTTTCCAGGTGTAGTGCCAGTGTGTGTTTGTGGTGGCTAGTGGCCCGGTGGGGTGGTCTATGTGGTAGGTGCCGTCTTGGTGTAGCCAGGCGATGGTGCCGGTGACCGGGTCCATGATGTAGTGGACGCGTTTGTCGGTTTTGATGTTGTGGTGGTGTTGGCACAGGGTGACGAGGTTGTCGGGGCTGGTGGCTCCGCCGTTGTGGTATTCGATGCGGTGGTCGAGTTGGCATTTGTGTGCTGGCATGGTGCATCCGGGCCAGCGGCAGGTGAGGTCTCTTCCTTGTGTGTAGGCGCGGATGTGGCTGGTGGGCTGGTAGCTTTCGGTTTCTTTTGCTTTTAAGTGTCGGGTGAAGGTGGACCGAGCGTGTCAAGTTGTTTGTGTGTGGGGCTAGGTTTATAGGTATTTGTCGAAGCGGTCGGGAAAGGCCACGGCCATTTGGTTGATGGCTTGTTTCCAGCCGGAAACTCGGGCTCCTTCCATGAGTCTGCCGGCTGTCGCGGAGACTCGTTTGCCCTGCTTTGCTCTCTTTGCGGCTCGTTTGTCTTCAATATTGCAGATCATCAACCACAGCGTCTTGAGCGCGGATTCATCGTTGGTGAACTGCACCCTGTTGCGGGTGGCTTTACGCAATTGGTTGTTAAACGACTCAATGGAATTCGTCGTATAGATGACCTTTCTTGCTGCTGGTGGGAACTGCAAAAATGGCACGAATCTATCCCATGCATCCTGCCAGACCTTGACCGACTGAGGATACTTCACACCCAGTTCAGAATCGGAAAATTCCTTCAACGCTGCTTCTGCCGTGGATTCATCAGTAGCCGTATAAACCTTCTTCAACGCGGCTGATACAGCCCGGCGATCCCCGTAAGACACCCACCGATTCGCGGCGCGAATCAGGTGCACGATACAGGTTTGTACCATAGAGTTCGGCCAGGTTGCCTCCACTGCTTCTGGTAGGCCTTTCAGCCCGTCACAGCAGACGATAAAGACGTCTTTGACCCCACGGTTAGATAAGTTGGCGCACACGTGTGCCCAAAAGGAGGCGCCTTCTTCTTTGGCGATCCACAATCCCAGGATGTGCTTGATCCCGTCGAGGTCCACCCCGATTGCCATGTACGCAGACTTGTTAACTACCCGGCCGCCGTCGCGGACTTTAATGCGCAACGCATCCAGGAATATCACGGGGTAGAACTCGTCTAACTGGCGGTTTTGCCAGATCATGACCTCATCCAAGACTGCGTCTGTAACCGCCGAAATCGTCTCATGGGAGATATCAACCCGCATCGCAGTAGCCATATGGTGCTGGATATCCCGAATGGTCATTCCGCCGGCATATAAGCTGACAATCATATCGTCAACATCTGTTAGCCGCCTGGAGCCTTTGGGCACCATAGTAGGAACAAACGTGCCGTTTCTGTCTCGTGGAACATCAATGTTTACTGGCCCGTAGTTAGAATCCACGGTTTTCGGGTAGGTGCCGTTGCGGTGATTGTCTGTTTCAGCAGTAGCTTTAGCTGCTCTATCGCCGGGCTCATAGCCTAGGTGGGCATCCATTTCAGCATTCAAACCCCGGGTAATTGAGGCTTGCAACATGCCCCGAACTAGGTCGTTGGCATCCGTGGTGGACGTGCCTAGCTCATCAATCAGTTTCGCGATTTCTGGGTTAGCAAGCAGCTTCTTTTCAATCGCATCAATCTTGGCCTTATCAGCCGGATCTCGTCTCGCCATAGTAGTCATTCTGGTTCATCTCCTCATGCGGGTTAGGTTCCCACACACAAACCATTAGACACTCTCGGTGGACCTGACCCCCATGTGGTGGACACCTGATATCCAGCCCAGTCGAGCTGGGAAGAAAGGTAATCTACCACCATGTCCAGGTACTCCGAACAGTTCAAACGCGATGCCGTGGCCCTCTATGAGAACAATGAGGACCTCTCGCTGAACTCAGCATCAGCCGAGCTCGGAATCAATCGAGCCTCGCTGCATTCTTGGGTCAAAAAGTACGGCACCGGCAAACGTGCTCGCACAAAGGCCATGCACGATAAAGCCCAAGCGGCGAATGATTCCGAGCGAATCCGCCAGCTAGAAAAAGAGAACGCAAAATTGCGCGAAGAGCGCGATATTCTGCGCAAGGCCGCCAAATATTTTGCCGAAGAGACACGCTGGTGATCCGCTTCCAGTTTGTCTATGACCACCGAACCGAGTACTCGGTCAAGCGGATGTGCCATGTGTTAAAGCTCAATCGCTCCTCGTTCTACAAATGGGTCAATACCCGCGAAAATCGCAGGTTAAAGATGTGCTCTGATGCTCTTATTGGTGCAAGAATCAAGACCATCTTCGATGATGAGCACGGGCTTTATGGTGCCAAACGCATCGCCGCAAGCCTCAACGACGATACGGACCTCGGCCCGACCAATCATAAGAAGGTCGCACGCATCATGAAATCGATGGGGATCAAAGGCTTTACCAAACGACGTCGATGCATCACCACCAAGCGCAAGCCTGGCCACCGTGTCATGCCAGATTTAGTAGGCCGCAATTTCACCGCTGACAGGCCGAACCACGTCTATGTAGGCGACATCACCTACCTGCCGTGCAAGGGAGGCAAAAACATGTATTTGGCTACAGTCATTGACACCTATTCACGGAAACTTGCAGGTTATGCACTCGCAGACCACATGCGTGTCTCACTGGTCATCGATGCCCTAGCCCACGCACACGGTGTGCGTGGCAGTCTTGACGGGGCTATTTTCCATTCCGATCACGGCAGCGTGTACACCTCACAAGCGTTTAGAAACTACTGCTCGTCGCTGGGTGTACGCCAATCCATGGGCGCGGTGGGAACGAGTGCCGATAATGTCCTGGCAGAGTCATTTAACGCCACCTTAAAACGTGAAGTGCTGCGTGATCGGAAAGTCTTTGATAATCCCATTATCTGCCGTCAGGAAGTCTTCCGGTGGTGCATGCGCTACAACACCCGCAGGCGCCACTCCTGGTGCAATCTTGTGGCTCCTGATGTCTTTGAAGCCGAGACTTCAGCTATACTAGCTAAAGTCGCATAGTTAACCCCCGATGTGTCCACTTTCCGGGGGTCGGGCCCGGTGTCGATGTTTTCTAGGTTGGTAATGCGGGACCAGCCGTAGCCTGGGAAGTAGACCTTTGTATCTGCAGTCCCGGCGGCACCAGTTCCGGAACCGTCATTATGGTCGGGGTTAGTGGCGGCTGCGGTGGTGAAGGTATTGATCGCAACTTTGGTATACGTGTTATCCAGGATGAGTTGGATAAGCGCCTCACCGGCACCGCACTGGTTGTGTTCTGCTTGGGAATCGATGTGGCGGGCGATAATAGCAGCCGTAGCTTTATCACACGTCAGGCTCATGGTGGCGCGGTTGTTATGCACTGACACGTTGAGGGTGGGTTCGACCTCGTCTGTGTCATCGTCTGCCAGGTGGTGAGTGTCGATGAAGTCGCGGATAAACCGGCGGATATCCGCCACCGTGGGCACATGCTGGCACAGTGCTGTCGGGGTGAGAAAATCTGCCAGGGCTGAGGTTACCCTCGTTTAGTGGACACCCGATTAGTGCGGATCTTGTGTCCGTAAGAGAGGATGTTCATTGTGAGTCAACAACGCCAGAAATACACGCCGGAGTACCGGCGTGAAGCCGCAAACCTAGTAATCGAGTCAGAACGCCCGATTGCTCATGTAGCGAAAGAAATTGGTGTCGCACCTGGCCTTTTAGGTCGGTGGGTGAAAAATGAGCGTCAACGCCGAGGATCCTCTGATGGGCTAAGCGAGGCTGATCTTCGTGCTGAGAACGCTCGTCTGCGTCGTGAGCTGGCAGAAGCCAAGATGGATAACGAGTTTTTGTCAAAAGCGACAGCCTTCTTCGCCGCAAAGCAACGCGATCAGAAAAGTTCGAATTAATGCAGCAGGAGAAGGCGAATTTCAGTATCAATCGCATGGCACGCCTTTTGAAGGTATCTCGGTCTGGATACTACAAATGGGCCCATATGCAGCAGCAACGCTTATCCGGTAAGGATGATCGTGCAGCATTTTACGATGATGTTGATCGCAAGATTCATCAGATCTGGAAAGACTCCAACGAGGTCTACGGTGCCCCGCGAATCACCGCAGAACTAGGTGAGCGCTACCAGATTGTTCTTAACCGCAAGACTGTGGCTAAGCGGATGCGCCTGATGGGAATTGAAGGAATTTCACCGCGTGCCTTCGTCCCAGCGACAACGATTCAATCTAAACGTAAGTCGAGTCTTCCTGACCTGGTAAAGCGCATGTTTGATACCGGCGAGCTCAATCGAGTATGGATGTCAGACATTACCTACCTGCGAACCGGCGAGGGTTGGTTGTACTTATGCGCAGTTCGCGATGGTCATTCCCGCAGGGTGCTGGGCTGGGCTATGGATAGCGTGCAAGATACATTCCTGGTCGAACGAGCACTGCGGATGGCACATACACTTCCGTGGTGACGTTCCTGACGGGCTGGTGTTTCACGCCGACCGGGGAACACAATTTACCAGCGAGCAGCTCTGGGAGGTGTGCCGCAACCTAGGTGTTGCTCAGTCTGTGGGGCGTACTGGGGTGTGTTTCGATAATGCGATGGCTGAGTCGTTCTGGTCGACGCTTAAGACCGAGTTCTACGACCGGAAGCACTGGCCAACCCGCGATGCTGCGCGTCAGGCCGTTGCCTACTGGATTGAAGCCGTCTACAACCGTCGGCGCCGGCACTGAAGCCCTCGGGATGGTCAGCCCCGTCGATTTCGAGAACCACACCAGCCTAACCACCAGCAGAAAAGAAATAGCTGCCTAACCACTAGGCAGCTCCACTACGTGTCCACGATTTGCGGGCAACCCCAGGGCGGCATCCACGAGGCCTATGTGGTCGTGGTTGTCGCCTAAACGTTCTATTTCCCTGTCGATAACCCTCAGGCGTGGTGTATCCAGGATCCACTGCTCCATGTTGGTCGCTGTAACGAGGGGTAGCTCTTGCATGCGGAAATGTGCCCGAATAATCCCCGACAGGGTGCTATAGGTTAGGCCTAAATCTTTAGCCAGGCTCGTCAGTGTCAGATCGACGTCGTCGTCGAGGTCTGGCAACAGTGACTGGTAGAAAAACCAGGAGTTCTTCCGGGCGTGTGCTCCAACTGCGGCAATAGGATTGCCAGGTGTGTTGGTTGCATAAAAGACTACCGGCAGACCTGCCTCTGCCTCAGCATCAGCATCAGTGCCGGTATCAGCGTCAGTGTTGGTGTTGTAGTCTAGTGGCTCGCCGGCTGCACGGTCATTGCCCGTCATGGTGTCGCCTACTGGTTGGTGTCCTGTCGTGGTTGGTGGTGGTGTGCTACTTGTCATGGTGGTTGTGTCCCCCGGGGTGTGATACACCCTCAACTGTGTCGAATTTGTTTTCGTCTAACAAGGCATCAGACTACCCACCACACCTGACACTAGGGGGTAAAACCACGACACCTACCACGCATTCCCCCAGCTCGACAGTGTACACGTCGCAAATACAAGCGGGGGTAAAACACCAAGTAGTCCCCGAAACACCAACCACCCACAATTATTCGGGATGGTGGTCTTTCGGGGACTACCGTATAAACACTATTTTGTTGTTTTGTTGTTTGGTGTCGGCGGTGACTTACTCTCCCACAACCTCCCGGTTGCAGTACCATCAGCGTGTACAGGCTTAGCTTCCGGGTTCGGAATGGGACCGGGCGTTTCCCTGCAGCTATGAACCACCGACAAACCTATCAGAACACTACCCACTGTGTGTGGTGTTGTGTCAGATACTGCATAGTGGACGCGACACACACGATAATGTGTATTTTTGTTTGTTTACTCGCTAAACAAGAACACTCTTCAACTTCCCTTAAACCACATGGTGTTTGGGTTGTTGTGGTGTGTTTGTTTTGGTCAATTAGTACCAGTAGCCTTCACACCTTACAGTGCTTCCAAGTCTGGCCTATCTACCCCATAGTCTTTAGGGGACCTCAAAAGAAACCTCATCTTAAAACAGGCTTCCCGCTTAGATGCTTTCAGCGGTTATCCCTTCCGTACGTAGCCAACCAGCGATACCCCTGGCGGGATAACTGGCACACTAGAGGTACGTCCGTCCCGGTCCTCTCGTACTAGGGACAGCCTTCTTCAAGTTTCAACGCGCGCGGCGGATAGAGACCGAACTGTCTCACGACGTTCTGAACCCAGCTCGCGTGCCGCTTTAATGGGCGAACAGCCCAACCCTTGGGACCTACTCCAGCCCCAGGATGCGACGAGCCGACATCGAGGTGCCAAACCATCCCGTCGATATGGACTCTTGGGGAAGATCAGCCTGTTATCCCCGGGGTACCTTTTATCCGTTGAGCGACACCACATCCACAAGTAGGTGCCGGATCACTAGTCCCGACTTTCGTCCCTGCTCGACATGTCTGTCTCACAGTCAAGCTCCCTTGTGCACTTACACTCACCACCTGATTGCCAACCAGGCTGAGGGAACCTTTGGGCGCCTCCGTTACATTTTGGGAGGCAACCGCCCCAGTTAAACTACCCACCAGGCACTGTCCCCAACCCAGATCATGGGCCAAGGTTAGATGCTCAATCCGATCAGAGTGGTATTTCAACAACGACTCCACCACCACTAGCGTGACGGTTTCACAGTCTCCCACCTATCCTACACAAACCGAACCAAACACCAATACCAAGCTATAGTGAAGGTCCCGGGGTCTTTTCGTCCTGCCGCGCGTAACGAGCATCTTTACTCGTAATGCAATTTCACCGGGCCTGTGGTCGAGACAGCAGAGAAGTCGTTACGCCATTCGTGCAGGTCGGAACTTACCCGACAAGGAATTTCGCTACCTTAGGATGGTTATAGTTACCACCGCCGTTTACTGGGGCTTAAATTCTCAGCTTCGCAGCCAAAAGACTACTAACCGGTCCTCTTAACCTTCCAGCACCGGGCAGGCGTCAGTCCATATACATCAACTTAACGTCTTCGCATGGACCTGTGTTTTTGATAAACAGTCGCTTCCCTCTATTCTCTGCGACCCCACAACACTCCAACCGCAAGGGTCTTCACATCACAGGGCCCCCCTTCTCCCGAAGTTACGGGGGCATTTTGCCGAATTCCTTAACCACAGTTCACCCGAACGCCTTAGTATCTTCAACCTGACCACCTGTGTCGGTTTAGGGTACGGGCCATACACACACTCGCTAGAGGCTTTTCTCGACAGTACAGGATCACCACCATCAACCCTCATAGGGTCTACGCATCACGCCTCAACCTATATGTGYGGCGGATTTACCTACCACACGGCCTACACGCTTACACCACCAATCCACTAAGTGGCGCGGCTACCTCACTGCGTCACCCCATCACTTGAACCACACATCAGGCCCCACGACATCAACACCACCAACACTCAAAAAGTGCCAAAAGGTAGCGTATCCGCAGTGGTTAGTATCCGTGCTTTATCATGGGCGCACATGTACGGGTACCAGAATATCAACTGGTTATCCATCGACTACGCCTGTCGGCCTCGCCTTAGGTCCCGACTCACCCTGGGAAGACGAACTTGACCCAGGAACCCTTAGTCATCCGGCGGTAAGGATTCTCACCTTACAATTCGTTACTCATGCCTGCATTCTCACTCGCACACAGTCCACGCCTCCTCACGGTAACGCTTCCACCCATGCACGACGCTCCCCTACCCAAACAACAAAAAATTGTTGCTTGCCGCGGCTTCGGCGGTGTACTTGAGCCCCACTACATTGTCGGCGCAGAACCACTCGACCAGTGAGCTATTACGCACTCTTTCAAGGATGGCTGCTTCTAAGCCAACCTCCTGGCTGTCTTCGCGATCCCACATCCTTTTCCACTTAGTACACCCTTAGGGGCCTTAACCGGCGATCTGGGCTGTTTCCCTCTCGACTATGAAGCTTATCCCCCACAGTCTCACTGCCGCACAACACAATTGATGGCATTCGGAGTTTGGCTGACATTGCTAAGATTGTAGTCCCGCTCAACCAACCAGTCGCTCTACCTCCACCAAGCTAATACGACGCTGCACCTAAATGCATTTCGGGGAGAACCAGCTATCACGGAGTTTGATTGGCCTTTCACCCCTACCCACAGCTCATCCCCGCAGTTTTCAACCTACGTGGGTTCGCGCCTCCACAACCTCTTACAGCTGCTTCACACTGGCCATGGGTAGATCACCCCGCTTCGGGTCCAGGACATGCCACTTATCACCCCATTAGGATTCGGTTTCCCTACGGCTACCCCACACGGGTTAACCTCGCGACATGCCGCTGACTCGCAGGCTCATTCTTCAAAAGGCACGCCATCACACAATAAAAAGTGCTCTGACGGATTGTAAGCACATGGTTTCAGGAACTATTTCACTCCCCTCCCGGGGTACTTTTCACCATTCCCTCACGGTACTATCCACTATCGGTCACACTGAGTATTTAGGCTTACCGGGTGGTCCCGGCAGATTCACAACAGATTCCACGAGCCCGTTGCTACTCGGGAACCCAACAACCCCCACATCATCATCTTCAGCTACAGGACTCTCACCTACTCCGGTGGGCCATTCCAAACCACTTCACCTAACAACAATGCAAAAAAGGGCGTGCCACTGGTAGATGACACAAAATCAGGCCCCACAACACCGCACACACAACCCCTACCAGGTATCACATGCACACGGTTTAGCCTCATCCACGTTCGTTCGCCACTACTAGCAGAATCATTATTATTTTCTCCTCCTACGGGTACTGAGATGTTTCACTTCCCCGCGTAACCCCCACAACAGCTATGAATTCACTGAAGGGTAACCCCACATAACCAGGGCCAGGTTTCCCCATTCGGACATCCTCGGATCAACGCTTTATTGACAACTCCCCGAGGCTTAACGCAGCCTTACACGTCCTTCATCGGCTCAGCATGCCAAGGCATCCACCATGCGCCCTAAATAACGAACACACCAACCACCACACACAAACCACACAACACGAAGCCATGCAGCCAGCATGTGGCAGCAACAAGTGAACTTGACAAAATAAACAAAAGAAAAATCACATCACACACACAAGACACCACCCACAGCAGGCGGCATCATGTGAGATGCTCGCGTCCACTATACAGTTCTCACACAACACCCCAACCAACACACACCACACAACACACGGCATGCATCAACTAGTCAGGCACACACAAAGGGGATAATGCCCCAGACACCCAACAATGCACCAACGACTTACCAATCAACTTTACTTCCTGTATGCATGGACACTTTTACGCATGTCACAAAGCACTGTCTCAACACTTAGACCCTGCTGATTAAGGTGTATGTCCTACCGGAATTTCCAAACATCGGTGGCAGCAGAACACTCGCCTACTCAACCACCAACCCACCATCAAACAACAGTGGACAACCCACAACTGTGGGTCATGGCTGCAACTGCAGCCAAAATAAAAGCTCCTTAGAAAGGAGGTGATCCACCCGCACCTTCCGGTACGGGTACCTTGTTACGACTTCGTCCCAATCGCCGATCCCACCTTCGACGGCTCCCTAACACGTTTAGGCCACCGGCTTCGGGTGTTACCAACTTTCATGACGTGACGGGCGGTGTGTACAAGGCCCGGGAACGTATTCACCGCAGCATTGCTGATCTGCGATTACTAGCGACTCCGACTTCATGGGGTCGAGTTGCAGACCCCAATCCGAACTAAGGCCGGCTTTCAGCGATTCGCTCCACCTCACAGTGTCGCAGCGCGTTGTACCGACCATTGTAGCATGTGTGAAGCCCTGGACATAAGGGGCATGATGATTTGACGTCATCCCCACCTTCCTCCGAGTTAACCCCGGCAGTCTCTCATGAGTCCCCAACCAAATGCTGGCAACATAAGACAAGGGTTGCGCTCGTTGCGGGACTTAACCCAACATCTCACGACACGAGCTGACGACAACCATGCACCACCTGTACACCAACCACAAAGGGAAACTACATCTCTGCAGCGATCTGGTGTATGTCAAGCCCAGGTAAGGTTCTTCGCGTTGCATCGAATTAATCCACATGCTCCGCCGCTTGTGCGGGCCCCCGTCAATTCCTTTGAGTTTTAGCCTTGCGGCCGTACTCCCCAGGCGGGGCGCTTAATGCGTTAGCTACGGCACGAAAGTCGTAGAAAGACCCTCACACCTAGCGCCCACCGTTTACGGCATGGACTACCAGGGTATCTAATCCTGTTCGCTACCCATGCTTTCGCTCCTCAGCGTCAGTAACTGCCCAGTAACCTGCCTTCGCCATCGGTGTTCCTCCTGATATCTGCGCATTTCACCGCTACACCAGGAATTCCAGTTACCCCTACAGCACTCAAGTTATGCCCGTATCGCCTGCACGCCCGGAGTTAAGCCCCAGAATTTCACAGACGACGCGACAAACCACCTACGAGCCCTTTACGCCCAGTAATTCCGTACAACGCTCGCACCCTACGTATTACCGCGGCTGCTGGCACGTAGTTAGCCGGTGCTTCTTATCTAGGTACCGTCACAAAAAGCTTCGTCCCTAGCGAAAGGAGTTTACAACCCGAAGGCCTTCATCCCCCACGCGGCGTCGCTGCATCAGGCTTGCGCCCATTGTGCAATATTCCCCACTGCTGCCTCCCGTAGGAGTCTGGGCCGTATCTCAGTCCCAATGTGGCCGTACACCCTCTCAGGCCGGCTACCCGTCGCCGCCTTGGTAGGCCATTACCCCACCAACAAGCTGATAGGCCGCGAGCTCATCCTACACCGAAAAAACTTTCCAACCACCACACTAAAGATGGTTCCTATCCGGTATTAGACCCAGTTTCCCAAGCTTATCCCGAAGTGCAGGGCAGATCACCCACGTGTTACTCACCCGTTCGCCACTCGAGTACCCTGCAAGCAGGGCCTTTCCGTTCGACTTGCATGTGTTAAGCACGCCGCCAGCGTTCGTCCTGAGCCAGGATCAAACTCTCCACAAAAAGAATTTCAGAACAACAAAATCCTGAAAAGGCCGTGAAAAGCCCAAACCTAACCAAAAGAACAAACCACCACAAACCCACAAAAGCAGGCCCATGCTGGCGTCCAAAAATTACTACAAAGAAAAATCACTGCCTCCCCAACCCGACGGGGCACAAAAAAGGGAGACAAAAAGTTGAACACAATCACATGCCAACCAATCCATCAATGCAGCCGAAACACTAAACAGTATTCAAAAAGATGCGTATTCCAACACCTTACCGGCACACACCAACCAACAAGCAAAAACACTCGCTGGCCAACAGACCAATCAACACACAACCATGCACACAAAAATAAAAAATAAGTACATTGGCACACTATTGAGTTCTCAAACAACATCCACACACCACAAGAAAATTAAACCAAACGTTAACCTCTCAATGGCGGCTCGTACCAACTTACCCAACAACCTGAACCAAGTCAAATCCTCGAGCCAAGTCAGTACAAAAAGCCACTCAAAAGTAACCAACCGGCTACCTCTCGGCGACTTCGATAAAGTTACACCCAACCCCGAAAAACACACAAATCCCCTGGCAAAAGCGTAAAAATGCAATTACCAAGGGATCAGTTAACAGCTAAGGTGACGCCCCTAGGAAGGATTCACAACCCGTGCTCCGGCGAAACGCTTCTTGCCTTTACGCAACACGAGCCACGAACCATGCAGCAGATCGTTGGAATTCGGCGACCACTCGATGTCCTCGATGCGCTGGTTATTCACGTAAGCGCCGCCCTCGCCCACGGTGCGGCGCGCAGCACCCTTTGATTTTTCCAGTCCCGCCTCAACCAGCAGATCCAGAATCGTTGCCTCTGGGCCGACCTCGGCAATCTCGGTTTCCTGCAATGCGGAAGACAACGTGGCCTCGTCCAAATCCTGCAGCTCTGCCTTACCAAACAACGCCTGGGAAGCCAGCTCCACTGCTTCGGTGGCCTGCTCGCCGTGCACCAGGGTGGTCATCTCCCGTGCCAATACGCGTTGCGCCTCACGCTTGTGGGGTTCCTCCTCTACCTTGCGTGCCAGCTCTGCGATCTCCTCCTGAGTGAGGAAGGTAAACCAACGCAGGTAGTCGATAACCACCGCGTCGCCAGCATTAATGAAGTACTGGTACCAGGAGTACGGGCTGGTCAGCTGTGGATCCAGCCACAGTTTGCCGCCGCCGGTGGACTTGCCAAACTTATTGCCCTCGGCATCTGTCACCAACGGCACCGTCAGGCCGTGGACCTTCGCACCATTCACGCGACGATTCAGATCGACGCCGGAAACGATGTTTCCCCACTGGTCGCCACCGCCAATTTGCAGCACACAGTCGTACTCTTTGTGCAGGTGCACAAAGTCGTTTGCCTGCAGCAGCATGTAGGAAAACTCGGTGTAGGAAATACCGTCGGATTCCAGGCGGCGCTTGACCGTATCGCGGTCCAGCATGGTATTCAGCGAAAAGTTCTTACCGATATCGCGTAGGTACTCGATGACGTTGATCTGGCTAGTCCAGTCCGCGTTGTTCACCATAACCGCCGGGATTGCGGACTCGCCCGCCTCAGTGAAGTCCACGAAGGCCTCAAGTTGGTCCTTGATTGCCTGCATATTCTCTGCGATCTGCTCTTCTGAGAGCATGGAGCGCTCTCCGACATCCCGCGGGTCACCGATCATTCCCGTCGCGCCACCGGCCAGCGCGATGGGACGGTGGCCGAAGCGTTGGAAGCGCTTCAGCATAATCAGCGGCACGAGGTGGCCAGCGTGCAGCGAGCTTCCCGTCGGGTCAAAACCGCAGTACAAGCTGATCGGGCTCTCTGCGGCTTCCTTCAATGCCTCCAGATCTGTGGACTGGTTGATCAGCCCGCGCCATTGCAGTTCATCGATAATGTTCGTGGTGTTGCTCATACGTAGGTGCTCCCTTGTTCCCTATTACGTGTTGTCTTTCCAGAGCGCGGCGCTCTACTTAATGGGCCAGTCCTTGGCTTCGTCGACCAGCATGACCGGAATATCATCCTGCACCGGATAGGCCTTGTTCAGCCTTGGGTTCACCAAATAGTCGCCGTGATCCTCCAGCGCCTGCTTGTCGATGGGGCACACGAGGATCTCTAGGAGCTTCTGATCGATCATGCTGCCTAGTCTAACCCGTACCCCAGACAAGCTATTTAGTGACTCCCTGATGTTGCTTGCCGATGTCCCCTCGGTCAATCGCCTAACCCATAACTTCACCCTCGCGTGGTGTGCGTTACAGTGGAAGGCGCAACCGAACACGGGCGCTCGAGGTATCGAGCTGAGATCGCGCTGTATGCCCGCGTGAGTACCGCTAGAACCTGCCTGGTTAGAACCAGCGAAGGAAGAATGAGGAGAGTCAACTATGACGGATACGTCTGCCCAGCACACCCGTACTACCATCCCGAACGACGAGTACGGTGCGGAAATCCACCCGAAGCACAGCTTCGCCCCCATCGAAAAGCAGGTGGAATCCTTCGGCAAGACCTTCACCCTACAGGTGCCGGAGACCGAGGTGCAGCTGGACGATTCCCCTACCGGCCCGAACGCGCCGCAGAAGCTCTACCGCACACGTGGCCCGTGGGCCGAGCCGACAGAGGGGCTAGAGGCTCTGCGCAGCGAGTGGATCGAAGCTCGCGGCGATGTGGAGGCCTACGAGGGCCGGCGCCGCAACCTGTTGGACGACGGTAACCGCGCCCTCAAGCGTGGCGAGGCCAGCGATGAGTGGAAGGGTATAAGCCGCGAGACGCTGCGAGCCAAGGAAGGCAAGCGCGTAACCCAGATGCACTACGCCCGCCAGGGTATTATCACCCCGGAGATGGAATACGTCGCACTGCGCGAGCACTGCGACGTAGAAAAGGTGCGCGAGCAGGTTGCCTCCGGTAAGGCAATCATCCCGAATAATATCAACCACCCGGAATCCGAGCCGATGATCATCGGCAATGCCTTCAACACGAAGATCAACGCCAATATCGGCAACTCCGCAGTGACCTCCTCCATCCGCGAAGAGGTGGACAAGCTGCGCTGGGCTACCCGCTGGGGCGCAGATACCGTGATGGATCTATCCACGGGCAACGACATTCACACCACCCGCGAGTGGATCATGCGCAACTCTCCGGTGCCGATCGGTACCGTGCCGATCTACCAGGCCCTTGAGAAGGTCGACGGCGTGGCCGAGGACCTGACCTGGGAAATCTTCCGCGATACCGTAATCGAGCAATGCGAGCAGGGCGTGGACTACATGACGATCCACGCCGGGGTGCGCCTGCCCTTCGTGCCGCTGACCACCAAGCGCGTGACCGGCATCGTTTCGCGCGGCGGTTCCATCATGGCCGGCTGGTGCCTAGCCCACCACAAGGAATCCTTCCTGTACGAGAACTTTGACGAGCTGTGCGAGATCTTCGCCAAGTACGACGTCGCGTTCTCGCTTGGCGATGGCCTGCGCCCCGGCTCCATCGCCGATGCCAACGACGCAGCCCAGTTCGCTGAACTGAAGACCATCGGTGAATTGACCCACCGTGCCTGGGAGTACGACGTTCAGGTCATGGTAGAAGGCCCAGGCCACGTGCCGCTCAACATGGTGCAGGTCAATAACGAAAAGGAGCAGGAATGGTGCGGCGGCGCGCCGTTTTACACCCTGGGACCGCTGGTTACCGATATTGCTCCCGGCTATGACCACATCACTTCCGCCATCGGTGCGGCCAATATCGCGATGGGTGGTACCGCGATGCTGTGCTACGTCACCCCGAAGGAGCACCTCGGCCTACCGAATAAGGACGACGTGAAGACTGGTGTGATCACCTACAAGGTCTCCGCGCACGCGGCGGACGTCGCCAAGGGCCACCCTGGCGCCCACGAGTGGGACGATGCGATGAGCAAGGCTCGCTTCGAATTCCGTTGGCACGACCAGTTCGCCCTGTCCCTGGACCCGGATACCGCCCAGTCCTACCACGACGAAACCCTGCCTGCGGAGCCGGCGAAGACCGCCCATTTCTGCTCGATGTGCGGACCAAAATTCTGCTCCATGCGCATCAGCCAGGATATCCGCGACGCATTCGGCGAGAAGATCGACGAGGCTCTGGCCACCGACCGAGAGCAATCGCTAGTCAAGGACCTCGGCTTGCCTGGCTTCGGCCGCCAGAGCGTGGACGAAGAGGGCGTCACTAACGCCGAAGGCGAAGAAGAAATGGCCGAGGAGTTCCGTCGTGCGGGCTCCAAGCTCTACCTAAACCGTGACGAGGCTAAGGAAGTTTCCGAGGACCTGCAGAAGGAAGCAGCGGCGTACAGTGAGCGCTAACCAACCGGACCTGCGGTGTTACCACGTGACGGGTGTACCGCAGGAGAAGGTCGTGCAGGTTGCCGCAGCGGCAGCAGCCGGTGGCGCGGGCGTGATTCAAGTTCGCAGCAAACCCATTAGCGTGCGCGATCTGACCGCGCTTGCTATCGACGTGGCGGCGGCGGTCGAAGAGGCCAATCCAGCAACGCGGGTGCTTATCGATGACCGAGTCGACGTGGCCGCCGCGCTGATGGGTAACCACAATATCCACGGCGTACACATCGGCCAGGACGACCTGGATCCGCGCCTGGCACGACGAATCCTTGGCGAGGATGCGATCATCGGGTTGACCACCGGCACCCTCGAGCTTGTGCAGGGTGCTAACGAGTACGCCGATGTGATCGACTACATCGGTGCCGGGCCGTTCCGCCCCACGCCCACGAAAAACTCCGGCCGCACCCCGCTGGGGTTGGATGGTTATCCCCCACTCGTGAGTGCATCGGCAGTTCCGGTGGTGGCTATTGGAGACGTGCAGGCCACCGACGCAGAAGCACTGGCCCAGACCGGTGTGGCTGGAGTGGCGATTGTGCGTGCTTTTATGGACTCCGATGATCAAGCTGCGCTGGCAACCACGGTTGTCGATGCCTTCGATCGGGCGGACAAGAATGCAGCCACAGGTTCACATGCATAATGCCGAGCACGCGATCATTGGCGCGGGAATCATCGGGCTTACCACCGCATTCGAGTTGGTGGATGCGGGTGTCGACCCACAGGAAATCGTGGTGATCGATCCCCACCCCATTAGCGGTGCCACCTTCGTGGCCGGCGGCATGCTGGCTCCGGTGGCGGAGGTGCAATACCGGCAAGAGCCGTTGTACCCGCTGATGGTTGCTTCGGGCGAGATGTTCCCGGATTTGCTAATCAGGTTGAGTGCGAAAACCACCGCACCGACCGGGCATCGCCGTGAATCCACCCTGGTGGTGGGCGCCGACCGCGCCGATGGCGTGCACATCCGCGAGCTGCTGGCGCTACAGCAGAAACACGGCATGGATGCCCACGCACTGCCATTGCGGCAAGCACGAAAGCTAGAGCCTGGGCTCAGCCCCCAACTGGCCGCCGCGGTGGAAATCCCGGGCGATCATCAGATCAACCCGCGCATGTTCAGCGCGTGCCTGCTGGAATACCTGCAGCACGCCGGGGTTCGCTTTCTGTCCACGGCAGCAACGCGCATCGACGGCCAAAATGTGCAGCTTGCCGATGCCCCCATGGTCACTGCCAACATGATCTACCTCTGCAACGGGCTGGGCGCCAAGGACGTGGATGGCTGGTTCGAGGGTGCCAATCCCCTAGCGCTGAGGCCGGTGTTGGGTGACATGCTGCGGCTGCGGGTACCAGAGGAGCTAGCGCCAATCACCCGGGTGGTGCGCGCATTCGTGGAGGATCGGCCGGTGTATGTTATTCCCCGCACCGACGGCACCATCGCTATCGGTGCTACCAGCCGCGAAGACAACCGCAAGGGCCCGTCTGTGGACGGTGTGCACACGCTCCTTCGCGATGCCATCCGCGTGGTTCCGGGACTGGAGGATTGCGAGTTCATCGAAGCGATCGTTGGAGCCCGGCCAGGCACCCCCGATGATTTGCCCTACCTGGGCAAAGTACGCGACGGGCTAGTGATCTCCACCGGGTACTTCCGCCACGGAATCCTCCTGTCCGCCCTGGGGGCTAAGGTGGGTGCCCAGTTGGGATTGGGCACGTCCCCGGGGATAGACATTTCGGCCTGCGATCCGCTACGCCACGCCCGATAGCCACAAAAGAAAGGAATAAGCACCATGGAATACACGGTTAATGGAGAACCCCGCAACAGCGATGGGCCGATCACCGTGGGCACCATTGTAGAAGCAGAAACTGGCGATGCCGTGCCGAAAGGCGTGGCCGTAGCCGTCAATGGCGATGTCGTTCCAGCCAGCAACTGGTCTTATGAAGTCGCCAACGGCGATGAGCTCGATATCCTCATCGCCGTACAGGGCGGTTAGGAATCTCCGATGCTTACTATTGCAAATAAACAATTCGATTCGCATCTAGTAATGGGAACCGGCGGGGCCAGCAGCCAGGACATGCTGGAGCAATCCCTGGTTGCCAGCGGTACGGAGCTCACCACCGTCGCCATGCGTCGGCACAGCGCTAATAGTCCCGGTGGCGAGTCCATCTTCGAGCTCTTACAACGATTAAACATTGACGTGCTACCCAACACTGCGGGGTGCCGCACCGCCCGCGATGCCGTGACCACCGCCAAGTTAGCCCGCGAGGCGCTGGGCACCAATTGGGTGAAGGTAGAGGTGATCGCGGATGATCGCACGCTTCTACCGGACGTGGTGGAGCTCGTGGATGCTTGCGAGATGCTGGTTGCTGAAGGATTCGTGGTGCTGGCATACACGAGCGACGATCCGGTCATCGCCAAGCGGCTAGAAGACGTGGGCGTGGATGCGGTGATGCCTTTGGGCTCGCCGATTGGTACGGGTCTGGGTATCCTGAACCCGCACAATATTGAGCTGATCTGTTCGCGCACCCAGGTTCCCGTGCTGCTGGATGCCGGTGTGGGCACGACCTCCGATGCTGCACTAGCCATGGAGCTGGGCTGCGATGGCGTGCTTCTAGCCAGTGCCATCAACCGCTGCCAGGATCCCCTGGCGATGGCGACTGCAATGAAATACGCCGTGGAAGGCGGCCGGTTGGCCCGCCAAGCTGGGCGCATTCCGAAAAGGCAGCACGCCGTGGCCTCGTCATCGTTTGAAGGGTTGGCGAGCTGGGAAGATAAGGTCCTGTAATGAGCCAACTGCCCCGCGAAGAGCTGCATAGAGTGGCCCGCCAGACCCTGTTGCCCGGTTTTGGCATCGCCCAGCAGGAAGCGCTGCACGGTACCCACGTATTCGTCATCGGCGCTGGTGGTTTGGGTTGCCCCCTGATGCAGCAACTGGCTGCCGCCGGTGTGGGCGAGATTTCTGTGATCGACGACGACACGGTGGATCTCACCAATATCCACCGCCAGATCCTATTCGGCGCCCAGGATGTGGGTAGATCCAAGGTGGAGGTCGCCGCCGAAAAGCTCGAGCAGCTGCAGCCCGGCATCGTGGTGCATGCGATTCGCGACCGGCTTACCGCCGACAACGCCGTGGATTATCTCCGTGGAGTGGACATCCTGGTGGATGGTTCCGATACGTTTGCCACCAAGTTCCTAGCCGCTGATGCTGCGGAGATCACGGGTACCCCGCTGGTATGGGGCTCGGTGCTGCGATTTCGCGGCGACTGCGCAGTGTGGTGGTCTGGACCCGGTGCCGAATCGGGCGTGGGCATACGGGACCTCTATCCCCTGCAACCCGATCCCGATTCCGTGCCGGATTGCGCCACCGCCGGCGTGCTGGGCGTGACCACAAGCGTGGTCGCGGGCCTGATGTCGACCGAGCTAATCCAGTTCGCCACCGGCATGAACCGCGACCGGGTTGGTCTGTTGAGCATCTACGATGCCCTGAGTTCCTCCATCACTCACTTCCGCGTGCCCCACGACCCAGCACGTGAGCTAACCACACAGCTGCAGGACAACTACGGTGGCGCTGCCTGTGCCGTGCTGGAGGACGATGATACCGCTGACAAGATATTCGATAAGCTGCGCGATGGCGCCGCGGCCATCGATGTACGCGAAGCCGGGGAGGCCGCAATTGATGATTTCTTTTTTGACGCCACCGCCAAGCATTACCACTTACCAACCTCCGTGTGGCTGGAAGATCCAGAGGCAGCGCGCTCCCTGCTCGATTCCCTGCAGGGCGCGGGGCTTAGCGACGCCTGGGTGTACTGCGCCTCCGGCAAGCGATCGGCCAGCTTCATCTCGGCCTTCGCTGAGGAAGCCGAACAGCGTAGCATTATGCTGCACAACGTTGCAGGTGGCATAAAGAGCCAGCCCGCAACATTCCACGGGATGCCGGATCACTAACTAGTGCAAAACATCCGAATGTGACAAAGGGTCCTTGTCTTGCAGGAAGACAAGGACCTCTTACAACTTCTAGGGATAGTGGTTCTCACCTTAGCGAGGCAGAGGGAGAAGTTGAGCCCCTCTGCCCCACCCGTGCCTTAAAGCAGGGACGGAACGTTAGCAACCAAGGAGAACAGATCCTTAGGATCGTCCGGGTTGGCAATGATGTCAATCTCGGACTCCAAGTCGGTGCCCTTGACGGAATCGCGCAGGTAACGCAGCGCGGAGAAGTCATTGATGGCGAATCCGACGTCATCGAAAAGCGTGATCTGCTCATCGTCGTCGCGGCCGGTGGCTTGACCGGTGAGTACCTGGTAGAACTCCACGACCGGGAAGTCTTCCGGCTTCTGCTGGATTTCGCCCTCGATGCGGGTCTGCTCCGGGAATTCCACGAAGACTTTGGACTTGTCCAAAATGGAGCTCTCTAGCTCGGTCTTGCCTGGGCAGTCACCGCCAACTGCGTTGAGGTGTACGCCTGGGGCAACGTGGCGATCAGCAAGAATCTGGTTCTGAGCCTTGTCGGCGGTGCAGGTGGTAATGATATCTGCACCCAATACTGCCTCGTCGACGCTAGAGCAAGCAGTGATGTTGAAGCCGAGCGGCTCCAGGTTACGCTTGAACTTCTCCACTGCTTCAGGGTCGATATCGTAAATGGTGATGTCTTCGATGCCCATGACGCCGCGGAAGCCCAATGCCTGGAACTCGGATTGCGAGCCAGCACCAATCATCGCCATGCGCTTGGAATCCTTGCGCGCAAGGTGCTTGCCCACCATGGCGGAGGTGGCGGCGGTGCGCAGCGCGGTAAGGAGGGTCATCTCTGCTTCGAAGGTCGGGTAACCATTGTCGACGTCAGCGATAACACCAAATGCGGTAACGGTCTGGTAACCGCGAGCAGGGTTGGACGGGTGACCGTTAACGTACTTGAAGGAGTACTCCTTACCGTTAGAGGTAGGCATCAGCTCGATGACGCCGAACGGGGTGTGGGAGGCAACGCGCGGAATCTTGTCAAAGCGCTCCCATTCGCGGTAGTCAGCCTCGAGGTAATCCACCATTCCAGTAATGATGTTCTCTACGCCTTCGCGCTGAATCCAGCGCGCCATATTTTCGACGTCTACAAACTTAACAGCGTGGTTCATAAGAATTCCTTTCTTAGTTCTTGGAGTGAAGGTCTGTTTGTGGTGCGGCAGGGAAGCTCGAGGTTGGCAGGTGCTTTGCCTTCCTCTCCTCCGCAATAGTGCGGATACGCTCGCGCCATGCAAACCACATTGCCACAAAGACCGGAATGAGCAGCACGGTCGATGCAAGCGCATAGGTTCCGATCGGATAATCAAAGGCCATCAGGATAATTACCAGGCCAATGAAGATCAGTACCGCCCAGTCTCCGCCTTGACCAAATGGTGAGCGGTACCCAGGACGAGTATAACGCCCACTCTTGGATAGTTGGATAAACCTCAGGTGAGATAGAGCAACCGCAGCCCACGAGGCTAGAGTGCCCAACGCAGCCAGGTTGAGGACGATTTCGAATGCCATCTCAGGCACGACATAGTTGAGGAAGACACCTGCCAAGCCCACCAGGGCTGCCATCACGATGCCGCCATAGGGCACGCCCGACTTTGACATACGGGCACCGAACTTCGGGCCCGAGCCAGAAGTAGACATGTTGTACATAATGCGGCCGGTGGAATACAGGCCAGCATTAAGCGAGGAAATAGCGGCTGTAATAACCACCAGCTGGAAGATTGGAGCGGCCACGCCAACGCCAAGGGACTCGAAGAAGGTCACAAAGGGCGACACTTCTGCCACGTAGTTGGTGTACGGCAGCACTAGGGTCAACAGCAGAACAGAGCCAAAGTAGAAGACCAAAATACGCAGGAGCACGTTGTTTACCGCGCGCGGGATGTGCTTTTCTACGTCCTTGGTTTCACCGGAGGTGGTACCCACCAGCTCGATACCTGCATAAGCAAAGACAACACCCTGGATGACAATCACGGCAGGTAGCAAGCCATTAGGCAGCCAGCCACCGGTACTAGAAATCAGGCTGAAGCCAGTCGGGTCTCCACTCGGATGACCAAAGATTAGAACACCGATGGCCACTAGCATAAAGATAATCAGAGCGACGATCTTAATCAGTGAGAACCAGTATTCCAGCTCACCGAAGATCTTCACCGAAAGCATGTTGAATACCAAGATGCTGCAGATGACGACGAGGGCAAGCGTCCACTGCGGCACCGAGTCGAGCCATGTTGTGTACTGGCTAAACCACTTGATGTAGATGGCCACCGCAGTACCATCCGCGACCAGAGTCATGGCCCAGTTTCCCCAGTACAGCCAGCCGGTAACAAACGCAGCCTTCTCGCCGTAGAACTCTCGAGCATAGGAGACGAAAGAGCCGGAGCTTGGGCGGTAGACGATGAGCTCGCCAAGGGATCGCAGGATTATGTAGCCGAAGAAACCACAGATGAGGTAAAGCACCGCTAGGAACGGGCCGGCGGTTTGCAGGCGGCTACCAGTACCCAAAAGAAGACCGGTACCAATCGCGGAACCGATGGCAATCATCTGTAGCTGGCGATTGCCCATCCCCTTTTGCAGGCCATGATCTTCCGATGCGAAAACCGCCTTCTCATTCTCGTGCGGCCCAGTACTAGACGGTGGAGAATTTTCAGTCATTTAGAGATCGTCCTTTCATTGGCAGGAATGCGTGTACTAGGTCTCATTCCTCGAAAAGACATTAACACAACACTATGTAACCCATGTCACCACTACCCCCAATTTGTTCAACAACACGGTTAGTACCTTGGGAATGAGTCGATCTCCTACCCCCGTTGGAAATATAAAAGAACCGCATGGCCATAGACCATGCGGTAAGAAGGGGGATTTCGCCAGTTAGCGCAACGGCTTCTGCGCCCACTCGCGCGCCGCGGCGGCATGCTGGCGGACGGTTTCGCGCTGTTCAGCAACGCGGACGCCGGCGGTTCCGCCTTTTGTTGTGCGGGAAGCAACGGCACCGTCGACGGTCAGAACCTTGCGCACCTCTGGGGTCAGTCGCTTGTCGACGCCCTTGAGTTCCTCATCAGTGAGGTCCACCAGGTCCACTCCCCGCTCTTCGGCGATGCGTACGCACGCGCCGGAAGCTTCGTGTGCTTCGCGGAAGGGCACGCCTTGGCGCACCATCCACTCGGCTAGGTCGGTGGCCAGGGTGAATCCGCGTGGCGCCAACTCGCGCATCCTGTCCTCATTGAAGGACAAAGTGGACACGAGCCCGGTCATCGACGGCAGCAGCAAGTTGAGCTGTGCTACCGAATCCACGATCGGTTCTTTGTCCTCTTGTAGGTCGCGGTTATAGGCCAGCGGCTGTGCCTTCAGCGTGGATAGCAAGCCAGTGAGGTTGCCAATCAGGCGCCCAGTCTTGCCGCGGGTAAGTTCCGGGATATCCGGGTTCTTCTTTTGCGGCATGATGGATGAGCCCGTGGACCATGCGTCGTCCAAGGTGACGTAGCCGTATTCCGGGGTGCACCAGTAGATGATCTCTTCTGCCAGCCTGGACATGTCAACGGCAATCTGTGCCAAGACAAAGGCCGTCTCCGAAGCGAAATCGCGTGAAGCGGTGCCATCCAAGGAGTTTTCAGCGGCTGAATCGAAGCCGAGTTCCGCGGCGATGGCCTCTGGATCAAGCTGCAGGGAGGAACCTGCGAGTGCACCCGAGCCATACGGGGATACGGCTAGCCGCTTATCCAAGTCCTGCAGGCGCTGAATATCGCGCAGCAGTGGTTGGGCATGGCCCAATAATTCGTGGGCAAGCAGGATGGGCTGCGCGGCCTGGGAGTGCGTCTTGCCCGGCATGATGGCTTCGGGATGCGCGGCGGCTTGATCCGCTAGGGCATCGACAAGCTCGGAGACCTGCAGTGCGGTATCGCGGATGGCATCGCGCACCCACATGCGAAAGAGCGTGGCGACCTGGTCGTTGCGGGAACGTCCCGCGCGCAGGCGGCCGCCTACTTCGGGCCCGACGATGTCGATGAGGCCACGCTCCATGGCGCCGTGCACGTCTTCATCGGTGGGCGCTGGGACAAATTCTCCCGAAGCTACCCTCTCCCCGAGCTCGGTGAGGCCGGAAAGCATGGTGTCGAGGTCGGCATCGGAAAGCAGCCCTGCCTTGTACAGCACCTTCGCATGCGCCTTCGAGGCAAGCACATCGTAAGGAGCAAGCACCCAGTCAAAATGGGTGGAAACCGAGAGGGCGAACATCGCCTCGGAAGGGCCGCCGGAGAAACGGCCGCCCCAGAGCGCACCTTCGTTAGTCTTGTGTGGTTCCATCGGTGCCTATTTTTCTGCGCTGGTGGGGAAACCGCCGTCGCGGTCACGCTGGTTGGAAATCTGGGTGGACAAGCCGTGCAACTGGACAAAGCCCTTTGCAGCGGTCTGGTCGAAGGTATCGCCGGTGTCGTAGGTAGCCAGATCGAAGGAGTACAGCGACTGGCCGGAGCGGCGGCCGGTGACGGTCGCGGTACCTGCGTGCAGGCTCAGGCGGATATCGCCGGTGACGTTCTCCTGGGATTCCTCGATGAAGGCATCCAGGGAACGCTTGAGCGGCGAGTGCCACAGGCCGTCGTAAACCTCCTCGGACCACCGCGCATCCGTCAGGCGCTTGTAGCGTGCCAGCTCACGCTCCACGGTGACATCCTCCAGCGCCTCGTGAGCCTGGATGAGCACCATGGCACCCGGCGCTTCGTAGACCTCGCGGGACTTAATGCCCACCAACCGGTCCTCTACCATGTCCAGGCGGCCGATGCCCTGGGCACCAGCACGGCGGTTGACCTCTTCGATGACCTGCAGCGGGGTCAGCTTCTTGCCATCGACAGCAACCGGAACACCCTTCTCAAAGGAAATGATGATCTCATCCGGAGCATTGCCCAGGCCTGGGTCTTCCGTATATGCGTAGAGATCCTTTGTCGGCGGGTTCCACAGATCCTCCAGGAAGCCGGTTTCTACCGCACGGCCCCACAGGTTCTGGTCGATGGAAAATGGCGAGGCCGCCGATTGCTCAATGGGCAGGTTAATCTCTTCGGCAAAATCGATGGCCTTATCGCGGGTCCATGCATAATCACGCGCTGGGGCGACGATCTCTAGCGATGGATCCTGGGCGCGGAAGGACACCTCAAAACGCACCTGGTCATTGCCCTTACCGGTGCAACCGTGAGAAACGTGCGTTCCGCCGTGCTCCTGCGCGGCCTTTACGAGATGCTTGGTAATAAGCGGACGGGAAATGGCAGATACCAGCGGGTACTGCTTCATGTACATGCCATTCGCCTTAATGGTGGGCACGCAGTATTGCTCCGCAAACTCATCTTTGGCGTCGATAACGATGGATTCCACCGCACCGCAATCGAGCGCACGCTGGCGTACGGACTCCATATCCTCGCCACCCTGACCCAAGTCGAGGGAGACGGCAACGACATCGCCGCCGGTCATCTTTGCCAGGTATGGAATGGCTACCGAGGTATCGAGGCCACCGGAATAGGCCAAGACTACGCGTGCAGACATGCTAAGTCTCCTTCAGTGTTTGAAAATAATGCGTTTACTTAAATAATATACGAGTGGGTGCGAGAATGCCACTCTTCTTTAAATCTTCTGCGCCTTCAGCTTTTCCGCCAATTCCGCACCGGTGACCCCCTCGCGCGCCAGCACAAAGATGGTGTCATCACCAGCGATGCACCCCACCACGTCATGCAGACCCACTCGGTCGATAAAGCTGGCGAGGTATTGCGCCGCGCCCGCTGGAGTGCGCAGCATCGCGATATTCATCGAGGAATCGTGGGAGACCACCAATTCATCCAACATGCGCCGCAGCTTTTCGCGCGGACCGCCCACCTGGTCTTCGAATTGTTCCAGCTCACCTGCGACCATATAGTACGAGCGCCCGCCATCTCGCTTGACCTTCTTCGCCCCCAGCTCATCAAGATCTCGCGAGAGCGTGGCCTGCGTAATGTCGATGCCTTCTGCCAACAAGAGCTCCGATAATTGGACCTGGCTCGTGACGCGATTGCGGTCCAGGATTTCCAAAATCTTTGCCTGCCGGGCAGTACGAGTGCTCGGGGTACTCATGGCTAGCTATTCTCCTTATTGATATCGAGCAACCACACCAGCAATGCCTTTTGGGCATGCAGGCGGTTTTCTGCTTCATCAAATACCCGGGACTGCGGTCCATCGATAACCTCTGCGGTCACCTCGTTTCCACGATAGGCCGGCAGGCAGTGCAAGAAAATCGCATCCTTCTTTGCCTTTGCCATCACGTCTTTAGAGACCTGATACGGCAAGAACGGGGTGCGCCTGTCCTGCCCATCGTTTTCCTGTCCCATAGATACCCAGGTATCCGTTATTACCACATCAGCGCCTGACACTTCTTCCACATCATCAGTCACCGTCACATTGCCGCGCTGCCGTGCGCGCTCGACAAATTCGGGACGCGGTTGGAACCCTTCCGGTGAAACGATGGAAATATCCATGCCTGCGGTAGCAAAGCCAATCATATAAGAATTGGCCATATTATTATTGCCGTCCCCAAGATAAACCGCCTTGCGGCCTGTAAGGTCACCTAGGTTTTCCCGGCAGGTCAGGAGATCGGCCAGGATTTGGCAAG
Source organism: Corynebacterium accolens (assembly GCF_023520795.1). Taxonomy (NCBI): domain Bacteria; kingdom Bacillati; phylum Actinomycetota; class Actinomycetes; order Mycobacteriales; family Corynebacteriaceae; genus Corynebacterium; species Corynebacterium accolens. The sequence goes on along the minus strand of NZ_CP046605.1, from coordinate 1,204,767 downwards.
GATGCAGGTCATCAGAAAGCGCATTGACCAGCGGAGCCGTCGAAGTCTCCGCCATCTGCTCCAGGTTGTCGTGGGCATAAGTGCGCCAGACAATGGCCTCCACGTAGCGGGACAAGACCGCACCCGTATCCTGATAGGACTCGCCCTTACTCATATGAGTGCCAGAAGAATCAACGGTAATGGCGCTGCCGCCCATGTGCGCGATTCCGGTTTCAAAGGAAAAGCGGGTGCGTGTAGATGTCTTATCAAAAAGGACGGCTACCGTCTTTGGCCCCTCCAGAGGGCGCCGCGCGAACGGGTCGGCCTTGAGTTGGACCGCCAGATCGAGGACTTCCTTTTGTTCCTCTGGGCTCAGGTCATCATCGGCTAGAAAATGGCGCAAGTTCATACTAATTCCTCCACAACGGTGTGTAATTTTTCCAGGGCAGCATCAATTTCCTGCTGCGATATGATCAGCGGCGGGGTAAGGCGCAGGACGTTCTCGCTCGGGGCGTTGAGAATAATCCCCTGCTCGAATCCGCGCTTGACGGCCTCGCGAGCAACCGGTGCATTTAATACAACTCCGAGCATGAGACCACGCCCGCGCACCTCGCTGACCCCGGGAATCTCCTTGACTTGCTGCGCCAAGTACTCGCCCTTGGCGGAGACCTCATCCAAGAACTCCTGATCCAGGGCATCGAGTACAACATTGGCCGCCGCACACGCCACGGGGTTTCCGCCAAAGGTGGTCCCGTGGGAACCTGGCTGGAATAAGTCCTTGGCGCGGCCGCGAGTGATGGTGGCGCCGATGGGCAGTCCGGCACCCAACCCCTTGGCCATGGTGATGACATCGGGGGAAATATCTTCGAGCTCGTGGGCAAAGAACTGCCCCGTGCGCCCTGCCCCGGCTTGGACTTCATCGACGATGAGCAAAATGCCGTGCTCATCGCATAACTCAGAAACGGCCCGCATAAAACCGGCAGGAGCGGGAATGACTCCGGTCTCGCCCTGAATGGGCTCGAAGATGATGGCGGCGGTATCCGCGGCGTCTTGCTCCACCAACTGGCGCAGGTAATCGATATCGCCGTAAGGGTAAAATTCCACGCCACTAGGCAGTGGGCGGAATGCCTTTTGCTTATCAGGCTGCCCAGTCATGGCCAAAGAGCCCATCGTGCGGCCGTGAAAACCATGGTGCGCAGCAAGGATGCGCCGCCTACCGGTCAGCCGCGCGAGCTTGAATGCCGCCTCGTTTGCCTCTGAGCCGGAGTTGCAGAAAAATACGCGCGCCTCACTATCGCCCACCCGTTCAATCAGCTTTGCCCCGGCATCGAGCACGGGTTGGGTGGCAAAAAGATTGGAGGTATGCACAAGGGTGCGGCTTTGCTTGGCAACAGCATCTGCTACCTCCGCATTGCCATAGCCCAAGGAATTCACGGCGATACCGGCCAGCAGGTCAATGTAGTTCTTCCCGTTTTCATCAGTAAGGGTGGCGTCCTCCCCGGACACCAGGCCGAGTGGCGGCTGGCCATAAGTATTGGCCAGCGTTTCTGACCACCGACCGGTTAATGTTTCTTGCGTGCTCATGCGATATCGTCCTTCCTGAACACTGTGCCTTCGGGATAATCGTGCTTTTCGTAATCATCGGGCAGGACCATCGTTCCAATGCCGCCTGGGGTTAAAAGCTCAAGGAGCACGGAATGGCCTATTCGGCCGTCGATGACGTGCGCGGCGGATACCCCGCCCTGCACGGCATTGAGGCAGGACTCCATTTTGGGAATCATGCCGGAGCTCAGGCCGGGAAGCAGCCCAGTAAGCTCATCGCTTTCGATTTTGGAGACTAAGGAATCTTTATTCGGCCAGTCGGTATAAAGGCCTTCCACGTTGGTCAGAATGACCAGGCGCTCTGCGCCCAGGGCGCTCGCTAGCGCACCCGCGGCGCTGTCGGCGTTGATGTTATATACCTCGCCATCAGATCCTGGCGCGATGGTAGAGACCACCGGGATGCGGCCGGCCTCGATGATGTCATTAACGGCTGCCGGATTGACCTCCACGATATCGCCCACCATGCCGATATCGGTTGCCTCTCCTTCTACCTCCACAAAGCGCTTGGTGGCGCGGAAAAGCCCAGCGTCTTCGCCGCTTGTGCCCACGGCGTAGGGGCCATGCGAGTTGATGAGGTTCACCAATCCGCGGCCGACTTGGCCAAAAAGAACCATGCGCACTACGTCCATGATTTCGGGCGAGGTGACGCGGAAACCACCCTTAAACTCACCTTCAATGCCGAGCTTCTCCAGCATGGAATTGATCTGCGGGCCACCGCCGTGGACGACGACGGGCTTTGCCCCAATGGTGCGCAGAAACACCATATCCGCAGCAAAGGCTTCCTTGAGCTCCTCATCCACCATGGCGTTGCCGCCATACTTGACGACGACGATTTTATCGCGGAAGTGCTGCAGCCACGGCAAGGCTTCAGCCAGCACCGTAGCGCGTTCTTGATTATTTAATCCGGGAAACATTTCTCCTCCTAGGAGCTATACGCCGAGTTAATCTCAACGTAGGAGTAGGACAAGTCCGTGGTGCGGACGAACGCTGTACCCTCACCGCCGGTGCCGAGATCCACGCGGACATCAATATCCGCCCCGCTCAAGTCCACATCGCGGGCTCCGGACGCGCCCGTCGAGTGCACGCATACCGGCTGGTCATTGAAGTAGACGGAGATATTGTCTGGGTCCATGTCCGCATCCGCCATGCCGACGGCGGCCAATACCCTGCCCCAGTTGGGATCGGAGCCAAACATGGCGCACTTAAATAAATTGTCCCGACCCAGGGTGCGAGCGGCATTGAGCGCTTGCTCATCAGATCCCGTGCCTTCGACGGTGATCTTTACGCGCTTTGTCACTCCCTCAGCATCGGCTTGGAGCTGATCCGCAATATCCGCGCAGACCTCTAGGATTGCCTGGTCCAACTCTTCTGAGCTGGGCTGCACGCCGGAGGCCCCGGAAGCCATGACAATCACGGTGTCATTGGTAGAGGTCGAACCGTCCACGTCCAACGTATTAAACGTCTGTGCGCAGGCCTTCTCCAGCGAGCTTTGCAGGATAGCTGCGTCAGCGACGGCATCGGTAGTAATGCAGACCAACATCGTGGCTAGCGACGGCGCCATCATGCCAACGCCCTTGCCCATAGCGCCCACGGACCAACCATCGCCAGCACAAGCGGATTCCTTAGGAACGGTATCCGTGGTCATAATCGCAGTGGCGGCGTCATTGCCGTGCTGTGGGGTCGTGCCCACGTGATCGACGACGTCCGCGATGCCCGCAAGTGCATTGTCTATAGGCAGCGGCTCGCCGATGAGCCCGGTAGAACAAATGGCAATATCCTTCACGGCGATATCTGTGCCCTGGGATACGGCATCGACCATTGCGCGTGCATCGACATCGCCTTGCGCGCCGTTGCACGCATTGGCATTGCCGGAGTTGATGACTACGGCGCGCAGCTGGCCATCCGCTACCGCCTCGCGGGAGACCTTAACGGGGGACGCCACCACGCGGTTGCGCGTGAACACTGCCGCGGCGTCCGAGCGCGGGCCTTCATTGATAATCAATGCCAAGTCCGACTTGCCGGAGGGCTTGATTCCGGCCTTTACGGCGCCGGCGCTAAATCCGGCGGGTCCGGTGATTCCTGGTGTAGTCATCATATTCTCCTCTTCTTAATGCGCAGCCCTACGGGGCGACTGCGGCTTGGGGCAATCCCAAAGTTTCTGTCCATCCCAACGCAAGGTTCATGCATTGCACGGCGGCACCGGCGGTACCCTTGCACAAATTGTCGAGCGCCGCGGTGATGATGAGGCGGTGGGAATTGTCATCGACGTGGACTTGGATATGCACCATGTTCGTACCCACCACGTTCTGGGTTTCCGGTTGCTGGCCTTCTGGCAGCACGAGGCAGAAGGGCTCATCTGCATAAAATTCTTCGAAGGCGGTGCGCACCTGCTGCTTGCCGATTCCCCCTTTCAGCTCCGCCGTAATCGTCGCCAGAATCCCACGGGGCATGGGTACAAGCACCGGGGTGAAACTCACGGATACCTCGTCGCGAGAAAATGGTTGCAGGTTCTGCACGATTTCCGGGGTATGCCGGTGAGTGCCGCCTGGTTTATATGCCTTAACGTTTCCCATGGTCTCCGCGCCCAATTGCGCGACGGATGCCTTCTTTCCCGCTCCGGAGACACCGGTAATGGCAATCACGGAAAGGGCGGGCTCCACGAGATCGCGGGCAATGGCGGGCAACGCCCCCAAGGTAATGGCCGTGGGGAAACAACCAGGCACGGCTACCCGGTTCGTACCTTTGAGATTCGACCTATTGTCTGGGAGTTCCGGGATACCGTACGGCCACTGCCCCGCATAGTTCCCGCCGTAGTAGGCTGCCCAATCGCTCTCCTCGCGGAGCCGAAAGTCAGCGGCGCAATCGATGATGGTGATCTCATCGCCCAAGTGCTCCGCAAGTCGCGCTGAGTGCCCGTGCGGCAAGCCCAAGAAGACGACGTCGTGTCCGGCTAGCTCTTCGGGAGTGGTGTCAGTAATGACGCGATCCGCCAGCTGCGGGAGGTGCGGCATGATTTCTGCGACGCGCTGGCCCACTTGGGAATTTCCCGTCAAGGAACCAATGCGCAGGTCACCGGAGTGATAGGCAGGGTGGGATAGCAGCAGGCGCAGTATCTCTCCGCCGGCGTACCCTGTGGCCCCTGCCACTGCTACTGAAATCGTCATACGAGGAACTATAGCAAGAAATACGTTCCACTGTATGTTATTCAGTGAATTGGGTTACTTTCCCCAGCTCAGAGAGTATGAAAATAATTAACATGTTGCATGAAAACGCAGAATGGCGAAGACCCAAGACCCGAGTAGCTTATGTGCCACCAAAGTCTGGTTCTTCGCCGTTTAATGCAAAAGGCTAGGCTTCTGGCCCGTCCTATGCTCGCATTTCTGCACCGAAGCGCTGCTTGGCCAATTCGGCTGCCGTCGTGCGGTGCTCGTTGACCTCTTCATCGGTCAAGGTACGGTCCGCAGCGCGGAATTGCAGCTGGAAGGCCAAGGACTTCTTGCCCTCACCCAATTGCTCACCGCGGAAGATATCAAACAGGTCGACCGACTCGATGAGGTCTCCTGCGCCCTCTTCCACCGTTGCGCGCACCTTTTCCGCTGGAATATCTTCATCCACCACCAGCGCGATGTCCTGGTGCAAGGCTGGGAATGCCGACAATACCGGCGCTGGGAAGCGCTCGGTCAGCGGCAGCGCGGTGATATCAAGCTCCATCGCGCACGTGCGCGGTGGCAGGTTGAGGGCTTCGAGCACCTGCGGATGCAATTCACCGGCATAGCCCACGATGTCATCTGTTCCTGCCACCTTGATGGCGGCGCACCGGCCTGGGTGCCATGGCAGGTGGTCCGCGGCTTCAACCTCGATATCCAGGCCAGCGGCGCGGGCCACCAAACGCGCGGATTCAATCGCGTCCGCGTAAGTGTAATCGCGGCCTTCGCCCCACGGGCCCTCGTGCTCCATCTTGCCGGTTGCAACGGTTGCCACGTGCAAGGGCTGTTCAGGAAGCGTGCGCAGGAGTTCTTCTACCACTTCATCACCAGGACGCTGTGCAACAGACGGCATGGGCGAAGATTCTGCGCGCTTGAAGGCCACCTGCTGCAAGCCATAGAGCGCCAGATCTTTGCGGCCGCGAGCAACATTGCGGCCCAAGGCCTCAAGCGTTGCGGGAAGCAAGGTCGTGGCCAAGATGGCTTTGTCAGATTCCAAGGGATTCTGCACGGCGACGGTATTGCGGCGGGCATCGTCAGCCGCAAGGCCCCACACATCAAAGGTGTCGTTTGCGATAAACGGCGTGGGCAAAACCTCTGCATAGCCGGCATAAGCCAAACCGTGGCCGATGGCGCGGCGGCGTTTTTGCGCTGGGGTCAAACCGCGACCGCCTGCCGGGGTGGGCAGAACGGTGGGGATATCTTCCAGGCCTTCCAGGCGCAGGACCTCCTCGATGAGGTCAACATCCATAGAAATATCGGTCCGCCACGTCGCGGGCGTGACCTGCAGAACCGAATCCGAACCTTCCTCGACCGTGCAGCCCACCTCTTTAAGGCGAGAGATAACGGTCTCGCGGGAGTATTCGACGCCGGCGTATTCACTCGGCTTTTCCGCACGCAAGCGAATGGCTTGGGGCTCGGCTACCTCTCCGACGAGGGTACGTCCCTTTTCCACCGTTCCGCCCGCAATCGAGTGCAATAGCGCGCACGCAATATTAAGGGCCACCTCAACGATGGCTGGATCGACGCCGCGCTCAAATCGGCGGGATGCCTCAGAGGAAAGCTTGTGGCGGCGAGAGGTACGGGCGACGGTAATGGGATCCCAGATAGCGGATTCGAAGTAGACATCCGTGGTCTGATCAGAAATCTCTGAGTGCGTGCCGCCCATAACACCGGCCAAAGATTGGATGCCGTTGTCATCGCAGATGACCACGTCCTCACCAGAGAGCTCGCGCGTGACGTGATCAAGGGTCTCAAACTTCTCGCCCTCTTGTGCATTGCGCACCGTGAGATCGCCCGCGACTTCATTGGCATCAAAGGCATGCATCGGGGTGCCCAAAAGCAACATGACGTAGTTGGTCACGTCCGTTGCCACATTGACGCTGCGCTGGCCGCACAGCATGAGTTCGCGCTCCATCCAAAATGGGGTGCGCGCCTGCGGATCGATGCCGCTTACCTTGCGCACGCCAAATCGCTGCGCCTTGGTCTCCTCGCGCAGATCGATGTTGATAAGCGAGCCTTCTGCCTCTGGAACCGCAGAGGTATCGATCCCGGCCACCGCTGGATCATCGGCGACGTCCTTAAACTCCAAGTCAAAGGAAGAGGCGATTTCGCGGCTTAAGCCACGCGCAGATAGCGCGTATCCGCGGTCCGGGGTGATGTTGACGTCAAAGTCGGTATCGGACAGTCCGATGACTGGACGGGCATCTTCGCCTACCATGTCCGCGACTTCTTCACCCAGCACGATGATACCGTTTGCCTGCGCGCCAAGGCCCAGCTCAGCAGCGGAGCACATCATGCCATTGGAGATGTGATCATAGGTTTCGCGCGCCGCGATTTTGAACCCACCGGGCAGCTCTGCGCCGGGCAGGGAAACTACGACGTAATCGTGCAAGCGGAAGTTACGCGCACCGCAGATAATGCCCTGCAATTCACCGGTGCCATTTGCCTGGCCAACGTTGACCTGGCAGTACCGAATGGGCTTTTTGAACTGCGTGAGCTCTTCGATTTCTACGACCTGGCCGATAACCAACGGGCCAGTGGTCTCAGGGATCGGCTCATATCCTTCGGTTTCAAACCCCACGCGGACGAAACCGGAGTCCATATCGGCAGCGGACACGCTCCAATTCGGATTGGAGGCGCCAAGGATACGGGTAACCCAGTCTTGGGAAATAAGCATGATGTATCTATCCTTTCTGGGTTTTAAGCCTGTACGCCAAAGGGCAGGGTGAAGCGGACATCGCCTTCAACCATGTCGCGCATATCGGTCAGTCCATTGCGGAATTGCAGAGTGCGCTCAAGGCCCATGCCGAACGCGAAGCCCGTGTATTCTTCCGGGTCAACGCCTACCGCGCGCAGCACGTTGGGGTTGACCATTCCGCAACCGCCCCATTCAATCCAGCCGGCGCCGCCCTTTTTATTGGGGAACCAGACATCTACTTCGGCGGAAGGCTCCGTGAACGGGAAGTAATTCACGCGCATGCGGGTCGTGGTTTCGGGGCCGAAGAGCACCTTGGCTAGGTGCTCGAGCGTTCCACGCAGGTGAGCCATGGTTAGGCCCTTATCTACGGCTAGGCCCTCCACTTGGTGGAAGACCGGAGTATGGGTGGCGTCCAGCTCGTCCGTGCGGAAAACGCGCCCTGGGCAGGCGATGTACAGCGGCACATCGCGCTCGAGCATCGTGCGCACCTGCACCGGCGAGGTGTGCGTGCGCAGCACCTGCTTGGAGCCTTCCTTGCCCACGTGGAACGTATCCTGCAGGGTGCGCGCTGGGTGATCCGGCTTGAAGTTCAGGGCATCGAAATTAAAGTACTCGGCCTCAATCTCTGGGCCATCGGCGATTTCCCACCCCATGCCAACGAAAATATCGGCAATGCGCTCCGATAAGGAGGTAATGGGGTGCAGCGCACCCGTTTGCGCCCGGGTCGTAGGAATGGTGACGTCGACGGTTTCGGCCTTGAGCTGGGCCTCGCGGGCCTGCTGCTCCAATTCCTCCTTGACCTGCGCAAAACGCTTTTCCATCTTGCCGCGGGCCATGTTGACGGCCTTGCCGGCGGCTTTGCGTTGATCCTTAGGTATTTGGCCGAGGGATTGGCGGGCTTGCGGGATATACCCGTTATCGCCTACGTGCTCGCGGCGAGCAGCGGTGAGATCCTCTAGCGTCTCTGCTGCTTCGAAGGCTGCGATAGCCTTATCGGCCGCGGCCCCCAGGGCCTGTTCGGTCAATTCGATCTGCGGTGTATCGGACACGTACTTCGTACCTTCTTCTCGCGCGAAAACTAACGCGTGCAATCTTACTCTGTCACTAGGACACGGACAGCCCCAGGGACCCCTTTTTCATTCGTTACCGCGGAGCAACGCGATTACGGTCTAGTTCTGGTCCTGCGCCTTGGCGGATTCGTACAAGCAGATGCTGGCCGCGGTGGCAAGGTTGAGTGACTCCGCGCGCCCCCGCAGCGGGATGCGTACCCGCATATCGGCCTCTTCAAGCAGCTCGCCCAGCCCGTGGGCTTCATTGCCGAAGAGCCAGGCGGTGGGTTGGGAGAGGTCGGCATCGGCAAGCTCTACTTCCCCATCCGCGGCTGTGGCGACGATTTGCATGCCAGACTTGCGCAGCTGACCCAATACGTCCTTGATATTTGGATCGCGCGCGACGGGGACGTGGAATAAGGAGCCGGCTGAAGCGCGGGCAACCTTGCTGCCTAGGGGATCCACAGTCTCGCCCGCGAAAATCACGCCATCGGCACCCATCGCATCCGAAGTCCTAATCAACGTCCCCGCGTTTCCGGGCTCAGAGGTAAGAACCGGTACCGAAATCAACTTCGGCTTCCCGTTGAGGATCTTTCCCGCAGACCACAAGACGGAGGAACTGCACAGAGCGAAAATTCCCGTCGTCGTCGCGGTATCGGCCAGGTGCTTGGCGGCCTTGTCCGTAATGGGGTGGACGTAGACATCCATATACCCACAGGCCGTAACGATGTCCGCAAAGCGCTCGGCAGCCTTCTCCGTCACGAATACGTCCGTCGCCGCACCCGTGGATACTGCGGCGTCGACAGCATTTTCGCCCTCGATGATGAACTGCTTAGCCTTCATACGGCTAGCAGCCCGGTGCAATTTCGCCGCGTTGACGATGCGCGGAGTGCGTTCAGTAAAGGCGGAGTCAAAGTCTAAATTCATAGACCCTACCCTACCTTGGGCGCTGAACTGCTCGTTTCACGCCTCAGACATGACAAAGCCCTGCCAGAAATCCGGCAGGGCCATGGCAAAAAATTACTTCTTTAACGGGACTCCGCGTGCGTCCTTGTCGTAATCGCCCACGCCAAGGAGAATCATGAAGAACTCAATGAACACCCAGATTCCTAAAACGGTCCAGAAAAGGAAGCCCAATAGGAACCAGAAGGTAAACCAGCCGAGGATATTCAGCGACAACTGCACGACGCCATAAGTTGTGCGGCCAGTGTAGAAGTTATGCGCGCCGACACTGCCCAAGAAGAAGCACAGAAGCAACGCAGCTACCCAGGACTTTTGGTTACCTGCCGCCGCATATTGTTGCTGAGGATAGCCCTGCTGCGGGTAGCCCTGCTGCGGATAGCCACCAGAGTGGAATTCCTGGGAGTAATACGGACGATCCTGGCCAGGAAATTGACTCGAATAAGGGTTGCCTTCTGGTTGCTCGCGGTTATATGGGCTCGTCATGGCGCGGAGTTCTCCTTGCAAATGCTGGGTTTATAGCTCCATTAATTTAGCACACACAACGGACAGGTTATTAGCAGGCTTGAGGCAGTGAGATAGCACAGACCCCACCCCTCACCGCGTCGAGCGGTGTGGAGTGGGCAATCAGCTATGCAGCTGGAGAGGCTTACGCAGCCTTCGGTGCGTTGACGTCCTCAGGCAGGGCGGCCTTAGCGGTCTCGCACAGTGCGGAGAAAGCCTCGAAGTCGTTGACGGCGAGCTCGGCGAGGATCTTGCGGTCTACCTCGACCTCAGCCAAGCGCAGGCCGTGGATGAGGCGGTTATAGGTGATGTCGTTCATGCGGGCAGCAGCGTTGATGCGCTGGATCCACAGCTTGCGGAACTCGGACTTACGCGCGCGACGGTCGCGGTAAGCGTAAGTCATAGAGTGCAGCCACTGCTCCTTAGCCTTACGGTACAGGCGGGAACGCTGACCGCGGTAGCCCTTGGCGGACTTCAGGATCGCGCGACGCTTCTTCTTTGCGTTAACTGAGCGCTTTACTCGTGCCACAGTAATACTTCCTTAAATTCTGGTTGAGATGGTGGATGTGGGTTGATTGGGCGCTATTAAGCGCGACCGAGCAGGCGCTTGACGCGCTTGGTGTCTGCCTGGGAGACGGACTCGGTGCCCTTGAGGCGACGGGTACGCTTGGAAGGCTTGCCCTCCAGCAAGTGGCGACGGTTTGCCTGCTCGCGGCGCAGCTTGCCGGAACCGGTCACCTTGATGCGCTTTGCGGTGCCCTTGTGGGTCTTCTGCTTCATGAGTATTAAGTCCTTAAATCCTACGTGGAATATGGTTTACTTTTTGCCCTTACGAACCGGACCCAAAACCATGGTCATGTTGCGACCATCCTGCTTGGGGCGGGACTCAACTACGCCAACCTCGGCGACGTCATCGGCCAACCGCTCCAAAAGCCGGAAACCCAGCTCCGGTCGCGATTGCTCACGGCCGCGGAACATGATGGTCACCTTGACCTTGGATCCCTTTTCCAGGAAGCGAACTACGTTACTCTTCTTGGTCTCATAATCGTGATCGTCGATCTTCGGACGGAACTTCTGTTCCTTCACCACGGTCTGCTGCTGGTTCTTACGAGATTCGCGAGCCTTCTGGGCTTGCTCATACTTGAACTTGCCGTAGTCCATGATTTTGGCAACTGGGGGCTTAGCCTTAGGAGCTACCTCGACCAAATCCAGGTCAGCTTCATAGGCAAGCTTGCGGGCATCATCGGTGCGGACGATACCCACCTGTTCACCACCGGGGCCGACAAGACGGACCTCGGGTACTCGGATACGCTCATTAATGCGAGCTTCAGCGCTGATTGTGGTTCTCCTCGATTTGGGGGTTATGGGTAATGAGTTCACCTACCGTGGACCACAAACGAATCTAACCCGGTCTGTCATAGACAGCCGGGAGATCTCACAGAGCCAGACACTGATGTCTGGTTACCTTTACCGTTATCCAACGAACCTGAAGTTCGCGGCATCGGGTGGGAGAATCTCCGCTTGTGACCCAGGTTCCTGCAAAAGGTACCTTGGGCGGTAGTGGATATGACAGTAGCAGCCGCTACCACTTAAGGCAAACCGCGGTGAACTAGCCATCCTTGCAGGTGGAATCGGTCTCTAATTTTTCATCCGCGATGGCTTTGTCGATAGCCTTGAGGACGTCATCGGCAAGGTCATCGATCGCGGCGGAGCCATTCTCGTAGTCCTCGCCCTCGACGATGACGCTTAGGGCTACCCCTACCCTTTTGCCGTCCTTTTCATGCACGCCGAATTGCCGGAAGGTGTAGTCATCGCTATTTTCATCGAGTCCCCAGCCGCTTTTTGCCCGGGTGCTTGTGTGTTTGGAGAGGCCAACGTTTTGCCATTCCACGATGTCATTTAATACTTCATGGACGTATTCGGCTTCCTTAATGCAGGGCAATTGCGCACCGAAATTCGCCTGCTCCTGCAATGGCCAGGTGGCATACCCGAAAGAACCTTCCTCGATGGAGGCTTTCGAGCCGTGCTCGCGCAAGAGCTTTTCCACCGCCTCTGAGGCCTCGCCTTCCTCCCACTGCACCTGCGACCACAATGCGTAGGCGGCGTCGTTGTCGGATTCCTTGATGGCCAAATCCACCAAGGACGGATCGGCACCGTCCTGCAGCGCCGTAATGGCGATGGGCACTTTGATGGTGGACCATGCTGGGCCTTCGCCCTTGTCTCCCGCGGAGATTTTTTGGTTACCGGCGGCGATGGCCACGCCAACCTTGGCATCGTAGTCCTTGGACACTGCCTCAACTGCGCGGTCTAGATCTTTGGCGATTGCGGCATCGGCATTATCGCTAGCGCTTGCCGATGCCCCTTCCCCCGCCGTATCCGGCGCCTGCTCAGGTGACGAGCACGCCGCCACGGCGGCAAGCGATACCGTGGCCAGTATCGCTCCTAATCTCTGCCGCAGGTTCATTCCTCACAGACTAGTCCATGATTTAAAAAGAGGACAATTTTTCACAGAAACTATCGCCCTTATTTTTAAGGCAGCATTTCCTTGAGGTAGCCGCCGGTATAGGAACCTTCCACTTGTGCAACCTTTTCCGGGGTACCCTGCGCGACCACGGTGCCGCCGCCGGCACCGCCTTCGGGCCCCATATCCACAATCCAGTCCGCTGCCTTGATGACATCGAGGTTGTGCTCAATGATGAGCACGGAATTGCCCTTATCTACCAAGCCTTGGATAACCAGCATCAACCGGCGAATATCTTCAAAGTGCAGACCGGTCGTCGGCTCATCCAAGATATAGATGGTGCGGCCATTGGTGCGCTTTTGCAGCTCCGAGGCGAGCTTCACGCGCTGGGCCTCACCGCCGGACAACGTGGTGGCGGCTTGGCCGAGGCGGACATAGCCCAGGCCGACATCGACAAGCGTGGCCAAGTAGCGGTGGATGGAGGTAATGGGCTCGAAGAAGTCCGCGGCCTCAGAAATCGGCATGTCCAGCACTTCCGCGATGTTTTTGCCCTTGTAGTGGACCTCCAGGGTCTCGCGGTTATAGCGCGCGCCCTCGCAGACCTCACACGGGACATAAACATCCGGCAAGAAATTCATCTCAATCTTGATGGTGCCATCGCCCTGGCAGGCCTCGCAGCGCCCGCCTTTGACGTTGAAGGAAAAACGGCCGGCCTTGTAGCCGCGCACCTTTGCTTCTTGGGTCTCTGCAAAAAGGTTGCGAATCTTATCAAAGACGCCGGTATAGGTCGCCGGGTTGGACCGCGGGGTGCGGCCAATCGGGCTCTGATCCACCTGCACCAATTTATCCAGGTGCTCAATGCCCTCCACGCGCTTGGCGCGCCCAGGAACCTGCCGGGCGCGGTTCAAGTTATTGGCCAAGGTCTTGGCCAGGATTTCATTGACCATGGTGGACTTGCCGGAGCCGGATACACCGGTAATGCACACCAGCACGCCGAGCGGAATCTCAACGTTGATTCCCTTGAGGTTATTTTCCCGGGCACCAACCACCTTCAGGGTGCGGTCCTTATCGATCTCGCGGCGGTGATCCGGAACGGCCAGGACCTTGGAACCGGATAGGTACTGCCCCGTTAAGGACTCCTTTACCTGCTCCACGCCGGCGGGCTCGCCTTGGTAGACCACTTCGCCGCCGTATTCGCCGGCGCGCGGGCCCACATCCACGAGCCAATCGGAAGAGCGAATGGTGTCCTCATCGTGTTCGACCACGATGAGCGTATTGCCGATATCGCGCAGGCGCTGCAAGGTCGAAATCAGGCGGTGATTATCGCGCTGGTGCAAACCGATGGACGGCTCATCCAACACGTACAGCACGCCGGCGAGCCCAGATCCAATCTGCGTGGCCAGGCGGATGCGCTGGGCCTCGCCGCCAGACAGGGTCGAGGCGCCGCGGTCCAGGGTGAGGTAGTTAAGGCCCACATCCAATAAGAAGCGCAGGCGGGCTTGGGTCTCCTTCAACACCGCCCCGGCAATGATTTCCTCGCGGTGTCCTAAGACCAGCGAATCCAAGAATTCCGAGGCATCTTCGATGGACAGGGCGCTCAGCCCCGCGATGGACTGTTCGCCATGCGTGGTCGACGCCAGGCGCACGGCGAGGATTTCCGGCTTCAGGCGCGTTCCCTTACAGGTGCTACACGGCACCCGGCGGGTGTATTGCAGCAGCCGATCCTTTTGGGACTGCGAATCCGTCGTATCCAATTTGCGGTGCAGGAATCCGACGGCACCCTCAAAGGGCGCGGTCCAATTGCGCTGGCGGCCATAGCGGTTCTTATAGCGCACCCGCACCTCGGTTTCGGTGCCGTAAATCAACGCATCGCGCTGCTCCTTGGTCAGCTCGCTGACGGGGGTCTGCGGGTCAAAGCCCAGGGCCTTGCCCAAACCTTCCACGAGTTTGACGAAGTACCGGGAGTTCGGGCTGGAATGCCACGGCTGCACGGCATCAACGGCCGGGGCATCCGGATCCGGGATGAGCAGGTCTACATCCACTTCGAGCTTCGTGCCCAAGCCATCGCAGACCGGGCAGGAACCAAAGGGCGCGTTAAAGGAAAACGCGCGCGGTTCGTATTCCTCGATGGTAAGGGGATGGCCATTGGGGCAGGCCGCCTTCTCGGAATAGGTATGCGTGAGTTCTTCTTTATCAACGAACTCGATGGTGACGAGGCCATCGGCAAGCCGCAAAGCCGTTTCCACGGAATCGGTCAGGCGCTGCTTCTGCGATGCCTTAACCTGCAGCCGGTCCACCACCACCTCGATGGTGTGTTTAACCTGCTTCTTCAGCTTCGGCGGATCGCTTAATTGGTGGGTTTCACCATCCACGCGTACGCGGGAGTAGCCCTGCGCCGAAAGGTCCTGGAAGAGGTCAACAAACTCACCCTTGCGCTTCCGCGCCACCGGGGCAAGCACCTGGAACTTCAGCTTTTCTTCCTGCTCCAGGACGGCATCAACAATCTGCTGCGGTGTCTGGCGCTCGATGACGGCATCGCACTTGGGGCAGTGCGGGGTGCCGGCACGCGAGAAGAGCAAGCGGAGGTAATCGTAAATCTCCGTAATCGTGCCCACGGTAGAGCGCGGGTTGTGGTTGGTGGATTTCTGATCGATGGATACCGCCGGCGACAGGCCGCCGATGTATTCCACATTGGGTTTATCCATCTGGCCCAAAAACATCCGGGCATAAGAGCTCAACGATTCCACGTAGCGGCGTTGGCCCTCCGCGAAGATGGTATCGAAGGCCAGCGAGGACTTACCAGAGCCCGAAAGCCCAGTAAAAACCACCATTTTATCGCGCGGGATATCGATATCCACGCCCTTGAGATTGTGTTCCCGTGCGCCTCGCACAATCAATCGTTCTGCCACTGCGCTCCAGCCTCCACATCATAGATTTTAATCTCCCCTTGAATGTACCCGTAGGCTGGGACGTATGACTAACGAGCTACATCTTCACCAGATCTCCGTTTCGGAGATGGACAATAACTGCTACCTGCTCACCGCCGGCGACCAAGGCTTGCTTGTCGATGCCGCCGATAACGCCCCCGCCATCCTCGACATGGCCCGCGAGGCAGGCGTTGACATCACCGCCGTTCTCACCACGCACCGCCACTGGGATCACGTGCGTGCGCTCGGCGAGGTTTTGCAGGCCACCAACGCAAAGCACTACGCCTCCTTCATTGATTCACCGGCCATTCCGGAAGACGTGGACGTTGAGCTGCGCGAGGGCGATTCCATCGAGTTTGCCGGCATGAAATTGCCCATCATCATCCTGCGCGGCCATACCCCCGGCGGCGTGGCGCTCGTGGCCACCGTTGACGGCATCACCAACCTGTTTGTGGGAGACTCCGTTTTCCCCGGTGGATTGGGTCGAACGACCTCTGAGGGCGACTTTGTGCGGCTATATAAGGACGTCACCAAGCGCGTCTTCGAGGAGTTCCCAGATAACGCCATCATCCGCCCGGGGCATGGCAAGCCCACCACCTTGGGGGAAGAACGCCCCAAGTTGGGTGATTGGTGGGAGCGCCGGTGGTGATCTAGGCGGCTATTTCAGCGTATAATGGTCAATCACACGATTGGTCTAGAACAACGAGCTAAGGAGCTTAAAGGACTATGATTCGCAAGTTTGCCCGCCCCATGCTGGCATCGGTATTTGTATGGGAAGGTGTAGACGACCTGCGCAATGCCTCGGAGCACACCAAGGAAACCGAAGGCTTCCTCAAGACCCTGCGCAAGTTCGTCCCCTCCGGTTACAAGAACCTCATTCCCAATGATCCGGAGCTAGCTACCCGCGCCCTTGGCGGCGCAAAGATCGGTGCAGGTACCACCTTGGCGCTGGGCAAGGCACCCCGCACCTCCGCAGCCGTGCTGGCTGCCGCTACCGTGCCCGACTTGGTGGGCAAGAATAACTTCTGGGCCGCAGATAATAAGAAGGAAAAAGAAGACCGTCGCAACGGCTTCATTACCAATACCGCCCTGCTCGGCGCGCTGTTTATCACCACCCAGGACACCGAGGGCAAGCCGTCCCTGCGCTGGCGCGCACAGAAGGCCGGTGAGCGCACCAATAAGAAGATTCAGCAGGCGCTGCCCACCAAGTCTGAGTCTCAGGAAAAGCGCGAGGAGCTTTCCGCTCGCGCCAGCGAGCTGTCCAACAAGGCCGGCGACTGGATCAACGAGACCTCCCAGAAGGCTCAAGCCTATGTGGATGACAACAAGGATGACTGGCAGTCCACCGGTCGCGGCCTCCTAGATACCGCCAAGTCCTATGTCGATGACGCCAAGGACTACGTCGATGACAACAAGGATGACTGGCAGGATTCCGGCCGCGACTTCTTGGACAACGCAAAATCCTTCATCGAGGACTCCGTAGATAGCGCCAAGTCCTACGTTGATGACAACAAGAAGGACTGGCTGAAGTCCGCTGAGTCCAACGCCAAGACCGCCCGCAAAGGTGCCGTCAAGGCCGCGAACAAGGCACAAAAGCGCGCCGATGACGCCGCATCGAAGCTCGACAAGGCAGATTCCAAGCGCGCTGCTAAGAAGGCTTCCAAGCAGGCAGACAAGCTGCAAAAGAAGGCTAATAAGAAGATCGACGCCGCTATCAAGAAGATTGAAAAGCGCGCTAAGTAATTCGCCTTAACCCTCGCACACGGCCCAGCCCTACGCTGGGCCGTTGTTCTTTGTCACGGCAAGGTCTAAACTCGTACCTCCCCTACGCGGCACGCGGATGCGCGCCCACCCATATTTTCGTGTTTCATTCTGAGGAGTCTTGTGAACTCTGCACCGAAGAATTCTCCAGCCACTCATTCTCCCGCTGATGCAACTTCATCTAGCCGCGCGGAAAACGCTGGAATTTCTGCCATCGAAGCCGAGCAGAACTATGTCGATGGCCTCTTTGACCGCCTCGATGACGAGGTAGCCGCGGCAAACGCACGCCTGAATGAGGTCCAAGCCGAGGTCGACCCGGCGACTCCCGATGCCGATGCCTTAGTGCGCCGCGAAACGGAATACCACGGCTTGCAGGCCAAATTGGACCGCCTCAACGTTGCGCAGATGGGGCTCGTCTTTGGCCGCATCGATATCGATGCCCCCGGCGATAACCCGACGGAAGAAGGACTAGACCGCCGCTATATCGGCCGCATGGGTTTGGATGCGCGCGAAGAAAACTACCGCACCCTCCTGCTGGATTGGCGCGCGCCCATGGCCCGCCCGTTTTACCTCGCCACCACGGCCCAGCCAGAGGGCGTGCATACGCGCCGCCAGATCCGCATGACCGGACGCACGGTCACTGATGTCAATGACGAGGCATTGGACGGCCCTGGTGTGCGCGAGGAGGAGGCAGGCGTGGCAAGCGAATCCGCCCTGTACTTTGCCATGCAACGCGCTCGCACGGGGCACATGACGTCCATCGTGGAAACCATCCAGCGCGAGCAGGACGAAATCATCCGGGATAATACCCGCGGCGTCATGGTCGTCGAAGGCGGCCCCGGCACCGGTAAGACCGCCGTAGCGCTGCACCGCGTTGCCTACCTGCTCTATACCCACCGCGAGCAGCTATCTTCCACCGGTGTACTCATCGTTGGGCCCAATACCAACTTTTTGGACTATATTTCCCGCGTGCTGCCCGAGCTCGGTGAAACCGGTGTCGTGCTCTCCACCATCGGTGGGCTATTCCCTGGCATTACTCCCACCCATACCGAGGGGCTTGTGGGCCGCGAAATTAAGGGCAGCGCGGCCATGGCGGAAATCCTGAGCGCCGCCGTCAAGGATTATCAGCAGGTGCCAAGTGAGCCCCAGGACATCACGGTGGATGGCCTGACCCTGACCATCACGCCCTCCATGGTGAAGAGGGCGCGCACCCGCGCCCGCCGCTCACGCAAGCCGCATAACCAGGCGCGCGAGGCGTTCATCGAGCACTTCGTGGAGGATCTCGCCCAAGAGATGGCCACCAAGGTGGGCACAGATCCCCTGGGCGGGAAAAACCTCCTAAGCCGCGCGGATGTGGACCAATTCCACGACGATCTTGCCGTTGATGAGTCCGTGGTGGGCTGCATTGATGATTTTTGGCCCGAGCTCGATCCCTCTGAGGTACTCGCCGCTTTATTGTCTTCCCGCGAACACATTGCCTCGGCTGCCCGTGGCTACGATGAGGAGACCCAGTCTGCCTTGTACCGCGCAGATGGATACGCCTGGACCGATTCCGATGCCGCGCTTTTGGATGAGTTGGCCGTCCTCATCGGCTTGCCCAATCCCGAGGAAAAGAAGGCGGCCAAGGACGCCGAGTGGCGCGAGCAGATCGCGGATGCAGAAGATGCGCTGGATATTCTTTCCTCCTCCGAATCCACCGATAACGATGATGACATGTTCGAGGCGGAAATCCTCTCGGCGCACGACGTGATCGACGCGGAGACCCTGGCGCAGCGTCAAGAGGTACGGGATACGCGCACCACCGCGCAGCGCGCGCGGGAGGATCACACGTGGGCATTTGGCCACATCATCGTGGACGAGGCGCAGGAACTTACCCCGATGGAATGGCGGATGCTCTTCCGTCGCTGCCCCTCGCGGTGGATGACGTTGGTTGGCGATACCTCGCAGACAGGTTCCCCAGCTGGCGTGGATGACTGGGGCGAGGCCCTGGAGCCGTTCATCGCCCAGCGCTTCCGCCACCACCTCCTTACCGTCAACTACCGCACGCCAGAACCCATTACCGAGCTTGCCAATGGCCTGTTGGCCTCCATCGATCCGGACGCCACCCCTGCCATTGCCATTCGCGATGGCGCGCCGGTGCGCCGGCTTGCCGATGCCGACTTCACCCCCGGCGTTACCACCGAAGACGATGGCCGCCTGACCGCGGTGATTGACGCCACGAATGCCGAATCCGTCAAGGGCCTCGAGTTCGACCACGTGATCGTGCTTAACCCGCGCGAGATTGTCGATGCCTCCCCGCAGGGGCTGCAGAACCTGTACGTCTGCATCACCCGGGCCACGCAAACGCTAACCCTAGTGGGAGATACGTCCGGCGTGCTTTAGCCCGCTGGGATCACAAAACCCACCGCGCGAATCCAGAGGTGGACTCGCTGCGGTGGGTAAGGCGAAAGCCGGTCAGGCGAAGGCCTAGATTAATTAACGGTGTGAACAATCATGACGTCACAATCGGACTGACGCGCCACATCCGCTGGCACAGAGCCGAGTAGACGACCGGTCAGGGAATTAATGCCGCGGTTACCAACGATGAGCAGGTCTGCATCATTGTCATTGACAATGGACATCAGGGCTTGCACCGGCGTGCCAGGGCGGACGGCGGTTTCTACCTTGGAAACCCCGTGCTTTTCCGCTTCTTCCTTGCCTGCATGCAGGTTGGCTTCGGCTTTCTCATCACCAAGAATAGTGACGGAATCCTGACGCAAGGTCTTCGAAGCCTGCTCTTGATTCTCGTAGTAAGCACAACCGATGATCAGCGTGGCATCGAATGCAGCGGCAATCTTGGCTGCTCGCTCCACGGCGAGGAGGGAGGACTTGGAACCGTCAGTACCGACAACAATCGTGCTGTAGTCGCTCATGATGACCTTTCTTTGTGGGTGTGTACCCTAACTATTCTAGTGTGCCAACTTGGCGTTACTGCAAGTCTAACAATGAAAAGTGATTAACGTTTTTCACTCGTGTTAACCACCACGACATCCACCTTGGATTTATGGGTAAGTTCCGTTGGCACCGAGCCAAAAACGCGCCCGCGCACGGAATTAACACCGCGGTTGCCCACGACTAGGAGCTCAACGTCGTATTTCTCCGTGACCTCGATTAAGGCGTTGACGGGGTCACCGGGGGTGGTGACCACCTCAATGTTTTCCGCACCTTCGGACTCGGCAATCCGCTGCGCGTTCGTGAGGTAGGTATCGGCCATTTCTTCGCTGACCACCGGTAGCCTGGAGCCCTCACCGCTGGGGGCGCCGAGCATGGAGCCAGAATGGTTATAGGCTGCGGAGACGATGATGAGCTTGGCATCGTATGCCCGCGCCATGGATGCTGCCGAGCGCACGGCGCGCAGGGAAGTTTCGGAGCCATCGGTACCGACGGCGATGGTGTGATACGTAAGCATGATTCTCCTTGCTGGTGAATTACTAGGTCGGCACATTGAACCGGCTTTTAGTCGCCCCCAGTATAGTCAGGACGCCGAACCAATAAGCCTATGGTTGCAGTAGTGCGCACTTTTAGGGGGAGCCTGTTACTGAGACACTGCGAGCGGCGTTAAATTCCGGCTTCCTTTAGGCCGCGCAGCTCCTTCTTCAAATCAGCAATCTCATCGCGCAGCCGGCCGGCTAGCTCGAATTTCAACTCGCGCGCGGCAGCACCCATCTGTGCCTGCAGGTCATTAATGAGAGCCTCAACCTCATCGGTGGCCATGCTGGACACGTCGAGCTTTTCCACCACCGCCGAAGGATCCGACTCGGCGGCCTCTTCCCCATTATTCTCATAGACTTGGTCCAAGATATCCGCGATCTTCTTGCGCAGCGGCTGCGGATCCACGCCGTGTTCCTTGTTATAGGCAATCTGCTTCTCGCGGCGGCGCTCCGTTTCATCGATGGCTTCTTGCATCGAGTCGGTGATTTTATCCGCATACATGATGACCTCGCCCGATACGTTACGGGCAGCGCGGCCAATGGTCTGGATGAGCGATGTTGTCGAGCGCAAGAAGCCTTCCTTATCCGCATCGAGGATCGCCACGAGCGAGACCTCGGGCAAGTCCAAGCCCTCGCGCAAGAGGTTGATGCCCACGAGCACGTCGAATTCGCCCTGGCGCAATTGGCGCAGCAACTCCACGCGCTGCAGCGTATCGATATCCGAGTGCAGGTAGCGGACCTTAATCCCCTGCTCCAAGAGGTAATCCGTCAGGTCTTCTGCCATGCGCTTGGTCAAGGTGGTGACCAGAACGCGCTCCTTAGAGGCAATGCGGCCGCGGACCTCATCAATGAGGTCATCGATCTGGCCCTTTGTGGGCTTCACCGTGACCTTAGGATCGACCAGGCCAGTCGGTCGAATGACCTGCTCGACAAACTCGCCGCCGGAGGAGGTCATTTCGAAATCGCCAGGGGTAGCGGACATATAAACGGTTTGACCAACGCGCTCTTCAAATTCGTCAAAGGTCAGTGGCCGGTTATCCACCGCGGAGGGAAGGCGGAAGCCAAACTCCACCAGGTTTCGCTTGCGCGACATATCGCCTTCGTACATGCCGCCGATCTGTGGCACGGTCACGTGGGACTCATCGATGATGGTAAGAAAATCCTCTGGGAAATAGTCCAAGAGCGTGGCTGGCGCGGAACCCGCCGGGCGGCCATCCACGTGGCGGGAGTAGTTCTCAATGCCGGAACAGAACCCCACCTGCTCGATCATCTCTAGGTCATATTCCGTGCGCATGCGCAGCCGTTGCGCTTCCAACAGCTTGCCACGGTTTTCTAGATCTTCTAGGCGCTCAGCCAATTCTTCCTTGATATCGGCCACGGCTTTTTCCATGCGCTCTGGGCCGGCCACGTAGTGCGTGGCGGGGAAAATGCGCACTTCATCGACCTGCTCGATAACATCACCTGTCACTGGGTGGATATAGTACAGCGAATCAATATCATCGCCGAAGAACTCGATGCGCACCGCGCGTTCCTCATATGCCGGAATGATATCGACCGTATCACCCTTGACGCGGAAGGTACCGCGGGTAAAGCCCACATCGTTGCGCTCATATTGGATATCTACTAACAGCCTTAAGAAACGGTCCCTATCGAGCTCCTCGTCGACGGCGATAATCACCGAGCGATCCAAATAGGATTGCGGGGTACCCAAGCCGTAGATACACGAGACCGAGGAGACCACCACAACATCGCGCCGCGAGAGCAGCCCAGAGGTGGCCGAGTGGCGCAGGCGCTCGACGTCCTCATTAATGGAGGAGTCTTTTTCGATATAGGTATCGGTCTGCGCGATATAGGCTTCTGGCTGATAGTAGTCGTAATAGGAGACGAAGTATTCCACCGCGTTATTGGGCAATAATTGGCGCAGCTCATTGGCCAGCTGTGCGGCCAAGGTTTTATTGGGTGCCATCACTAGCGTGGGCCGCTGCTGCTTTTCAATCAGCCACGCGGCCGTCGCGGACTTACCCGTACCGGTTGCGCCCATGAGCACAACGTCGCGCTCGTCGCGGTTGAGGCGCTCATCAAGCTCCTTGATGGCCGCAGGCTGGTCACCTGCGGGTTCATAATCAGAAACGACCTGAAACTTGCCGGGGGTGCGTTCTACCTCGCCGACGACGCGGTGTTCAGAATTTGGAATAAGGGGATGTTCAGCAGCAAAAGCCATGCCCGCTATTCTACTGCTTATCCGCTCCTGCTAGCCATTTCACGGCAGCGCGGCCTGGGCGGTGTGCAACCACTGGTCGAGCTCACCTGTCGGTTCCCATAGCGCGTAGACCGACGAGGAATCAGAGCACATCGCTTGGTTGATGCGCCGGCGCAGCCACGCCTTAGATTGAGGGGTATAAAGGGACACCAAATCCCTTGGGGCTACGCCGTCCGGCAGGCCATCGGCAGGCAGCTTCGTCAGCGCCCCTAATGCGATGACCGCTTCGGCTTCATCGGAATCGAGCACTCCAGTGCCGCACGAGCGCTGAAAGTGCCGGAGATCAAAAGAACCATTCCGCAGGCTATCGAGTACGTCTCGCGCCGCGTGATTATCGAATGGTCCAGTGCCCCAAGTTCCCACGCTCAAATAGTGTAGGGACCAAAAGTAAACGTTAATAGGAAAAGACGTTAACGCTACTTACCAAAAAGGTTAAGGTTAAGAAGACGCCGCCTCAATCTCATCGCAGACCGCCGCTGCACGCTCGGCCAGTTGTTCCTGCGTGCCGTTATTATCTATGACATGGCTTGCTGCCGCGAGCCGCTTGTCATCAGAAATCTGGGCGTTAATCCTTTTGCGCGCGTCTGCTTCATCGAGTCCGCGGAACTCCACGAGACGACGCACCCTCTCTTCTGGATCCACGTCAACGACGATGACAAAATCCATATCCCCGTCGAGCCCATTATCCACCAGCAGCGGCATATCATAAACCGTAAAATCAACGCCCTCTTCGCGCGCAGCAGCAAATTGTCGCTGGGTCTCTTTTTGGATACGCGGGTGTGTAATCGAATTCAGGAGCTCGGTGTGCTCCTTATCCACGAACGCACGGCGGGCTAGTTCCTTACGGTCGAGACTGCCATCTTCCTGCAGGATGTCCTGGCCAAATTTCTCTGCTAGCTCGGCTAACGCCGGTTGGCCAGGCTTGACGATGTCCCTCGCTATGCGATCTGCGTCCACCACCCGCCAGCCGCGCTGAGCGCACAGCTTCGCTACCGTAGATTTCCCGCTGCCGATTCCCCCGGTTAATCCGATTAGCTTCATAAGATACCAGGGTACGCGAAAAGGAGCCCGGCACGACTGCCTGGGCTCCTTGCTGCGGAATTTAAGAGTGCCTTTAGGACTCGAGTTCTTCTTCCAGCTTTGGATGAACCTGCAAGAGTTCATCGCTTGGGGTGACAGCGCCGGTAGCGCCGCTCACGGAACCAAATTTCTTGGCGTTGGTAACAACGACCGGGGTAATCAGGTTGTAGTCCTTGGACTTAATGAAGTCTGCGTCAAAGCTGATGAGCTTATCGCCAGCGGAAACGCGCTGCTTCTTTTCCACGTGGACATCAAATCCCTCGCCGCCCAGTTCCACGGTGTCTAGGCCAACATGGATGAGCAGCTGTACGCCGTTATCCAGGTTCAGACCGATCGCGTGGCCGGACTTTTGGACGGTGAGCACGGTGCCATCGGCAGGCGCGTAGACGGTATTGCCGGTTGGCTTCACGGCAGCGCCCGGCCCAAGCTTGGCGCCAGCGAAGATGGGATCCGGTACCTCGGACAGGTCCACTGCCTCGCCCTCCAAAGGAGAGTCCAGCTTCATGATTGCCTGTTCTGCTTCCTTGGTGGCGATTCCGGTGGCAGCAGCAACCCCTGCAGCCTGTGCATTCTCGGAACCGTCCGACTCATCATCGGATCCTCCGATGATGCGGGACTCGGAGCGGCTAGCAACCTCTTCCACGGTCTCGTTATTTTCGCGGGCGATGCGCTCGAGGTCGGCCTGCTTTTCCTCTGCGGTGCGGTAACCAAACAGCAGCGTGAGGGAGAAGGAGGTGAAGAATGCCACGGCGATGCCGATGACGTAGCCCACGTGCGGGATCATGGCTGGGGTGGTCAAGATGGAGGTGAAGACGAAGGCGTTAGCGCGGACATCGAAAAGCCCCATCACTGCGCCACCGATGGCACAACCCGGCAGCAGGCGGTAGTAGGTGCGGCGGAAGCGGAGCAAGATGCCGTAGAGGGACGGCTCCGAAATACCGCCGAGCATGCCGGCTGCGAATGCACCGACGGAAACCTGGCGCATGGAGTTGTTCTTCTCCTTCATGGAGATGACCATTACGGCGCCGGTGACGCCGAAGCAGGCAAAGTTCCACGCACCCATCGGGCCTTGGATGAAGTCGTAGCCGTAAGTCGTGATGTTTTGAATCATGATCACGTTGAGCGGCCAGTGCAGGCCCATGGGCACCAGGAACGGGTACAACAGCGGAATGACAATGGCCAGGATGAACGGCGAGAAGTCATTGATCTGGAACAGTACCCAAGAGATGCCATTGCCCACGCCGATGCCGAATGGGCCGAGCAGGAAGGCCGTAGCCGGAATCATGATGAGCAGCGAGAAGAATGGCACGAAGACCATGTGTACGGCGCTCGGGATGATCTTCTTCAAGCCCTTTTCCACCCAGAACAGGCCGATGGCGGCCAAAATCGGCGGGAATACCTGGGAGCCGTAAGAGTTAATCACCAGCGGCAGGCCGAAGACGTTGACGGTATCGCCCTGTTCACCCAGGGACATGAATTCCGGCGTGAGCAAAGCGGCCGGAATGGCGGCCGAGACCCACATATTCGCGCCCAACTTCTGCGCGGCGGTGGCACCCACCATCACCGGCAGGAAGTAGAAGACCGACTGGAACATCGCGTGGGCCAAGCGGTAGCCCTCAGGCTGTTCTTCCAACGGCGCGCGAAAGTCTTGAATGCCAATGGTATCCGCCAGCACCAGCAGCGTGATGATGAGGGAGGCACCAAGCAGCGCCCACAGAATCGGGCGGAAGGTATCAGAGAGGAACTCGAAGCAGTAGTCGATCCAATCGTACTTACCGCGCACACCGTCGTAGTTCTTCTTAGATGAGGAGGCCTCCTCATCCGGCGGATTGACCCCAGGGTCCTTGATGATTTCGCCGTAGTAGCTGGCCACGCCGCCACCCATGACTACCTGGTAGCCATGGGTACCCTGCGTGACGGAACCGAGAACGGCCGTATCGCTTTCCAGCTTTTCCTGATCTACTTTCCCCACATCAGCGAGTTGAAAACGCAGGCGCGTCGCACAGTGCGTCAGCGACGTGATGTTATCGGCGCCGCCCAAGCTATCGATGATGTGTGTGGAAGTGTCCTTCACAGATGCCACTTCATACTCCTTGCATAAAGACAAAACAATAGTCAGTACTCAACTGGCTATTACGTCACACTTGGATTATAAGTGAGAGGCAACACAAACAAAAGCCCAATTTAGTGGTCTTAAGTGGGGATAGTTGTCTTTTTTGCAGGCGCCATTGCTTTGCCGCAGGTCAAGAACCCGCAAACGAAAAATACCGGGCAATCGTTTGCATATACTGTCATAAAAGTCACAAAGCCGCGTCCTGCCTCCCCGAAGGAGAAGGACGCGGCTAGTGCAGCTGCGTGGAGTTAGGGACTATCTCACCTTAAGCTCCAAAGGCGTCTTAGTTGCCGGCGAGCTTGTCGCGCAGTGCGGCGAGCTGCTCGTCAGAAGCCAAGGATCCGCCGGACTCTGCCTGAGTCTCCGATGCCGGAGCTGCATCGGTGGAGTCAGAAGAGTAGTTGGAGGATGCTTCAGCGGACTCTGCAGCCTCTGCGGCGGCAGCGCGGTTGCGCTCGATCTGAGCGGTGTGCAGGTTGAAGCGGCGCTCGGACTCTGCGTAGCGTGCCTCCCAAGCCTGACGCTGCTCGTCGAAGCCTTCCTTCCACTCGTTGGTGTCCGGGTCGAAGCCTTCTGGGAACACGTAGTTGCCCTGCTCGTCGTAGGAGTCAGCCATGCCGTACTTGGACGGATCGAACTCTTCGGAGTAGTCCTCGTCAGCCTGCTTGACGGACAAGGAGATACGACGACGCTCGAGGTCGATGTCGATGACCTTGACCATAACTTCCTGGCCAACGGTGACAACCTGGTCCGGAACCTCGACGTGGCGCTGAGCCAGCTCGGAGATGTGAACCAGGCCCTCGATGCCTTCCTCGACGCGAACGAACGCACCGAACGGAACGAGCTTGGTGACCTTGCCCGGAACGATCTGGCCCACAGCGTGGGTGCGGGCGAAGACGCGCCATGGGTCTTCCTGGGTTGCCTTCAGGGACAGGGAAACGCGCTCGCGGTCCAGATCAACGTCCAGAACCTCAACGGTTACCTCGTCACCAACGGTGACAACCTCAGATGGGTGGTCGATGTGCTTCCAGGAAAGCTCGGACACGTGAACCAGGCCGTCGACGCCGCCAAGATCGACGAAGGCGCCGAAGTTGACGATGGAAGAGACAACGCCCTTGCGGACCTGACCCTTCTGCAGCTGGTGCAGGAATTCGGAACGGACCTCGGACTGGGTCTGCTCCAGGTATGCACGGCGGGACAGGACAACGTTGTTGCGCTGCTTGTCCAGCTCGATGATCTTAGCTTCCAGCTCCTGGCCAATGTAGGGCTCCAGGTCGCGGACGCGACGCATCTCAACGAGGGAAGCAGGCAGGAAGCCGCGCAGGCCGATGTCCAGGATGAGGCCGCCCTTGACGACCTCGATGACGGTACCGGTAACCGGCTCTTCCTTGGCCTGCAGCTCCTCGATGGCGCCCCAAGCGCGCTCGTACTGTGCGCGCTTCTTGGACAGGATCAGGCGGCCTTCCTTGTCCTCCTTAGTCAGGACAAGCGCGTCAACCTCATCGCCGACCTCGACAACTTCGTCGGGGTTGACGTCGTGCTTGATGGACAGCTCGCGGGAAGGGATAACACCTTCGGTCTTGTATCCGATGTCCAGCAGTACCTCGTCGTGGTCAACCTTGACGACGGTACCCCCGACAATGTCACCATCGTTGAAGTACTTGATGGTGGCGTCTACAGCTGCGAGGAAGTCCTCTGCGGTTCCGATATCGTTGATCGCAACCTGAGGGGTAGTAGAAGATGGCATATTGTAAAAATGCTCCGAATAAATGTAGGAAATCGTTCGTGGACAACTGCGTGTCTCTCGAATTAAAAGCCCATCTGCGCTGCACAAATACAGGAGATAGAGGCCACATTCGATCCCGCCGCGTGATTGCCCCAAGCTTTCCTACAATAGCCTGCAACAACCCGTGGCATAGACATGCTTGTAAAAGCCTACATCTGTCCAGCTTATACGGCAAATATTGGACGCCAACCAGAAAGGTAACCCACCCCAGTGACTTCGCCTTCTCACGCCAATCAATCCCACTGGGACGGTGATGCGGCCAACTACCATGCCGAGCACCCCGAGTACCTTTCCTCTTTTTATTGGTGCCCAGAGATGCTGCACGAGGCCGATGCGCAGCTGCTTGGCGATGTCTCCTCTGCCGCCGTCCTCGAAATCGGCTGCGGTTCTGCCGCCTGCACCCAGTGGCTCAGCACCCGCGCCCGCTTTGCCACCGGCTGCGATATTTCCCGCGGAATGCTCGCCCACGCAGATCCCGGGTTGGCGCTCATCCAAGCCGATGCGCTGGCACTGCCCTACGCCACCGACTCCTTTGACGTGGCATTCTCTGCATTCGGCGCATTCCCCTTCCTCGCCGATCTCGATGCCGCGCTCGCGGAAGTTGCCCGCGTTGTGCGCCCAAGTGGGCGCTTCGTATTCTCCGTGACCCACCCAATGCGCTGGATCTTCCCCGATGATCCCACCAGCCTCACCGCTGAGATAAGTTACTTCGACCGCGCCTATCTGGAACACGATTCCGCCGGGACGCTCACCTACGCCGAATTTCACCGCACCATCAGCGATTGGTTCCGCGCGCTCCAATGTCGCGGACCATTTCTGATCGAGGACATCATTGAACCGGAATGGCCCGAAGGCTTAGACATCACGTGGGGCCAGTGGTCCCCGCAGCGCGGGGAAGTTTTCCCAGGCAGCATGATTTTCATCTGCCGCGCATACAGCTAACGTAGAGAACATGATTGCCGAAAGACTAGGAATTGCCCTGCGCCGCGCCGTGGCGTGGTGGATCGACGCCTTTCTCGTGGCCGCCATCGTCACCGTGGTGCGGTGGGTGATTAATGCTCTTGCCGGTACCCCCTTATCCGGCCGCCCCGAAGAGATCTACGAGGCGGTCGCTCTCGCCGTGGTCTTCTATATCTACCGCGTGTGGGTGGAAACGAAAAAGTCTACGTCCCTGGGCAAATGGTCGATGCAGCTCGAAATCATCCCGGCCCGCTCGCCGTTTGTCACCGCGTGCCTGCGCAATTCGTGGCTGCTGCTCACGCCCCTGACGCTTACCGGCTGGAACATCGACGGCATTATCCTTGCGATTTTAGGCCTTTCGGTTTTAGCCATCGGCCAAACACCCTTTGACCTCTTGGCCGGTTGCCTAGTGGAAAAGCGACCTCAGGAGGATTCCACCGCGATGCGCGGCCAGAGGTAGTACACCACGGCAGCAATAGTAATGAGCGCAAATACCCACGAATACGGGAAGGCCACGGCAATGACAGTTACCGCGATCATTACACCGGCCGCCTGTATTCGGTAGCGCCACGGGTTCTCGCCTTCTCTGGCGGCGTTGCCAGCAGAAAGGAAAAACCCAAAAGTTATAACCGCATAGAAAATGAAGTAAGATTTATCGCTGCTTACTGCTTCTTTTAAACCGCTCTCAGCAATTTGTCCCGCCGGGTATGCGACCATGACTGCCCACGTAGTCTCAAAAAAGCGCAAGACGTAGGGATGGGACTTCCAGGTAATACGTTTTCCGAGAAACTCCATGGAACTACTTTAAAATCCTCATCTGCTTCACGCACTTCTCAGCAGTCTTTCCACTGCCGTTCCACGCGGCGTGACGCGTAGGCGGGAATACCCCAGTCCTCAATCCCCTGCTTATTCCACATGCCGCGCACTTGGCCGTCAATAACGATGGCGCGGCGGAAAATGCCCTGGTTCCCGGGAACGAGCGCGTGGTGCATATCCGCTGACATGGCAAAAAGTCGATCTTGGTAGCCCAAAATGTATTCATCAAAGGCGCCCAATAGCAGCACCGATTTCTTCCTTCTCACCTCTGGCAGCTCCAGCACCTCTGTAGAGACCAGCTCCTCGCCTTCCCTACCTATCCGGATGAGGTCATCCGGCAAATTCTCCGCTGCGGGACGAATGAGCTTTTGGGGCAGCTTGGACCACCACGCAAAGTCTTGCAGCGTCGCCGGACCATGGGCGCGAAAATAGCGCGTCATCAATTCCGTCGTGGCGGCCACCGAGTCGCCGTTAAAGAGGGCCTCCAGGCCGTCTAACTCCACCGGAGTAATGAGCTGCTCTTCGCCTACATAACACGCATGCCCGCTTTCCATGGCGATGCGTACCACGTGCCAGAAAGATAGCTCGGGCAAGACCCGGGCGGCGCGTGCTTTCAATTCTGCGCGCGTTAATGGGGCATCGATAAGCTGCAGCACGGCTTCCCGTACCGCTGCATCGCCTTTTCGAGGCTTCGCGCATAGCTCGGTTATCCAGCCCATATCCTTGACGGAGGCGGCGAACAGCGTATTGCGCATCGCATAGCCGCGCACGATCTCGGACTTATCCGATTCATCCGTTGCGCGCAGCGCCAAGGACCGGCGCACCGAATGCAGGTCCTGGCCTTGCGTAACGCCAAAGGCGCGAACCGCCTCCGCAGCGGTGCGCCAGCGCTGGGCCGTAAGCCCCTGGGCGGCCAAGCGCATGCGGGCGCGTTCGCGCCGGTTAAGCGTCATCATCGAACTAGTGGGCCGCGGCGTCCCAATCCGTGCCGGCGCCGGCAGAGACTTCGAGTGGCACGTTCAGCTCGATGGCAGAATCCATCTCGCGCTCAAGAATCTCGCGGACTTGATCGGCCTCGCCGGGGGCGACTTCCACCACCAATTCATCGTGGACCTGGAGCAAAACACGTGATTTCATATCGCGCAACGCACGGTCCACGCGAATCATCGCGACCTTGATGATATCCGCGGCCGTTCCCTGGATCGGCGCATTGAGAGCAGCGCGTTCCGCGTTTTCACGGGCCAGCCGGTTATCGGAGTTGAGCTCTGGCAGGTAGCGGCGGCGGCCAAAGAGCGTGGCCGTATAACCATCCTTGCGGGCTTGCTCCACGACATCATCCAGATACTTCTTCACACCGCCAAAGCGCTCAAAGTAGCTTTCCATGATGGACTTGGCTTCACCGGCAGGGATTCCCAGCTGCTGCGAAAGTCCAAACGCGGACAGGCCATAGACAAGGCCATAGGACATGGCCTTTACTCGGCGGCGCAGCTCAGGAGTCACCTGATCCACGGGCACATCGAAGACCCTAGAACCAACGAAATTGTGCAGATCTTCGCCGGCCTTGTAGGCCTCAATCAGCCCGGGATCGGCAGACAGGTGCGCCATAACGCGCATTTCAATCTGCGAGTAGTCCGCGGTCATTAGCTGCTCAAATCCCTCGCCTACGATAAACGCCGAGCGAATCTGGCGACCGGCCTCAGTGCGCACCGGGATGTTTTGCAGATTGGGTTCCGTCGAAGACAAACGCCCCGTCGAGGTCACCGTCTGATTAAAGGTGGTGTGGATGCGGCCATCCGGTTGGACGGTCTTGATGAGGCCCTCCAACGTGGTCTTCATCTTTTGGTACTCGCGGTGAGCCAAAAGGTGATCCAAGAACGGGTGCGGGTGCTTGATAGCCAGCTGCTCGATTTCCTTCGCGGCCGTGGAATAGCCCGTTTTCGTCTTTTTCGTCTTGGGCATATCAAAGGTCTCAAAAAGCACCTTTTGCAGCTGCTTAGGAGAATTTAGGTTGAGCTTTTCATCGCCAGCAAGCTCGCGCGCGGAGCGTTCCTGTTCCGCGACCTGCTCCACAAAGGCATCCTTTTGGGTTTCCAAAATATCTACATCGACCGCGATACCCGTAGCCTCCATGCGCGCCAGGATGGTCACCAGCGGCAGTTCCAGGTCGGTGTACAACTCGAAAGAGTCGATGTCCTGCAGCTCCGCGGTGAGTTTTTCCGCCAGCTCCATGATTGCCGCCGCCTGATCCACCAGGGAGGAACTATCGAGCAACGACATCTGCTCCGTGGCGGCGCCGAGGGACTTTTGAAGGTGGCGCTGGTAGACATCGGAAAGCTCGTAGGTGCGCTGGCCTGGGCGCAGGATATACGCCGCCAAGGCCGTATCGTGCGCAAGCCCGTCGAGCTCAATGCCGCGCCCTGCCAGCATGTGGAACGCGGCCTTCGCGGCGTGGAAATACTTAGGGGCCGGCGATTCTAGCCACTGGACCAAGACCTTTTCCTCATCGGCGGAAAGCTCCCCGAGTTCTACCTGCAAGCCGTGGTGGTTGCGGTCCACAAAAGCGATGGCAGAGGCATCGCCTTGGCCCGGGGTACCCTCACCTTGCACATACACGGCTACGTGCTCGCGGTTAGGTAACCATTCGCTCAGGGAGGCGTCATCGATGGTGAGCTCGACATCTGGGGAATCCGCAACTTGCTCAGCGGCCTCAGCGCCATCGTTGGGAATGGCCGCTAAGACACGATCGCGCAGGTTGGTGCCAAACTCTAGCTCATCGAACTTCGCAGCAACATCGGCAACCTTGACTTCCCTGAATGCCAGATCATCCGGGCCGACGTCTAAGTCCATATCTGTAATCATCTGGGTGAGCTTCCGGTTCATCTGCACCTGCTCGATGCGTTCGCGGAAGTTATTTCCCACCACGCCATTGATTTCTTCGGCGTGCTCTACCAGCGAAGCCAAGTCTCCATACTTGACTATCCACTTGGTGGCGGTCTTTTCTCCCACCTTGGGAATGCCGGGGAGGTTATCGGAAGGATCGCCGCGCAAGGCAGCAAAGTCGGGATACTGCGCGGGGGTCAGCCCGTATTTATCCTCGACGGCTTCTGGGGTAAACCGGTGCAGCGTGGATACGCCTTTCATGGGATAGAGCACCGTGGTCGAATCCGTAACCAGCTGCAGATAATCGCGGTCACCGGTGACAATCAGCGTCTCGTAGTCCTGCGCCTGGGTTGCTAGGGTGGCCAAAATATCGTCGGCCTCGTAATTTTCGCGCGAGAGCGTCGTAATACCCAAGGTCTCCAAGGTATCGCGAATGATGTCTACTTGGCCCTTAAATTCTTCCGGCGCGGCCTCGCGCTGCGCCTTATAATCCGGGAACATCTCCGTGCGGAAAGTCTTCCGGCCAACGTCAAAGGCAACCGCGATAGCATCCGGCCTTTCCTCAGAGACAATATTGGACAGCATGGATAAAAAGCCATACACGGCGTTGGTGTGCTGGCCGCCGGAGGTAGAAAAGTTTTCCACCGGCAGGGCATAAAAGGCACGAAATGCCATCGAATGGCCGTCAATGAGCAAAAGGCGGGTCTTATTGGAAGTCACCTGCCCCATACTAGGCAACACCGTGGACACGGCGACACCCCACCCAGCTTCACCGCCTTGAGCTGGCCTTTTTACCGGACGGGAACCCCAATTAGGAATTGCGCCAACCCCTGCGCTAGTATTTCCAACAGTCAAAGGCGCTCGCTTTTGATTGCCCCTGTAGCCCAATTGGCAGAGGCAACGGATTCAAAACCCGTCCAGTGTGAGTTCGAGTCTCACCAGGGGCACAGTACAACCCCGCTTCTTTCCGGATACATATCCATGAAGGAAGCGGGGTTTCGTGGGTTAAACGACAAAATGTGTTGTTTTCCGGCGTGTCGGGGTAAACGACATTTTGTGTTGGTGGACTGCGTGGTTTAGGGCATGTGGCCTTTGCGTTTTCCCATAGAGTGGTTGTAGGCACTGTCGAAAGTTGCTGGTCGGCCGTATTCACGGCCGATGGTGGCTTGTGTTTCTTGGTTGGCTAGGGTGTGTGCTTTGGCTCGTGGGTCTGCGCCCTGATGCGTCCACTTTCCTGGGTCGGCCTCTAGCGCGAGTGACAGTGGCTTTACAGGCGTTCCATCGCCTTCGCTGGCGGATTGGTGCTTGTAGTCCCGTATTTTGGTGCACACCTCGCTACAGACGGGGCATCGAGGATGATTCTTACTCATCCATTCATCGTGAACCTCAGCGCTTAGCACATCAGCATGCCCCCGGCGGTATATCAGGTCCGAGGCTGCGTTATCCCTCCGGATAAGTGAAATAGTCCTAATACCAGCAGGCCAGACGTGCTAATCATATAACTTCACCAACACATTCTGTCGTTTAGGCCGGTTTCGTCATGCCACTTTCTTTCTCTTACTGCGGCCTCGATTCAGCGTATATCCTTCCGCGAATTGCATATTTACACAACGCCCGAGAACCATGAATGCTGCAAAATAATACCCTCTTACCTCGAGACTTTAAGCACACGCCCATCTCATATAGGGTAGATAACCGTTAAAGTAATGAAAGATATGCAGGATTAGGCCACCTCGGGCGCAGCGTCGCCCCACGGTTCGGTTCTGAGCAACGAGTTTTTGACACCCCGAGTGGCCCGTCAACCGCAGTCATGTCTTATACCCAGGTAGATTTTTAATTTATGCACTTTATTTTGAACGCCGTTCGTGGCGCCCTCATCGGTATGGCCGAGCTAGTTCCCGGCATCTCCGGCGGAACCGTCGCCCTCATCGTGGGGATTTATGAGCGCGCCGTCCGCAATGCCAATGACCTCATCTCCGGCAACTTTAAAAAGGTCGAGTGGTCCTTTCTGGGCTCCGTCGCCGTCGGCATGCTCATCGCCGTTTTCGGCTTTTCCACGCTCCTGTCCAACTTCGTCGACAACAACGTCTCTGCCTCCAGCGCGCTCTTTTTAGGCATGGTGGTCATCTCCATCATCGTTCCGCTTTCCATGTTGCCTAAGGCGGAGCGCACCGCCCCCTCCTCCATCATCGCGTTTATCGCTGCTGCCGTCGTGATTTTTATCGTCACGGGCTTTACCTCAGCGCCACACGATGACCCGAGCCTTATCGTGGTCTTCTTTGCCGCAGCGATTGCTGTATGCGCGCTAATTCTGCCGGGTATTTCCGGCTCGCTCATCTTGCTGACTATGGGGCTTTACCAGCCGATCATCGGCGCGGTATCGGACCGTGAGTTAGGCACCATGGGCGTCTTTGCACTGGGTGCCCTGTGCGGGCTCGCCGCCTTCATCAAATTGCTCAACTATTTGCTGAGTACCCACCGCGCTCCCACCCTGGCCGCCATGGCGGGCTTCATGCTGGGATCCCTGCGCGCCCTGTGGCCCTGGGGTGCAGACCAGGACGCTTCTTCGGGTGCCATCATCGGATACTTCATTCTCGGTGCCATTATCGTGTCCATCTTCATCTACGTAGACCGCAGGAACGCGCAAGCCATCGATGAAAGGACGGCGGAATATTAATGCCCTGGGCGATTAATCATCGACCACTAACGGCCGCCATCATGGCGTGCGCACTCCCCTTGAGCGCATGCGTGGTCAACGAGGAGGATTCGACTCCAGAGGGCTGGGAGGAGCCACAGACCGGCGAGGTTCCAGAGATCGCCGCGATGTACCACGACGATGACGGCGTGCTCACGGCAGGAACGAACCCGCCCTATGCCCCGTTTCAGCTCAAGGACTCCCACGGCAATCTGCAGGGCGTAGAGCTCGACCTCGCCCGCGCCGTAGCCGGGGTGCTGGGCCTGAAATTCCAGGCGCTGGAGCAAGACTTCTCCATGATCTTGCCGGCGGTACAGTCCGGCCAGATAGACATGGGCGCCTCCGGGTTTACGGATACGGCCGATCGCCGCGATGAGTTCGACTTCGTGGACCACCTCTATGCAGGCATCCAGTGGGCAGAGCTTGTCGATGGCCCCAATAAGGTCGATCCCCAAAACCCTTGCGGTCTGACCGTCGCCGTGCAGCGCACCACCGTGTCAGAGACCGATGATGTGCGCCCCAAGCAAGAAGCCTGCGATGGCGATCTCACCGTCTTGTCCTATGACACTGGGGATAACGCCGCGCTCGCCGTCCTGATGGGCCGCGCCGATGCTTTATCCGCAGACTCGCCGGTGACCGCTTGGGCGGTCAATCGCTCCGAGGGGAAGATGCGCGCTGTCGGCGATATGTTCCAGGCCTCCCCTTACGGCTTCGCAGTCCCGAAGGACTCGGACTTGGCTAAGGCCTCAGCCGCTGCCCTCCAACACCTCATTGATACCGGTGAGTACGCGGAGATCTTGGCCCGCTGGGGAATTGAAGATGGATTAGTAGACCAGGCGATGATTAATGAAAGGCCCATCAATGGTTAACGAGCACAAAGAGGAAGCCAGCGCGACTGCGCACCAGGAAGCACCCGCCAAGATTGAAGCCCGGCCACTGCGCCACCCTTGGCGGTGGCTCTGCGCGGTCGTGCTGCTCATTCTTGGTCTGTGGTTTGTCATTGCCTCCGCGCGCAATGAGGCCTTTGGGTGGGATACGTACTTCCAGTATCTCTTTGACCAGCGCATCGCCATCGCCTCTCTGCACACGATTGCAATCACCATCTTGTCCATGATCATTGGCGTGGTAGGCGGCGCCATCCTCGCCGTGATGCGCATGTCGCCCAATCCCATCCTGCGCGCCATTTCCTGGATCTTCCTGTGGATCTTTCGCGGCACGCCGATTTATGTCCAGCTGGTTTTCTGGGGCTTGCTATCTGCGATTTATCAATCCATCAACTTGGGCTTTGCAGAGGTCTCCCTGCAAAGTGTGTTGACCAATGCCTTCTTCTTGGCGGTCATGGGCTTGGGCCTCAATGAGGCCGCCTATATGGCCGAAATCGTGCGCTCGGGCATTTCCTCGGTGCCAGAAGGCCAAAAGGAAGCCTCCAAAGCCCTCGGCATGTCTTGGTGGATGACCATGCGGCGCACCGTATTGCCGCAGGCGATGCGCATTATCATCCCGCCGACAGGCAATGAGTTCATTTCCCTGCTCAAGACCTCGTCACTGGTGGTGGCCATCCCCTATACCCACGAGATCTTCGGCCGCGCCACCGATATTTCTGCAGCCCTCTTCCAGCCCATTCCGCTCTTGATGGTCGCCGCCTCGTGGTACTTGGTCATTACTTCCCTGCTCATGGTGGGCCAGTACTTCCTCGAGCGCCACTTTGAGCGCGGCGCCACCCGCGAGCTCACTGGGCGCCAACTTGCCGCGCTTGCCGATGCCGAAGGTACTATCCCCCGCAACGTCTCTGTAATCCAGGAGGGTAAAAAATAATGACTACTCCCATGATCTCCGCACAGAATGTGCACAAATCCTTCGGGCAATTCGAGGTGCTCAAGGGCATCGACTTAGAGGTCCAACCCGGCGAGGTAGCCTGCCTTTTAGGCCCTTCCGGTTCAGGTAAGTCGACCTTCCTGCGCTGCGTTAACCACCTGGATAAAGCCACGGCGGGCCGGCTTTATGTCGACGGTGAGCTCATTGGTTACCGCGAAAAGAATGGAATCCTCTACGAAATCAGTGAAAAGCAGGCTGCGCAGCAGCGCTCCGATATTGGCATGGTATTCCAGTCTTTTAACCTCTTCCCCCACCGCACGGTGGTAGAAAACATCATTGAAGCACCGATGCAGGTCAAGAAGGTGCCAGAGGATAAGGCCCGGAAGCGTGCCATGGAGCTGTTAGATGAGGTGGGACTGGCGGCGAAGGCCGATAACTACCCAGTCCAGCTTTCTGGTGGCCAGCAGCAGCGCGTTGCCATCGCTCGCGCCGTGGCGATGGATCCAAAGCTCATGCTTTTCGATGAACCTACTTCCGCCCTGGATCCCGAGCTCGTCGGCGAGGTCCTCCGCGTGATGAAGGATCTCGCGGCCCAGGGCATGACCATGCTCGTGGTGACCCACGAGATGGGCTTTGCGCGCGAGGTGGCGGATAAAATTTTCTTCATGGACGGCGGCGTAGTCCTCGAATCCGGTACCCCGGTTGAAGTGCTCGACAACCCACAGCAACCGCGCACCAAGGAGTTCTTGTCCTCGCTTCTTTAGGTAGGCCTCGCGCGGTGCCAGCCGCGCCCTAGGCTCCGTAGGTGACGACGCCGCGAATCAGCGCACTGAGAGCGCCGAGGCTAGCTACCGATAGCGACAGTGCGCGCGCGATATCCCTGGACACGATATGCGCGATGCGCGAGCCCAGCCAGATGCCGATGAACATGCCGGCAATGCCTGCGGGCCAAATAACCCAGGGCAGGCCATCGAATGTCGCGGCGCCGAGCGCGGTCTTGGTGATAACGGAAAAGAGCCCGCCCACCACAAAGATCGGTTGCAGGGTCGCCGTATACATGGCTTGGGGCCATTTGGCCGCCTGGGCGTAGACGGTAATGACCGGGCCGGCCACTCCGGCCAAGGTATTAGTGAATCCGCCAAGGATGCCCGCGGAGATGGCCGGGCCCTTGCCCTCCATCGGCGGGACGAACCTAGCGCCGTAGGTCACCACCGCCAAGGCGATGAGCAGTGCTGCACCCACCACTATCAATAGCCCTGCGGTATCGATCTTGCTAATCAACGCCGCGGCCGCCAGAGAACCGATAATCATCACGGGCGCGATAAGCCCGAACATTCTCCAGCTCACATTGCGGCGGACAGTCACCGTGGTCAGCAGCGCATTGACCGCCGCCAAGACGTTAATCACCAGGATGCCTTCTACCGGGCCCATCACCAGCATGAGAATGGGCCCGCCGATAAGGCCAAGTCCCATGCCAGAGACGCGTTGCAGCGTGGATCCCGCGACAACGACGGCAAAAATAATCAGCGCCAAAATCATCGGCGGTATTTTTCCTTCACCGCTTGTACTACCGGATCAGGAAGCATGCCAGTGACCTCGCCGCCGAATTGCGCGACCTGCTTGCACAGCGAAGAGCTGATGTAGCCGTACTTTTCATCGGTAAGCAAAAAGACCGTATCGATGCCGGACAAACGCCTGTTCATCTGGGCCATCGGCAGTTCGTACTCATAATCCAGGGAAGAACGCAGTCCCTTGACCAAAACGTCTACTCCGTGCTGCGAGGTATAGTCCACGAGCAGGCCGGACCAATAGTCCACGTTAATGCGCGAATCCACGCTCTGGCGGATGAGATCCATGCGCTCGTGCACGCTAAATAACCCTGAAGGCTTTTCTGGGTTGCCAGTAACGAGCACCGTAACCTCATCAAACATCTGGCTGGCGCGCTCAAAAATATTGACGTGGCCAAGAGTGATGGGGTCAAAAGACCCGGGGCACACGGCTGTGGTCATAAAATATCTCTTTCTCTAGCTATCTAAGGTGTCATCGGTATCGTCGGTACCGGGACGGGTATAGACTGCCATATCCATGCGCGCGATGCCGAAGGTACGCTTCTTTAATTTCTGCCCCGTCGGCTCAAATCCTTCTGGCCAGTCGGTCTCGGGCGATTCAACGTGGCGTTCAATGACCACCATCGCGTTATCCGTCAGCACCGGCTCTACTGCGGCGATGAGCCCGGGGACATCGTCAAACGCATAGGGCGGATCCGCTAGAACCAGATCAAAGTAGCCGCGCGGGGCGCTGGCCAGGTACGTCGATACCTTCCTTTCCTCCACGCGGGCACCGGGATGTTTCACCACGCCTATGTTGTGCTTGATGATGGACACCGCCGCAGGGTTGGACTCCACCAGCACCGCCTCGTCTGCCCCACGGCTTAATGCTTCCAGCCCCAAGGCGCCGGATCCAGCGAATAGATCAAGCACCGTGGAGCCTGGGAACCCCCACCGGGCATTCAACGAGGAAAAGAGGCCTTCCCTCGCGCGATCGGCGGTCGGGCGGGTTCCCTCTGCCGGAACTTTAATAGTCCGCCCCCGCGCTTCGCCTGCAATAATCCGCGTCATTTACGCTTCTCCAATCTCCATAATTAAGTCTCCGCCAATAACATCGCTAAAATCCGCCACCGCTATGCGAGTAATCATCCCCGGGCCTGGGGACACGACGGGCGATTCCAGCTTCGTCGCCTCAACGGTAGCTAGCTCCTGACCAGTACTAATTTTCTCACCTACATCGACATGGCAGCGAACGATGCCCGCGAAGGGGGCGTAGATTTTCATACCTATAGCCTATCCCCTCTTAGTTTTTCTCCAAGTATTCCTGCTCGCTTTGGCTCAAATTCTGCGTCAGCTCTTCGGCCAACTGTGGATTGCGCTGAACCATGGCGTACGCATCCGCGTGAGTGCGCTCCACAATATCTTGGTCATCGGCAAGGTTGAGCAACCGCAGCGTCCGGTGGGTACCAGATTGCACCGCACCCAGAATATCGCCCTCGTGGCGTTGCCGAAGGTCTAATTCCGCAAGGTCAAACCCAGACGAGGTCTGGGCAATCTGGGTAATGCGCCGATACGAGGCCGAGTTATCCTCCGCTTTCGTATGCAACAGGCAAATGGACGCATTGCCGCCGCGGCCTACGCGCCCGCGCAATTGGTGCAACTGGGAGACGCCGAAATTCTCCGCCTCGCGGATGAGCATGACCGTGGCGTTGGGAACATCGACGCCCACCTCGATGACCGTGGTAGATACCAAGATATCGATCTCACCCCGGGCAAATGAGGTCATGACCTCATCCTTATTCGGCATCTTGCCGTGCAAGATATCTACCCGCAGCCCCTTAAACGGGCCGGCGGCAAGCTGTTCCGCCAGCTCAAGCACTCCGCCCTCGCCTTCGATGCGCGGGCAGACGATATAGGCCTGGTGGCCATGCGCTACTTCCTCGCGGATGCGCTCGAGCGCCCGCGCCACCCAAATGGGCCGCCACTCCGCCACCACGGCGGACTGGATCGGTTTTCTTCCGCCCGGTAGCTCGGCGAGCGTCGATACCGCGAGATCGCCGAAAATCGTCATGGCGATGGTACGCGGGATGGGGGTTGCCGTCATGACCAAGACGTGGGGACTTATCCCCTCGCGCGTCTTAGAGCGCAGGCTATCGCGTTGCTCTACGCCAAAGCGGTGCTGCTCATCCACGATCACCAAGCCCAAATCGAAGAACTCAACCGATTCTTGAATGATGGCATGCGTGCCGATGACGATATTCGCCTCACCCGAGACGATATCCAGGAGCGCTTGGCGCTTCTCGGCGGTCCGCATGGATCCGGTTAAGAGCACAACCTTGACGCCTTCTGGCACGGACGTACCAATCGAGGCCGCATGCTGGGAGGCCAAGACCTCAGTGGGAGCAAGCAGCGCCGCCTGGCTTCCGGCATCGATGGCCTGCAGCATGGCGCAGGTGGCGACCATCGTTTTTCCCGAGCCCACCTCGCCCTGCAACAGACGCATCATGGGTAAGGAACCGGACAGGTCATCATCAATCTCAGTAATGACCCGGCGCTGGCCTTGCGTGAGTTCAAAGGGAAGATGGGTCAATAACTCTTCGCGGAAACCGCCCAAAATAGCGGGCATCGCCGGCGCCGTGTGCGCATGCGCATCGCGCTGGCGCAGCGCCATGACCAGCCCAATGGAAAGCGCCTCGTTGTACTTGAGGCGCTGAACCGCGCGTTGCGGGCCAGCCGCGCCGGGCTCATGGATTTCACGCACCGCTTGATCCAGGCTGATAATCATCTGCTGGTCCAAAGGCTCCCGGATGGTGGGGGTATGCGCGAGCACGTAGTGGATGGCTCCCATGAGGTACCACGAGGTGATCTTTGCCGTGGCGGGATATACCGGTATCCATTCCCGCTCGAGCAATAATTTATCGAGCCGGCCGAATTGGGACAGGTTGCGCAGGGACCCGGTCGCCTTCTGCGGCTTTTTCTTTCCCGCCGCAGGCGCCTGGTAGGCGGCAAGTTCCCCGTCTGGGCGCCCGAAGGCATCGATTTCTACGAAATCCGGCTGTTGTAGCTGGGGCTGCTGGCGGAAATATTTCAATTTTCCGCTCATCATAACCCGCTGCCCACGGTGGAGCATGCGCAAGACGTACATGGCATTAAAAAACGTGGCGATAATATGACCATCGAGCTGGACGTTGATGATGGTGGTCTTGCCCGTATCGCGGGTCGTTATTCCCGTTACGGTTCCGGTAATGGTGACGATATCGCCCTCGGCGGCATCGCCAAGCCCCACGTCTTGATTATGGCGAATGTAATCGCGCGGATAGTGCGCTAAGAGTTCCCCGCAGGTCTTATATCCCAGCGCCTTGGTGATCTTGGTAGCGTCTTTTTTATCCAGTACATCGGTCAAAGGGCGGTCATCCTGCCAGCCAAGCATCGCTATTCCACCCCAATCTCGGTGGGAATATCCGGCACCTGCAAGGCAACCACATCGACGCCGAGCTCTGCCGCCAATGCTTCTTGCGAGATCTTGAGTGGGCTAATGACCGTGACCTGTTCTCCGCCTGCGGCAAGCAGCTGGCGGCACATCTGCGCGATGGCTGCCTCTGTTTCTTCTGTTGGGTGCGCCACCCGCATCGACTGCGCAGCATCGCGCATGGATTCTACGACCGCGGCGGTATCCGCATTATCCGGTTCATAGACGGAGATGGCGGCCAGCCCCGCCGCAAGGGAAGAAATGTCCACGGTATGCGCTGCAGTTGCGTGTTCTTCTAGCCCGCTGGATAAAACGATGTCCTCGCCCGGCGCGTGGATGGTTTCTCCTGGTTCGACCACCGTAACCCCAGCGGACTGCACCAGCTCGGCCATGGGGCCGGCGGGCACCGCGGCATAGACGGTGCGCGTATGACCGGCGCCAGTGTCTCCGCGCGGGGCCGAGGATTCCGGAAGTGCCTCGAGGTGCAGGTTACTGACCGATCCTGCCGCAATGGCGGTTTCGATGACCTTGCCGGCTTGGGTGGAATGGATGTGGATCGAAGCGCTATCGTCACTTGCTTGCGCGATGACCAAGCTCGTGCCCAGGGGGGCAATCTTCTCCTTCAATGCTGCGCTATCGCCTTCGAAAAAGAAGACCACCTCAAGTTCGGTGACGGCCTCCGGCATGGATTCGGGCGCGTGGCTAGTCGTGCCCTCGATTTCTGCGAGGAGGGCTTCTAAAAGGATGACCAGGCCGGCACCGCCTGCATCTACCACCCCAGCTGCACGCAGTTCTGGCAGCTGCGAGGGCGTTTCCGCAAGGGCTTTCTGGGCGGCGGAAATCGTCTCCGCTACGACGCCGTGAAAACTAGATTCGGGTTGCCGCGCGGTGCTTTCCGCTGTTTCTGCGGCGCATCGCAGTACGGTAATAACCGTTCCTTCCACCGGTTCCGCAATCGCGTGGTCCACGAGCTCTACCGCATGCATAAGCGAAGCTGCAAAGATGGCGCCATCGATGGTGGAATCCACGGTGGCCTCCGCGACCCCGCGCAAGACCTGCGAGAGGACCATTCCGGAATTTCCCCGCGCCCCGCGCACGGCCCCCATCGCAAGCGCGGCCGCAACGTCGCCTCCGCCCTTTTCCACCTCGGCGACGGCGGCTTCCATGGTGTGCGCCATATTCGAGCCGGTATCAGAATCCGGCACCGGAAAAACGTTGAGCGCATTGATTTCGGCGCGCCGATGAGAAAGCTCGCCTACAGCGCGGTGCGCCCAATTGCGCAATCCGTGAGCGTCCAGCGTGCTGGGGTATGACATGCGCAATAGTTTACAAGTCCCACGCGATCTCCCGCGCGCCTTGGTCCCGCAAAAGGGCGTTTGCCCGGGAAAATGGGCGGGAACCAAAGAACCCCCGGCTGGCCGAAAGCGGCGACGGGTGCGGCGAGGTAATGCAGGGCACATCGGGAAGGAAGCGCTCGCAGGATTGGGCATCG
Source organism: Corynebacterium accolens (assembly GCF_023520795.1). Classification (NCBI taxonomy): domain Bacteria; kingdom Bacillati; phylum Actinomycetota; class Actinomycetes; order Mycobacteriales; family Corynebacteriaceae; genus Corynebacterium; species Corynebacterium accolens. The sequence goes on along the minus strand of NZ_CP046605.1, from coordinate 1,161,237 downwards.
CGGCCCCATAAAATCGCGACCATCGGGGTGCGGTTGAGGGCGCGGATGGCGGCCTCGGTCACCTCTTCCCAGCCGATGCGCCGGTGCGATCCCGCCTGCCCCGGCGCCACGGTCAGCACCCTGTTCAGAAGCAGTACCCCCTGGTCGGCCCAGGCGCTCAGATCGCCGTCCTCGCGCCCGCGAACGCCCACATCGTCATACAGCTCACGGTAAATATTGACCAAGGACCGCGGGGGTTCAACTCCTGGCTTGGTGGAAAAGGCCATCCCCATCGCGTGGCCCGGGGTGGGATAGGGGTCTTGGCCAACGATGAGCACGCGGACATCATCAAGCGGCATCTGCAATGCCCTGCACACGTCTTCTGCCGGCGGCAGGTAATCCTGGTTGTCCAGCGCCTGAGATATCCGTGGCCACTGCTGCTCCAGCACCGGCGCGAGAACCGGTTCCCACGAGGGATGGTAAGTCGGGTGCATATCTAAAATCCTGCCCACCCTTCTGTATAACGGGGTCGTTTACCACCCACCGTAACGCCGCTGCCGCGCGAGACGGTGCCGATTTCCCGGAACCCCGAAGGCGCCTGCTTTGCGGTGGTTCCGATCAGGGTATGGTCCTCGCCGCCGGCAAGGACCCACTGCCACGGATCGCAATCGAGGACGGCGGCCGCGGCGTGCAGGAGTGGATCGGGCTGGATGGCATCGGCATCCAAATCGATGTGCACCCCGGAGCGCTGCGCCATGATTCCGCAGTCTTGGATGAGGCCATCGGAATTATCGGTCATTGCGGTGACCTCGGCGGCGCGGGCGATAACGCCGCGGCCGGGGCTGAGCCAGGGGGCGCAGTGGGCATCAATAAGTGGGTACAAATCCGCATGCTCTGCCGGCAGATCGCGGCCAAACCGCTGCAGCAAAGACAAGCCCGCCGCCGCATGGCCAATCGCGCCGTGGGCCACGACCTTCTGGCCCGCGCGCGCCGCATCAAGGGTCAACGCTTCCCTGCTGCCGCCCAAAAAGCCGATGGCGGTGATGTTGATAACCAGCAGGTCCGATTTCGTAATATCCCCGCCCACCAGCTCGGCGTTGTAGAAAGAGCAATGCTCGGCGATGCCCTTAGCTACGCCCCTGACAAAGCTCACCGGCGTATCCCCCGGTGCGGCGATGGCTAAAAGGGCCGCCACTGGGCGCGCGCCCATGGCCTCGATATCGGCGAAGTTGCGCAGGATGGCCTTCTTACCGATCTCGCGCGGAGTGGACCATTCCCGCAAGAAGTGTCGGCCATCTACCATCAGATCGGTAGAGGCCACCGTGCGCGAATTGGGTGGCGCCGCGAAAAGCACAGCAGCATCATCGCCATTCAGGCTGCTGGGAGCGGCAGCTGTGATTTCTCGAATCACCGCCTGCTCCCCCACGTCCGCGAGAGTCTGACTTAAGTTCACCGGCATCCTTTCGATAAAATGAACCCCTATGACATCCCAATTTAACCGCACCGCGATCTTCATTTCACTTGGGTTGTCCATAGTGATGGTTTTAGCGGTCCTTTTCGGCGCGAAATACGTATTCACAAACACGGCCAAGGCCCCCGTGGCGGTCTCCCCAGTGGATTCCCCTGAGGCCGATTCGCAGGCGTGCACGGACTTCGTGCATGCGCTTCCCGATGAAGCCATGGGCCAACCGCGCGCCGACATTGCAGAGCCCGTCCCCGCCGGCGTTGCCGCCTGGGCCGCTAACTCCCAGGAAAAGGTGACGGCGCGCTGCGGTGTTGCCATGCCCTTCCAGTACACCGATTACTCCACCACGCAAGACGTCGATGGTGAACAGTGGTTCAAGGTCAAGGATGCGACCTCTGGTTCTAACCTCTCTACCTGGTATTCGACCCAGCGCTTCCCCGTCGTGGCGGTCACGACCTTTAATGATGAAAAGCCGCAAGACCTCAACGAGGCCGTTGCCACCCTGGAGAACAAGCCGGCCGAGGCCCACCCGGCACCCTTGCGCGATCTAAAGGCGGCAGAAAATGACCGCTGTACCGCGGTAGAAAAGGCGCTACCGGATGAGATTGCGGATGGCTACCACCGACGCGAGGTGGACGATAAGGACACCTACGTGTGGAGCTCTGAGGGGCACGAGGACATCGTCGCGCGCTGTGGCATCGCCCAGCCAGAAAATTACGAGGCGGGCGTGCAGCTCCAGCAGGTCAACGATATTGCCTGGTTTGAGGATACGACCTTGGCCCAAGGCACGACCGCAGGAACTTGGTTTGCGCTCGGCCGCGAGAATTACCTGGCGCTGCACGCCCCGCAGGATTCCGCGCAGGCAGCACTGGTGGCGCTCAGCGATATCACCGCGAAGCACGTCCCAGAAAGGTAAAAGGAAGCCGCAGACCTACGCAGTGCGGGCCTCTGCGCTGGCGATGAGCACCTCAAGCAACGAGGGGTAATCCACGCCAGAGGCCGCCAGCACCTGCGGGTACATAGAAATCGGGGTAAATCCCGGCAGGGTATTGACCTCGTTGATGTACAGGCCCTCTTCGGTAACGAAGAAATCCACGCGGGACAGCCCGGTGCAGTTAAGCGCCTTAAAGGCCCGAATCGCCATATCGCGCAATTGCGCCGTGAGTTCTTCTGGGAAAGGCGCGGGAATTTGGGCCGTGACCACGTTATCTAGGTATTTGGTCTCAAAACCATAAAACCCTTCATCGGAGTCATCGATGCCCTTAAGCAGCGCCGGCACAGAGGCAATAAGCTCGCCATCTGGGTATTGCAGGACGCCGACCTCTACCTCGCGGCCGACGATTTCTGGCTCGACCAAAATCTTGTCATCGTCTTCCAAGGCAATGCGCACGGCTTCTGGGAAATCCGCCCAGTCGCTGACCTTGGAGACGCCAATTGAGGAGCCCCCGCGGGCAGGCTTGACGAAGACCGGCAGGCCAAGCCGTTCTTTTTCTTCCACGGTCAATTCCGTGCGACCCTGCACGATGACCTCTGGTGCCACCGGCAGGCCCGCTGCGGATAGAATCTTCTTGGTAAATTCCTTGTCCATTCCCACCGAGGACGCCAATACGCCGGGGCCCACATAAGGGATTCCGGAGAGCTCGAAAAGCCCCTGCATAGTGCCGTCTTCACCATAGGGTCCATGGAGAATGGGAAAGATAACGTCAACCTGGGCATACAGCGAACCGTCACTAATCGCGCGGATTTCGCCCTTGCGCGTTGGATCCGCAGAAAGCGCCAATTCCGTGCCGCGCTTGACCTCAGGCATGACGCCATCGACGATTTCTAAGCCCTCGGTATCGCCCGGTGTCCACGTGCCCTCGCGCGTAATGCCGATGGGCACCACCTGGAATTTTTCCGGGTCGAGGTGCTTCATAATTGCGCCTGCGGATACGCAGGACACGGAGTGCTCGGTACTGCGGCCACCGTAAAGGACGGCCACGCGGGTCTTTTCAGTCATGGGCGATGATTTTACCTTTCTGCTACTCCGACTTCTTGGAGCGACCCATAAGGGCAATGATCATATCGTCTACAGCCATGCCCTGATGACACACGCCGTAGACGGCTTCCGTAATGGGCATCTCTACCCCAGCCTGCTGGGCTAGGCGGAAGATGGAATCAGAGGAAAACACGCCTTCTGCCACCTGTCCATTGGTGGCCGCCTTCGCTTCTTCTAGGCTGCCACCTTGACCAAGGCGGTAACCGAAGGTCCTGTTGCGCGAGAGCGTGGAGTTACACGTGGCGACCAAATCGCCCAAACCCGCCAGGCCGGAAAAGGTAAATGGCTCCGCCCCCAAGGCCGTGCCCAGGCGCGTAATTTCCGCCAGGCCGCGGGTAATCATCGTGGCCATGGTGTTATTGCCCAAGCCCTTACCCGAGGCCATGCCGCAGGCCAAGGCGATGACGTTTTTGCACGCGCCACCGATCTCCGCGCCGATGACATCGGTATTTGTATAGGGCCGCAAGTAGGGCGCGGCGATGGCCGCCTGTACCGCCTTGGCGCGCTCTTCGTCGGTGCAGGCGATGACCGTGGCCGTAACCTGCCCCGCTGCTACTTCTTTGGCTAGGTTGGGCCCAGATAGAACCGCCACGCGCTGCGGATCCACACCCGCTGCATCCACGATGACTTCGCTCATGCGCTTGAGCGTGCTGGTTTCTACGCCCTTAGAAATGGAGACCAGCGTGGAATCCTCGGGCAATACGGGTTCCCAGCGCTCCACGTTGGCGCGCAGGGACTGCGATGGCACACCGAAGACCACGATATCCGCGCCGGAAAGCACCTCTTCCTCATCGTGCGTGGCGCGCAGTGCCGCCGGAAGGTGGACATCCGGCAGGTAGTCAGGGTTGGTATGCGTTTCATTGATCGCTTCCGCCAACTCGGTCCGGCGGGCCCACAGGGTGACATCATTTCCTGCGTCCGCAAATACCTTGGCCAGGGTGGTGCCCCAGGAACCGGCACCCATTACCACTACTTTTACCATGGCGTCCTCCAAACGTTTTTCCTATTAGTTCCACCTTAAGGCATTTATCGCTCTGGGCGTGGCAAGGATGCGGCAGGGATCTCCCCCGTGGAACAATGATGATCAGGTTAACGCCAATTTTTCACTTACCGAAGAAAGGCACGAAAAGCTATGCCGAGCGCGAAGAAGATGCACGAGACCGATAAAGATAAAAAGTCCGAAAAATTCATTTCCGGCCGGCACCAGGATATTCCGGTGGATCCAGCCAAGGAATTTCCCCGCACTACCCTTGCCGCCGGTGCCGTAGTCTGGCGCGGCGACCCCGCGAACCCAGAGATCGCACTCATCCACCGCCCGCATTACGACGATTGGTCCCTGCCCAAGGGAAAGGTGGATCCAGGCGAATCCCTACCCACTACCGCGGCGCGCGAAATTGAGGAGGAAACCGGCTTCCACGTACGCCTGGGCAAGTTGATTGGCAAGGTCACCTACCCCGTGCAGGGGCGCACCAAGGTGGTCTATTACTGGGCGGCGTTCTACCTCAGCGGCACCTATACCCCCAATGATGAGACCGATGAGCTGCGCTGGGTGCCCATTGACCAAGCACAGCAGCTTTTGTCCTATGACGTGGACAACGACGTCGTCTCCAAGGCACAAAAGCGGCTGCAGCTCGCCCCCACAACGCGCCTATTGTACGTTCGCCACGCCCACGCCCACGACCGCAAAAAGTGGGAGGGCGATGACAACCTGCGGCCTTTGGATAAGAAGGGGCGTCGGCAAGCAGAAATGCTCGTGCCCATGCTGGCGGCCTATCATCCCACCGCGATCTATTCCGCTCGCCCGCACCGGTGCCAGCAAACCGCCGCGCCGCTTGCCGATGAACTGGGCAAGGACATCGCCATTAATAAGGACTTTGGCGACGAGGTGTGGGAAAAGAACCCAGAAGCTGCCAAGAAGGCTTTCCGCCGCGTTGTAGAAGACGGCGGGGTGCCGGTCATTATCAGCCAGGGACAGACCATCCCCGGCATCATCGAGGATTTGGCGCCGCAATTCCTCAAGAAGCCACAGGAGGAATTGAAGTTTAAAAAGGCCTCGGTGTGGGTCTTGTCCTTCAATAATGGTGAATTAACCGGGGCAGATTATCTTCCCAGCCCCCTGCCGGTGCGCTAGCTGGCTTGGCGCTAGCTGGCTTGAGGCGAGCGAGCCCCCGCCTCCCTAGCCGTGCATGCCGAGGTTGCGGCGCACGAAGAGGGTGGGGGCCAAGGCCATGAGCCCTGGCAGCACGACGACGCCCACCACGGTTGAGCCCAGCGCCATGTAAAGGATGATGAGGACGATGCCCACCAGGAAGGTGGTGCCGATGTTCCTCTTTGCGATATCCGCGGAAAGCTTGAAGCAGGATCCCAGGGATAGGTCGGGGCGCGCTGCCTTGACGGCTGGGACCCACCACCAGAAGAACAGGGCGAAAAGTCCGGGGATTATGAGCAAGACAAAGCCGATGCCGATGACCACGCTGGTCACGAGGTATGCCAGCATGATGCCGCCCATGCCCTTAAAGGTAAAGAAATCTCCGAAAGTTAAGTCCTGGCCGTTGACCTGCTTAGTAGCGGCTTGGTACCAGATGGCGTTTGCCCACAGATAAATAACTAACAGGGCTATTACCCCGAGAATAAGTAACAGCACGCCCAGTACGCCAAGGGAACCGTCTAAGGCTCCCTCGGTCGACGCCTCGATGGAAAGAGATCCGCCACCGGCGGCAAAGACTACGGCGATTACGGCGTAAGCGACAAAAAGGACGACCATCTGCACGAGCGGGGCACAAAGCCACGGCACCCAATTGCGGCCGAAATAGCGGAAACTATCGCCGATGATGCTGACGGTATCTATGCCGCCTGGGGCGGGCGGCTCGCCGGAATATCCCGGCTGCCCATTTGAATAGGGCTGCTGGGAATAGGGATTGTATCCGTCGTGGTCGCGTGAACCGGAATAAGGCGAAGTCATACCGCAGACAATAGTGGATAATCCCGTTTCACGGCTACGGTGCTGCCGCTATTCCGAGTGAACCGCGGGCTTAAAGCTGGCGCGGGAGTTCTCGAAGCTGATGATCGCCTCTTCATCGCGCAGGGTGATGCCGATGTCATCAAGGCCTTCCATCAGGCGCCAGCGCGTGTAGTCATCGATGTCGAATGAGTAGGTGTTTTCGCCAACCTGAACGGTACGCGCCTCCAGATCGACCGTGACTTGGGTTTCCCCCGCTTCCAGCTGCTTCCAAATAAGCTCGATGTCTTCTTGTTCCATCAACCCGGTAAGCAAACCAGACTTTCCCGAGTTACCGCGGAAGATATCCGCAAAACGGGAAGAGAAGACCGCCTTAAAACCGTATTCGCGCAAGGCCCACACTGCGTGCTCGCGCGAGGAACCGGTGCCGAAGTCGCGGCCGGCGAAGAGAACGGAGCCGTCCTTGAACTGCTCCTGGTTAAGTACGAAGGTGGAATCGGAGCGCCAGTTGGAAAACAGCCCCTCCGCAAAGCCCATGCGCTTGACCGATTTGAGGTAGCGCGCGGGGATGATTTGGTCCGTATCCACGTTGGACGCCCGCAGCGGGACTCCGGTGCCGGTATGGGTGATAAATTTCTCCATCATTTCAACCTTTCTCGCGTGCTTATTTCAGGTCAGCCGGGCTGGACAGGTATCCGGTGACGGCGGTAGCGGCAGCAACCTGTGGGGAAACGAGGTGGGTTCGCCCGCCAGGGCCCTGCCGGCCTTCAAAGTTGCGGTTGGACGTGGATGCGGAGCGCTCCCCTGGTTTCAGTTGGTCGGGGTTCATGCCCAAACACATGGAGCATCCCGCCGTGCGCCACTCTGCGCCGAAGTCTTGGAAAATCCGGTCAAGGCCTTCCTTTTCCGCATCGGCCTTGACCACCGCGGAGGAAGGAACCACGATCATGCGCGTAGTGGAATCGATGGTGCGGCCCTTGACCACCTCAGCGGCGGCGCGCAGGTCCTCGATGCGCGCATTGGTGCACGATCCCACGAAGACGGTATCGATCTTGATATCGCGCAGTGGGGTACCTGGTTGCAGGTCCATGTACTCCAATGCCTTTTTCACGGTGGCCTTGGAATTGTCATCGCCGAAGTCTTCTGGATCCGGTACGGTTTCGCCCAGCGGCAGGCCTTGGCCCGGGTTCGTTCCCCAGGTCACGAACGGCGTCAGCGCTGAGCCGTCGATTTCTACGACGCGATCGAATTCGGCGCCATCGTCAGTAGGCAGCGTCTTCCAGTACTCCACCGCAGCATCCCAGTCGGCGCCCTTAGGCGCGAACTCGCGGCCTTTAACGTACTCGAACGTCGTCTCATCAGGGGCAACCATACCGGCACGCGCGCCAGCCTCAATGGACATATTGCAGATGGTCATGCGGGCTTCCATGGACATCTTGCGGATGGTTTCACCGCGGTATTCGATGATGTAGCCCTGGCCGCCGCCGGTGCCGATCTTGGCGATAATGGCAAGGATGAGGTCCTTGGCGGAAACGCCTTCGTGCAATTCCCCGGTGACTTCGATGGCCATCGTCTTAAATGGCTTCAAGGACAGCGTCTGGGTGGCCATGACGTGCTCTACCTCTGAGGTTCCAATGCCCATGGCGATGGAACCGAATGCACCGTGGGTAGAGGTATGCGAATCGCCGCACACAATCGTCATACCAGGCTGGGTAATGCCAAGCTGTGGGCCCACGGTGTGCACGATGCCTTGCTGCTCATCGCCCATCGCGTGCAACCGCACGCCAAATTCTTCGCAGTTCTTGCGCAAGGTGGAAACTTGGGTCCGCGATACCTCATCCTTAATCTCTAAGAGGTTGCCGGATTTAATCCCCAGCGTCGGCACGTTGTGGTCCTCGGTTGCCAGGTGCAATTCTGGGTGCCGCATAGTGCGACCTTGCAGTCGCAGCCCATCAAAGGCCTGCGGGCTGGTAACTTCGTGCAAAAGTTGAAAGTCAATATAGATAAGGTCTGGTGCACCTGCATCGCCCTCTTGGACAACGTGGTCGCGCCACACTTTTTCAGCCAAGGTCAGCTTCTGGTTCATAAACATCACTCCACACTTGAAATCTCATAATTTGGGACGTAGATTTCATTATATGGGAGAGTATAGCGCAGTTTCCGGCATTAAGGTACTAGATCGTGCAATGGCCATCATGATGGCCGCCGCGAACCATCCATCGACCCTTAATGATTTGTGTGAAACCACGGGGCTACCTCGGGCGACGACGCACCGGCTAGCCACCGCACTGGAGGCACACCGCATCCTTGTCCGCACCCCTGAAGGAAAGTGGAAGGCCGGCCCCGCACTTCCCGGCAACCGCGATCACATCCTAGAAGTTGCGGGCCCCATCATGGATCAACTCCTCAACCGCACCGGCGAGTCCATTCAGCTTTATGAGTTCACGGGTACCACCCGCACCTGCATTGCCACCCGCGAACCCACGTCCGGCCTACACAACGTGGTCCCAGTAGGCCGCCAGCTGCCGCTAACCTCAGGCTCTGCAGCCCGCATTATCGCAGGCTATGTGGACTTTCCCCTAGACGCCGCGCAATTCAGCGCTGCCGATGTGGAAACCGCCCGCCGCCAGGGCTATGCAGAATCCATCGAGGAGCGCGAAGCTGGCCTAGCCTCCATTTCCGCTCCCATCTTTGATTCCTCCGGCGTTTTCCGCGCGGCACTGTCCATCTCCGGGTCCGCCGAGCGCTTCCGCCCCTCGCCCGCCAAGAAGTACGCCCACCTGCTTACCTCCGCCGCCCGAGAACTTTCGGAACTGCTCTAGCTTTACAACCACCTCACCACTACCCCTGGGCCACCCGCTGCCCCAGGGTTTTGTCATGTTTTACCTCCACGCACCCCGCTCCTCCGCGGTCTAATGAAAAAATATCGAAACTCTGCCGCGCGCTATTGAAACCGTACTGAAAACATGATTTAATGAAAACAGAGTGAAAACGAAAAGGACACTCCCCAACCACAAAGCGCAGAAAGGATTCATGATTATGACTCACGCTACCCACACTGAACACGAGCACACTCACGGTGAAGGCTGCGGCCACGTTGCCTTCCCACACGAGGATCACACCGACTTCGTGCACGATGGCCACATCCACCGCGAGCACAAAGGCCACTGGGACGAGTGCGAGACCACTGAGCACGTCGAGGCTGAGCCACACAGCGAGCACACCCACGGCGAAGGCTGCGGCCACGTTGCCGTCCCCCACGGCGACCACGTTGACTACATCCACGACGGCCACCGCCACGCCGCTCACGGCGATCACTACGACGAGCACTAAGCCTCGCCGCCAAGCGCCCCGCAGCGCCCGAGCGCCGCGATAATCCACCGCTTCGATGCATGGATTATCGCGGCGCTTTTCTACGCATTAGCCCAGCGTGAATTAACCTTTTATTAACCCTAGCCGCATTGATGCGCAAAGCACGGTGACTGAGAGGTAACCAAGCTATCAATTTCGCGGAATCTGCCTGCTTGACTATTAGTTAACACCGTTTCGGTGCTACGGTCTTTCGAGTGATTACTAGTTGGAAGCTTTTTCTCCAAGACTTCGTCCGCCTGTGGCGGACGCCGCAAGTCTGGGTGATTCTCATCGGTTTGATGATTACCCCTGCCTTATACTCTTGGGTCAACGTCTCCGGTTTTTGGGATCCCTATGGCAATACCGAACACCTCAAGGTAGCCGTGGTGAATGAGGACAAGGGTGCCTCGTCAGATCTCACCGGCGATATTGACGTCGGCGGGCAGATGATGGAAAAGCTGCACAACAACGACAAACTCGGCTGGCAGTTTATGGACCGCGGCGAAGCCGAGCACGCGGTGAAATCCGGCGATGTTTTTGCCTCCATCATCGTCCCGGAGGATTTTTCTTCTGACTTTGTCAGCCTCTTCGAGGGCACGTACTCTCAACCCACCTTGGAGTATCAGGTCAATGAGAAGATCAATGCCATTGCCCCCAAAGTCACTGACTCCGGTTCTTCTACTCTCGAAACCACGATTAGCGCCACGTTTAATGAAAATGTCGCGAAATCTGTAGCCACCGAGTTGAGGAATTCCGGCGGCGATCTCAGCGATAAGATCAATAGCACCGCGGGCAATACCGCGAATTCCTTCTCAGAGACCGCCGATACCGTGGCCAATTCCCGCAATTCCCTCACGGATGTCACGGCCACTATCGACGATGCCCGCCCCACCATCGCGCAGGCGCGCAAGTCCCTAGGCTCCGTGCAGACCACGATCGATGACGCGCAGCAGGCCTTAAACCAGGTCACCGCCTTGACCGACGAGGTGCAAAAGGAAGTAACCTCCTTCGCTGACGATGCCACCGCCGCTTATATCCAAGGCACGACTGCGCTTGCCGATGGCACCGCGAACGCCAATGCCAATATCGGTTCTGTCACAGGGAAGTTAAACGGCGCCCTTAACCGCGTCGACGCCGCCACCGACGGCGCACAGGGCATTCTCGGTCAAGCCGATAAGGCCATCGACCAATTGGCCGGTGTCACTGCCCTGCCGGCCCTTCCCCCAGAGGTATCCCAGCAGATCAACCAGTCGGTCTCTGAGCTGCGCGACCGCAATAACCAAAACCGCGCGGTGCTAGGTGAGCTTGATTCCCTCAATAGCGATACCAATGCCACCCTGGATTCGCTGAATAAGACCTCAGAATTGCTCAATTCCATGGCCGCCCAAGCGCGCGATGATTCCCATGGACTCCGCGATAACGTGGCCAACGGCCTGCCTAAGCTCAATTCCGCGCTTTCTAATGTCTCCGCTACCGCCGGACGCCTATCCGCCTCGCTTAACAGCCAGAAGGCGCTGGTTGGGCAAACGGACGGGCTTCTCGGGGGCGTCGACGAGCAGCTGACCCACGCCCAAGAAGTGGTAAAGCGCTTCTCGGTCGACCTGGATCGCGTCGAGGAAGGCCTGCGTTCCGCGCGGACCGATGTCATTGCCTTGAGCAACACGGCCACTAATAACACCGTGCTGAAGTCCGTCAATGGCCTTGATACGGACCACGTATCTTCCTTCCTCTCCTCGCCCGCAGAGATGGAAAGCCACGCGGTCTTCCCCGTTACCCACTACGGCTCCGGCATGTCCTCGCTGTTTATCAACCTCACGCTGTGGATCGGTGCCTTCATGCTCCTGATCATTTTCCGCGCCGAGGTTGACCCACAGGGCCGCCGGGATCTGACCATCAATAAGGCGTATTTCGCGCGCTTCTTGCTCCTCGGCTTTTTCGCCATTGCCCAGGCACTAATCGTGTCCATCGGTAACTTGGTCATTGGCGTGGAGCACGTCAGCGCCACCGCCTATGTCCTTACCTCCGTATTCATCAGCCTGTGCTACCTCAGCATTACCTATGGCTTGGTCTCGACATTTGGCCACGTGGGCCGCGGTATCGCGGTGGTCCTCGCCTTCATCCAAATTCCCGGCGCATCGGGCCTGTATCCCATCGAGATGACGCCGGACTTCTTCCGCGCCGTCCACCCCTTCTTGCCCTTTACCTACGGCATCGACGCCATGCGCGAGACCGTGGGTGGGTTCTACGGCACCCATTACATCCGCGATATCGCCGCGCTGACCGGTATGGCGGCTATCGCCTACCTCATGGGCACCTTCTTAAGGCGCGGGTTGTCCAACGTCACCATGCTGGTCAATAACGAGCTGGCCAAGGGCGGGCTCGTCATCAATGAGCAGGTCCACCTCATCGGCAGCCGCTACCGCTTCACCGATCTGTTGTATGCCTCCGCGGACCGCGAGGGATACCAAAAGAGCTTGGATACCAAGTGGATGACGGCCAGGAAGAACTATTCTCAGCTGATGAAGCTGACCATCGCCATCGGGTTGGCCTTAGTGCTCGCACTCGTGATTTGCTCGCGGTTCATGCAGGACCAAAAGGCGATCTTCTTCGGCATCGCGTGCCTCGTCGCGCTGATTGCGGTCGCGACCATTTGTTCGCTGGAATACGTGAAGCAAAGCATCGCGCACGATAACCGCCTGGCAGACCTCAGCGATGAGGAAATCCAGCAGCACCTTCAGCATCAACGCCGAAACCCCAACCAGTATCGGTTAGAAGATGTGCAATCGGATAAACACGCCGAAATATCTTCTACCCCACAATCGCAGGGCGATACTACAGATAAGCCCGCCGACGGCGGCGAAGAATCCGGAAAGGGAGATAAGTCATGAACAACATCCTGACCATTCTCCGCGATGACCTCAAGGCCATCCGTGGCAACGTAATGACCGCCGTCATCATTTTCGGCCTCGCCATTATCCCGCTGCTTTTTACCACCTTTAACGTGCTCGCCAGCTGGGACCCGTTTGCCAATACCAAACAGCTCAAAATCGCCGTCGCCAGTGAGGACGAGGGCCACCAAAGCGACTTAGCTTCGCTCAAGCTCAACCTAGGCGATGAGGTTTTATCCCAGCTCAGCCGCAACGACGAGATCAACTGGGTCCTTACCAATAGCGATGATGCCATTGAGGGCACCAAGTCCGGCGAGTACTACGCCGGCATCGTCTTGCCCAAGGATTTCAGCGCCAACCTTCTTACCTTCTATGTGGAAGGCACTGAGCCGAGCAAGCTGAATCTCTATACCAATGAGAAGAAGAATGCGCTGTCGACCACGATTACCCAGCGCAGCGCTACTGGTGTGATCGAAAAGATCGACGAGTCCTTCACCCGCGTCGTGTCCAATGTGGGCCTTGGTGTCATTTCCTCATTGGACCAGTACTTGGATGAGGGTGAAACCCAAGCTGCGCTCAATAACGTGCACCACCGCGTCAACACGGTGCAATCGCGCCTCGATGCGGCCTCAGGCACGGTCATGGCGCTAAGTAATCTGGTTGATTCCACCATTCCACTGACCCGAGCTGCCAATAACATCCTGAATGAGGCGGGAAACCAGGCGTCCAGCACCACGAATGACAACGGCGAGTCCCCCATCGACATCCTCAAATCCACGCTGGATGAGTCCACTGGTTCTTTGGACGCGTCCCTTGCCGCGACCACGCAGAGCTACGAGGCCCTATCCTCGCAGATTGAGGAATTGCTCAACAACGCCAGCGCCACCTCCGCGCAGACCGCTCAGACCTTCCGCACTGCCGCGGACCGCGTGGGACAGCAAACCGCTGCTTTCCAAGGTGTGAAGGACAGCATCCAAAAAGAAGCCGATAAGGTCAATCTTCCCGCCCCTGTGGCAGCGGGATATAAGGCCGTCATGGGGCAACTCGATGCCAGCATCGCCCAAAGCAATGCGCTGCACGATTCCTTGACCTCTACGGCCAATAACATCGACAACGGCGGAAAGTCCCAAGAGTCCAAGCAACAAACCCAAGCTGCGATTGCCAGCGCCAAGCAGGCCGTACAAAACGCCCGCAACTCCTATAACTCCAACCTCAAGCCGCAGTTAGCAGCCTTGGGCGATAGCGTGGGCACGGTGGCCAACGATATCGATGCGGTCAAGCGCGATATCGCGGGCGTCCGCAATACCATCTCCAATGACAACGATGCCCTCGTGCGGGCACGCGATCTGACCGCCGGCCTATCCGGCACCCTGCAGCAGCAGGCGGCCCGCTTTGGTGAGCTCAGCCAAAAGATCGATGAGATCCGCGACGGCGGCGATCTCAGCCAGCTCGCCGATCTCATCGGCGATGATCCAGAGCTACTGGCCTCCCGCATCGCCTCACCGGTCAATGTGGACCGCCAGCCCATCTACGAGGTTGCCGCCTTCGGTGTTGGTATGACGCCGTTCTACCTCACGCTCTCGCTGTGGGTCGGCGCCCTGCTCGCCTGCGTGCTGGTACACACCAACGCCGAGCGCAAGTACTTGAAGAAGAACGAAAACCTCGACAAGAAGGATCACTTCACCAGGAACCAAGTCTTCTTGGGCCGCTTCATCACCTTCGGGCTCATCGGCATCGCCCAATCTACCCTCGTGGTCCTCAGCCTTATTTTCTTCGTGGAGATCGAGCCCGAGCACCCATTCATGATGCTCTTTGCCTCGTGGATAATCACACTGGTGTTTATGTTGATAATCTATTCACTGGTTATCACATTCGATAGCGCGGGCAAGGCCCTCGCGGTGCTGCTCTTGGTTATCCAAGTCTCCGGTTCCGGCGGCGCCTATCCCCTGCCGCTGCTTCCAGAGTGGTTCCAAAATGTCAGCCCGTGGCTGCCGGCCACCTACGGCATCGACGCATTCCGCAGCGCCATCGCCGGCATTTACGAGGCCGATATCCTCCGCGAGCTCGGCATGCTCCTCCTCTTCGCCATCCCAGCGCTCATCCTCGGCCTGTTCTTGCGCCCCGCCATGGATAACTATCACAAGCGCCTCCAGAAGGCGATTAAGAAGACGAAGGTCATGGCCTAGCTTCCACCTTCAAACAACGCCCAGTGCAGCCTGAGAGGCTCGCTGGGCGTTCTTTTTGCAGTGGTGTGGAGCCCATGCCCCTCCCTTTGCGCTCACGGTGGCGCACCCCCGCTCCAGTTCTCGCTGAGTCGGTGAGCGCGAAGGGCGGGCTGCGGCTAAAGCAGACGCTTTCCGATGCCCCTTCCTCGCCCACCGTGCTTCCGCAACGTGGCCGTTCAAAGGGAGTCATCTACAACCATCGGAGCCGGCACGAGGCTTACCACGGGTTACAGATACACCACACCAGTGGACGCAACCACCCCGGTCGAAGTGGAGACCGATTTTTGGAAGCAGAACCCGCCGCAAGTAATAATAGAAATCAAGGCAAATGCCTAGGAACAAAACTAGGGGCACTTCACGCAAATGGGCGGCAAACTACCCAGACACCGCAAGAGGAACGTCATCTCTCTCTAGGATTTGCTTCACGTCTTCTCTGTGTTTCTTGTGCACGGCAAGAATGAGTAATCGTTTAGCCCTCGATGCGCCTACATAAAGGACTCTTCTCGCTTCAGAGCCTTTTCCTTCTTTCCAGTCACGAATGGTGTCTCTCGTCCGGCTGTCGTGTGGAATGACTAGGACGACTGAGTTTGCCTCCAACCCTTTGAAACCGTGAACTGTTGAATGCTCATATTGATGCTTGGCTGCCGGTGTACCAACCCAGGGCCAGACATCGGCCTTTGGTGTCTTCATACGGCCACGATCGAGCGAAATCCCGACTCCTTCTGCAGCCTGGATAAGTTTCTTTCTGTACGTGCTGCTGGACTGCTCTGAAGGATTTCCTACTGTCACAACGAGCCTCAAACACAGTTCATGGTACGAACTCTTGCTCAGCCTGAGATTCTCAAGATAATCCTCTTCCTCAGCTGTAGACAGCTGCTTGTCGGGATTCAGCCGCTGCAGCAAAATTCCGGTTTCTCGGAGCGCTTTAGTCCTTTTCGCCGAAGTCGAAGAAGAGTCCAAGAGCAGACTGGATGCCTTCGCTAGCGCTACAATTTTATTTTTTGACGACTTACCTTTGCTACGACCACCAGCAGCGAGGGCTGCATTATTTGTGCTGTGCGCCAGAAATACCGGTTTCTCCAATTCCGGGTATTGATCAATCACTCGCTCGACCAATGGTCCGATCTCCGAGAGATGTTGGTAACCGATGAGATGAACGGGAGCATCGTAGGTCGAGACCTCTCCCCCTGAAGTGTCGCGGGTCGACCCCGCACGTAAACTATTCACGACTTTGCAAATAGCCGGGGAGCTACGAAAATTTGTATCGATACGGGGCTGAGGATCCGTCGACTGCAAGAAATTGCTAACTTCTGGCGCCGAGGTACCTCTAAACTCGTAGATGGACTGGTCTAGGTCTCCGACAGAAATAAGACGAATTCCCGCATCTCTCAGAGACTTTAGTACCAGAAGATCGACGGAGTTGCAGTCTTGAACTTCGTCGACAATAACCTCCTCAAATCGTTTAGCTAGTAGCTCTACTATTCCGTACTTGTTTTCTTCAATCTCTGTTCTCGCCAAGAGTCTCGCTGTGTCCGCATCGAGGTGCCCTGACCTAACAAATTGCGTCCATTTGGTATACGCCTGCGACTCCAACTCGCAAATTTGAGACTGTGAATAGCCTTGAATGTGTCTTTTCCGCAGCTTTGCCCGATCATTGTCGAATTGAAAGTGATCTAAAGGCACTGGACACCGGCCTTTTATCACCACATCAGCCGAGTCAAAACTGCTCCAAGAATCCCAAAACTTAGGAGCTTTGCCGTATTCCGCTTTGTAGAATGGCGTAACAAAAACCTATTGATAAAACTATCGATAGTACCAACGAAGTTCGGTGCTTGAAGTAGTTTGGGTTTGTGGGCGCATCTCCTCTGTACTTCCTCGGCAGCGGCGTTAGTAAAGGTAACCAAGGCGGTACCGCACCGCGAGTCTTCCGAGTCAGCACGCCTTGCAAACCGTTCAACGATGGTTTGCGTCTTACCTGCACCCGGACATGCCTCAAAGAAGCCGCCAGACTCCGACTCGATTAACGACTTTTGCGACGATGTGAACTCGAGACTCATACTTCATCCTCAGTCTTCAGCTGCTGCCTCGATCGTTTCTTTGAGCTGAGTTGGACATTTGAAAACCACTCCAGGCTCAGCGATAGCGAGAGCGATGTCATGAGCAAACTGCCCCTTACTTATATCCAAGCCATCGGCGCCCTTCTTGGATTGAAGTCTGCGGTACATCTCCCTGCCTGGTTCTTGCGCATCTTGGATTGCATCCCACTTGCAATGTGACTTCGGGTGCTGTTGTAAGAATGCTTTCCTGAGGAGTTGGGCGTTCTCACTCGCACCGGTTAAAAGGGTGGCTTCCAAGGTATATTCTGTTGTCTTCACCGTTAGGATGTCTTCGGCCTTCAACTTCGTAGCAATGCTCTCGAGTTCCTCGGCTCTGTTAAAACTCTTAGCCTCTGAACCTTCAAGAGTTGGGTCTTCATCTGTAAGTACAACCACCTTGTCTGCGATATGCATCCCTTCGCCGAAGTCATACAAGAGCAGTGTCAGATACGGGCGAAAGTCAACCGATCCAAGATTAACGATCGGCGTGGCGTTGAAGCGGCGAAGCCGTTTTAACTGTTCAGGGTCGCTTCTATCGAACACGCAGTGCCTAGCAAGCGCGGGGAGCAACACTGCCTCAGAAATTCCCTCGACTAGGATAACCCTCTGAGTAAACAGGAGATCAGACCGAGTCACGTCCAAGTATTGATCGATTTTCCGACGATCGTTGTCGTTTGCGAATTCTATCTGCTTCAGCGCAAGCGCGACTGAGCTCCTTAGATTATCGCGTTTAGCTGACCGAATAACGACAGTCCTTTCGATACCAACCGAGCTGGCCAAGTTGGGAGAATGAGTCGTCGTGATAACCTGAATTCGACCTGCGGGACGTCCCTCTTTCGCCGATTTTACGGACTCTTCGGCTTGCTCGAGGAGGAAATCAAGCAGAACACCTTGGAGCTGCGGATGTAAATGCGCTTCCGGCTCCTCCACTAAGAGAAGGGTGAGCTCTGATTGGTTTGCCTCTTGCAGCTCAAGCAAAATTGTCGACATGAATAATAGGTTGGCATAGCCCAATCCGGACGATGCGAGATTAGTTACATCTATCCCTTTCTCCGCCATCTTGAGGCGCAAACCTCGTGCAAGATGATCGAGCGAAGGCTTCTCAAAGCCAAGCGCTACCTGTTGCCCTCGGACAGCATCGGTAAGAGAAGAAAGGTGTTCCTGAATCTTCTTACTTACCCCTTGGATTGCACCACTTCCGGAAAGCTGCTCGGTGGCAGTATGGGCACTTTGCAGGAATTCCTCACGCTCCTTCTCATCAAGCAAGTAGCGTAAGACAGACCCCAAGCGCCGCCCGTTGGCAGAATCCAACTCACGCTTCGCATCACGCAGTGGCTCGAGGTACACATGGTTGATCTTCGAGCGCACCTCCGATTCAGGATCGGGTGACGCAACGAGTCCTGCCAAGCGTTCTGTCCGACCCCGCGGGTACCGATCTGTCGGTGAAAAATAGCGAACATGATGGTGAATCTTCTTGCTTTGTAGGTCCAAAGCTCCGATGAATAATGCCTGCTGGAATTCGTCCCCTTCTGTATAAACAAGCTCGATGTCTGGGTTGACCCCAGCTCCGAATGAAGGGTCATCAATCTCGAAGAACCTCGTTCGTCTTCCACTCAGTGGAGCCGTTGCTAGGCGAAGCGCATCGATGATGTTAGATTTACCCGCGTTGTTTTCACCGACCAAAAGGGTAAGATCGGGACAAAATTCCACCTCCGTTTTCTCGCAAGACCTAAACCCCTTAATCCGAGCACTCTCCAACCACATACCCTTAGCAGCATCGGCATCAGTCAACATTGTTTTCACTCCAATCTTTCGCCGCTTCAAAGGCTCCGTTTAACTCACCATCTCTAACAGTCCAATCCGCCAGATGTCGATCGGTCACCCTTTTAATCCTATAGCCGTGATTTCTAGCAATCAGGTGTGGCAGTTCGTGGCCCATTATGTATTCCAAACTTCGGAGGGTTCAGTAATCTAGACGGTCTAAATCGTCTTCATATTTTCGGCTTTTCCGGTGACGATTAATGTAATTAAAGCCGATAACTTTCAAGTGCCCCTAGGCTGGGAGCTGCCTCCGGAAAGTCGACGCGTCGGGGGTTAGCTATGCTGCTTTAGTCAGTGTAGCTGAAGTCTCGTCTTCAAAGACATCCGACGCTACAAGATTGCACCAGGAGTACCGCCGGCGCGTGTTATAGCGCATGCACCACCGGAAGACTTCCCGGCGGCAGGAGATCGGACTGTCAAAAACTTTCCTATCACGCAAGACTTCCCGCTTTAACGTGGCGTTAAACGATTCTGCTAGGGCTTCTATCAGCACTCGTTCCTACCGCGCCCATGGATTGGCGCACACCCAACGACGAGCAATAGTTCCTAAAGGCTTGTGAGGTGTACACACTGCCGTGATCGGAATGGAATACAGCCCCGTCAAGACTGCCACGCACACCATGTGCGTGGGCTAGGGCATCGATGACCAGTGAGACACGCATGTGGTCTGCGAGTGCATACCCTGCAAGTTTGCGTGAATGAAGTGTCAATGACTGTGGCCAAATACATGTTCTTGCCACCCTTACAGGGCAGGTAGGTAATATCGCCGACATAGACGCGGTTCGGCTCGTTGGCTGTAAATTTGCGGCCTAGTAAATCTGGCATGACACGGTGGCCAGGCTTACGCCTGGTAGTGATGCATCGACGCCGTTTTGTAAAGCCTTTAAGCCCCATGGCTTTCATAATTCGTGCGACCTTCTTGTGATTGACAGGGGTATACGCCGTGTCCTCGTTCAGGCTTGCAGCGATGCGTTTAGCGCCGTAAAGACCAAGCTCATCATCAAAGATGGTTGCGATCCTCGCACCAATAACGGCATCAGAATACATCTCTTATCCTGCGCTTTTTACGAGTTTGGGCCCATTTGTAAAATGAGGAACGATTCAGCTTTAACACATGGCACATCCGCTTGACCGAGTACTCGGTTCGGTGGTCATAGACAAACTGGAAGCAGAACTCCAGTGAGTTGCTTTAAGCAAAATATTTAGCGGCCTTGCGCAGGATGTCACGTTCTTCGCGCAGTTTTGCGTTTTCTTTTTCTAACTGGCGGATCCGTCTCACGAATCATTCGCTGCTTGGGCTTTATCCTGCAGGGGCTTTTATGCGGGCACGTTTGCCGGTGCCGTACTTGGTGATCCAAGAATGCAGCGAGGCACGGTTGATACCGAGCTCGGCTGATGCTGAGTTCAGTGAGAGGTCCTCATTGTTTTCGTAGAGGGCCACGGCATCGCGTGTGAACTGTTCTCAGTACCTGGACATGGTGGTAGATTACTTTTCTTTCCAGCCCGACTGGGCCGGATATCAGGTGTCCACCAAACAGGGTCAGATCCCACCACAAAAAGTAGTCTATCCCGACACGCCACAAACAACGCACTTTGTCGTTTAGACCATTTAGGCAGCAAATGGCAAAAGAAAAGGCTGCGGGCGGTGAAGCTCGCAGCCATTAATATGTACCCCGTACGGGATTTGAACCCGTGTTACCGGCGTGAGAGGCCGGCGTCCTAGGCCGCTAGACGAACGGGGCTCGTTCGCGCGTAGCAGGCAAATCAAAAGCTGTATTGCTTAAAGCTTGCTTGCTGCGGACTCGTTAAACAGTAAACGATGGGTAAACACAATACAAATCAGCAGATAGTAAGGAAATTCGCACCAGTAAATCCCCCAGTTAAGACCCACTCTGGTCCCGATTAAGCCGCAAGCGCACATACGAAAAATTCCTCCAGCCACAATGGTTGGAGGAATCATTTTATTTGTACCCCGTACGGGATTCGAACCCGTGTTACCGGCGTGAGAGGCCGGCGTCCTAGGCCTCTAGACGAACGGGGCATAGAACTAGTGAGCCTGCTTTAAAAGCATTTTCACTGCTGGCCTACCAGGACTCGAACCTAGAATGGCGGTACCAGAAACCGCTGTGTTGCCAATTACACCATAGGCCATTTGCTCACTCGCTTGGAACCGCACCGTTACCGGCTGCGCCCCCTTGCTCGCTGCAACGTGTTATAACTATAATGATCGTTGCCCAATGCGCCAAATCGCCAGCACAACCGGCATTTTTAGGCGTTTTCTTAGAGATAAAATAAAGCGGCGGATGACATCTGTGTAAGTTCGATGTTCATCCGCCGCTTTAGTGGGCTTTCTCCGTCAGGCTTCGGACGGTTCCGGTATTACTCGGCGGCCGGAACGTACGGAGTTGCCTCGCGGGCAGCGCGCAGGCGCGCCAAGGTGGACTCCTTACCCAGAAGCTCCATGGACTCAAAGAGCGGCGGCGACACCTGAGCGCCGGAGATGGCTACACGCAGCGCGCCGTAGGCCTTGCGCGGCTTTAGCTCTAGGTCCTCGATGAGCGCCTTGGACAGCGCTGCCTCGATAGCGTCGGTCTTCCATTCCTCTACCGCTTCAAGGGTGTCAATTGCCACCTCGAGCGGCTGGACGGCGTCGTCCTTCAGGTTCTTCTTGGCAGCCTTCTCATCCAGGGTGAGCTCAGCATCGGGGGTGATAAGGAAGCTGAGTAGCCCGTAGGCATCGGCAAGCGTCTTGATGCGCGTTTGCACCAGGTCTGCGGCGAAGGCGAATTTCTCGCCGTCATAATCGGCCGAGAAGTCGGTGTATTCCGTCAGGTAGTTGCGCAGGCGGAATGCGAACTCCTCGGGCTCGAGCAGGCGAATATGATCGGCATTGATAGCCTCGAGCTTCTTCTGATCAAAGCGCGCGGGGTTGCCTAGAACATCATTGACATCGAAGTTTTCAATCAGCTCGTCCATGCTGAAGATGTCCTGATCCGCGGACAAAGACCAACCCAACAGCGACAGGTAGTTGAGCATGCCCTCTGGGATGATGCCGTTATCGCGGTGGTTGAAGAGGTTGGACTGCGGGTCGCGCTTGGACAGCTTCTTCTTCCCCTCACCCATCACGAAAGGAAGGTGACCAAACTCCGGGGTGAATTCCGCAATGCCGATTTCTTTCAGCACCTCATACATGGCCAGCTGGCGCGGGGTGGATGAGAGCAGATCCTCGCCGCGCAGCACGTGAGTGATGCGCATCAGCGCGTCATCCACCGGGTTGACCAGGGTGTATAGCGGGGCTCCGTTGGAGCGCGCCACTACGTAGTCAGGCTGCGTATCGGATTTGAAGGACATCTCGCCGCGCACCAGGTCGGTCCAGGCCCAATCCTTGTCCGGCATGCGCAGGCGCCAGACGGGCTTGCGGCCTTCAGCCTCGAAGGCATCGATCTGTTCCTGCGTAAGGTCACGGTCATAGTTGTCATAGCCCAACTTGGGATCACGGCCGGCGGCCTTGTGCCGCTCTTCTACTTCCTCCGCGGTGGAATAAGCGGGGTAGACATGTCCAGCATCGATAAGCTTATTGAGCACATCTTTATAAATGTCCATGCGCTGGGACTGCCGGTACGGTTCATGCGGTCCACCTACATTGACGCCCTCGTCCCAGCCCAATCCGAGCCAGGTCAAGGAATCAATGATGGCCTGATAGGACTCTTCCGAGTCGCGGGCAGCATCAGTATCTTCGATGCGGAAAATCAACTTTCCGCCGGTGTGGCGGGCATAAGCCCAGTTGAACAGGGCTGTACGCACCATGCCAACGTGCGGGGTGCCAGTGGGAGAAGGGCAAAATCTAACGCGAACTTCAGTCATGGCCACCATCGTAGTGGAGGCGCGGGACACAGTCCGCACCAGCCCAAACCAGCGCCTCACTTACATACCTAAAAGTGTGCCCCGGCTACGTGAATACACGCAAAAGGGGGTAGACGATAATGGTATTCATTATAAACCCACAGGTAAACGGGAACCGGTTTCACTTGATTATCCAGTAATAGGAATCATTTTCTATAGTTTCGGGTGAACTACTGACAACTGCAGAAAGGTAACGCGCTGGTGGCTTCTCCTCGTATCCGCTTCATGGCCGCGCTCAGCACGATCGCGCTGATTACCCCGGCTACCGCCTACGCCGGTCCAGACGACGGCAAAAACATCGCGACCCAAACCCACGTCGACTCTCCCAAGACTTTCTGGGAAAACGAAAACTTCCTACTGCGTTCCGAATTTCCTGGCCAGACGCCGCTTATCGATGACACCGTTGCTTGGATCGGCAAAGGCTATTCCCGCGAAGACGAAGACGGTAAGCGCCACCAGAACTTTATGTATTCCCTGCCGCAAAACGGTACGCAGGATTACATCGGCGCCCCAGGCACCACGTACTACACTGCTCCGTACCAAGCCTCCGGCAACCAAGAGCCCATCTGGATCGGTTTCGGTGCAGACACTGGACTTCCTGTGAAAGGTTTCCGCGATAACATCGCCTTTCTCGATCTTTTAAGCGTGGATGGCCCAGGTGACGTAGAACTATTCACCAATGACGACGACGCGGACGGCGCCGAGCTCCATCGCATGCTGGGTTCACTCGAGGGCTCACCGCACTCTACGTATCTCAACGCCGGTACCCATACCCATAACGCCACGCTTTTTACCAAGCCCGGCCGTTATCGCTTGACCTTTCGCACCACCGCGCGCACGGCGGATGGGCAGCTCGTGGCTAGTGAACCGCAAACCACCAGCTACCAAGTGGGCGGGCAAAAGCCAAAGGACGAAAAGACCCCCAGCCTCAAAGAACGCTTCGACAGCTCCTCCTCCGGTGATGCCGCCGCTGCTGGCTACAGCCTGAGCATGGACAAAAAGCAAAACCAGGAAAAGGACGGTGACGATAAGCTCACCACCATTTCCTTCGATGCAAAAAACAAGGCATCCGGCACGCTTACGCTGCTTATCGATGGCTACTTCCTCACCGATCTGCCCGTCACCGACGGCCACGCCGAGTGGGATGAGTACATGGGCCCAGAATCCTCTAATATCCAGGCCGTCTTTACCCCAGAAGGCAATGCCCCGCGCTGGATCTCGCAGCAGGTGAAATTTACCCCAGGCTCTTCCGCCCACACCGATTCTTCCACTGCCGCAGAGGCATGGGAAGAAACCGAAAATCCGCGCCAGCTGGCCCCCACCGAAGAGGTAACGCTACAAGAAACCGGCTATACGGTGCGGATGCGCAAACAGGGTAAAGAAGGAGCCAAAATCACCATCGACATGGAGGATAATAACTTCAGTGGAGTGATGACTGGTGGGCTTTACGCGAAAAAAGATGATGCTTTGCCTACCGTTGAGGTGGAAGCTCCGATTAGCAATGGACACGGCGAAGTTACTTTTACCAATACTCAGTATTACCCTGGTTATTTTGGCAAGGTCAATGTGCTCCCGCACTCCACGGTCAAAGAGGGCCATGGTTCAACGGTATTGACAGAGTCGTTTGAAGTTGGAAAAAACTACGAAGTAGAAGACGAGCTTTCTACCAACGCGAATGATAACGCCACTACCCCAGGCGAGAATCCCGCGCCCGGCGAAACGCCTGCCCCATCTCAACCGCCACAGGACGAGGAGGCTCAACGCTGCAGCGAAAAGCAGGTACTTGACCGCGGGCACGTCGATATCAAGGCGCTTCCTACTGACGATGGTTTCCGCACCGTCCTGCGCGATGACACAGGACAAATTGATAAGAATTCGGTAGACCGCTCGCTGGATGACGTCGTGCTTGGCGTGCACAATAACGCACTTACTCCCCGCTCCCAGCAGCTGGGTGATGAGAAATTCGATTTCCTTGGCAACATCGGTGACCGCTTCTACCACCTGCCGCAGACGCAGAACCAATCCATCATCTGGCCGGGGTATAACACCGAAAAATTGGATTACTCCAAGATGAAAGATGGCAAAGTCAATTTGAACCTTAAGCCCACGCACACGCCAGAGAACGCTGAGTGGGGCGCATACATCAAGAAGGCCAGGGGCGTTGGTTACGACATCCTTGCCAATTCCGCCGAAGACGATCACACGATCGAGACCACCTTCGCATCGCATAAGCATACCCACTGGGCTTTTACCAAGCCGGGCATCTACACGTTTGAGGCAACCTATACGGCAACTACCACCGACGGCAAAGAACTTGCGTCGGAGCCACAGACGTTGACCTTTGCCATTGGTGATGACGCGGTGAAGTCCTGTTCTACGGCCGCGCCATCCGATGCCCCATCGGATAAGCCTTCCGAGAAGCCGTCCGACAAGCCTTCGGACTCGGCAAAGCCATCCAAGCCCTCGAAACCGTCTAAGCCATCGAAGCCTTCTGAGCCGTCCAAGCCGTCTGCTCCTGCAGGCAACTCGTTTAACCCTTGGGCTCTGGTCTTGCCTGCGGTCCTTGGCATCACCTTCAAGGCCTTCTACAACTTCTTCCGCGACAACCAAGATCTCATTCGTGAGCGCTTTGGCTGGCGCATCTAATAACTAATCCGCAGCTAATGGGAACCCCAGCCCAAACGCTTTAAAGGAATATCAACCATGGATACCAACACCACTTCGCGCACCAGAGCCCACCGGCCTGGCAGCCGCATTTTCGCGGCGGTGATTACCGCCCTCCTCGCGTTTTTCGTTCCGGCCACGCCAGCCTTGGCCTTCGAGGACGTCTTTGACTCCGGCCATATCGATGCGTTCTACGTCACCGCACCGGATGGCCAGCTGCACCTATCCATGCAGGAAGACGTCACCGGTTCGCACGTCCAGCGCCCCGGCGATGACGTGCTGCTCCAGGTCGTGGAATCGGCATGGTCCGATGCCACCGAGGCCGTTCCCGAGATTGGTCAGTCAACCTACTTCCTGCCCCAGACCCAGGACCCGAATATCATCTGGCCGGGCTGGGATACGCAGCCGGCACGCGATGGCGGCTTTACCAACATTGACTTCGAATTCACCAATATCTCCGGGCCGGGTTCGGTCTATGTCTTTGAAACCACTGGGTTTGGCAACGTCGGTGCCGTGACCAATTCCGGTTCGATGGAGCTGACCAGCAGCGAGGTTATTAACCAGCCGAGTCCTGCACACCGCCACGTTAACTGGGCCTTTAGTGAGGCTGGTACCTATGAGATGACCGTTCAGGCCTCCTCCAACGGCCAAACCAGTAACGCGGTGACCTATACCTGGCAGGTGGGCGAAGGCGGAGAGGCAGTCTCCGGTCACCGTTCTGCGGGCGGTTCTGGCGATGCAGATAACTCCGGCAATGACGCCGGACACGGCAAATCCGAGGGTGGCCAAGGCGACAACGCTGCAAGCGGCGGACAGTCCACGGACCCAGAGTGCCGACCGGGTATTATCCCGAAGATTAAAGACGATACGGTCTCGCCACCGCAGTGGCGCGATGCCGATGGCGCGACTTTCTACCTCTCCGATAATTCCGGCGTCGAGCTGCCAGAAGATGTTGGACCTGTTTCGGCCGGCCAGGCCTGGATGATTGGTTCTACGCAGGTCGATGGCGTGCCGTGGCTCGGTGCGAATACCCAGAGCCCCTCCATGCGCGAGCACATTCCGGGCGACGTTACCTGGGAACTCGTAGACATGAAAGGCCCTGGTGCCATGATGGTCTACAGCCAGGGTGGCCTGGGCAAGATCGTCGGCGATGAATGGTTCCGGGGCGCCAACGGCGCCGTTGAAGGCAGCTACAATATCGCGCCCAATACCCACGTGCATCCTAACTGGGTCTTCGAAAAGCAGGGCGCCTATGACGTGACGATCCGCCAGGTGGCCCAAACCTCTGCCGGCAAGCAGGTGGCCGGCCAGGCAACGCTGCACTTTGTCGTCGGCGGTGGCAGGCCAGAGGGCTCCTTCGATAATGGCCACTTTGACCTGGGCGCGGAAGTGAACCCGGATGGCGGCGACTGTGGTGTTGGCGCCGCAGCCGGCGCGGGCTCCAATGGTTCCGGTGCTGGCCAGGATGGCGCTGGCGGTTCCGGTGCGAACGCATCCGGTAAGGGCGGTAACGCGGCTCTTGCCAATACTGGGACCCCCACCATGCCGCTTGGCATCGGTGTGCTCGGCCTGGGCATGCTGTTCCTTGGCCTGGGTATTGCACGACTAGCTGTCGCGAGGGCAAAGAATTAATGCCAGTGCCCCACTACCGTTTCGTACCGCGCGGGCTGCAGGCCGTCGGGGCGCTTTTCGGCGTCTCCCTCCTCGCGGCAGGCTGCACGACCTCGGCAGCGGTGGATACCTCTGATCGCTTCAGCGTGGTTGCGACGACGCCCATTCTGGCGGATATGGCCCGCCACGTCGCAGGCGAGGATGCCTCGGTCACCGGGCTTATCCCGAGTGGAAAGGACCCGCACACCTTTGAGCCCACGCTGCGTACGGTGCGCAACGTGGCCAATGCGGATCTGGCCTTGAGCAATGGATACCTCTTGGAACCGCAATCGCTGATAGATACCTTGCACGAGTCCACGGACGCGCCCGTGGTGGAAGTCGCTGACTCCGCCTCCACCCGCGGCGCTACCCTCGTGCCGCTGGTAGAAGATGTCTCCCTGGATGCCATCTGGTTGGGCCTGCGCATCAGCGGTGCTGAACAGCGCAACTCCGGCGTCGATTTCCGCATGGTCTCTGCCGAGGGGCCAGGCGATGTCGCAGCCTACGTGGTCTCCACCTTCGGTACGCCGGAAGTGCTGTTTAATAGCGCCGATGGCATCGACGCAGGCGATGACGCGGTCACCCTCCCGGCCAATGCGCACACTCACGTCTCGTGGGGTTTTTCTGAGCCGGGCATCTATAAGCTTGGCTTTCAGGCAGATGGCACAGAGGTAGAGCATCTCACCGTCGCGGTAGGAGTGAACCCGCCGGAGGATATGGATGTCATTGATTCCGGCCACGTGGATATTGCCGCTGACGTGGCTAAGGGATCTATTGATCTGCGCGATCAAGACCAGCATTTTGATCCCGCGCATACCGCAGTGGCGGTCCCCTCCTCGGTCCTGCAGCCCATTCCGCCGGATCCCGCCTACCGCTTCTTGGGAACGCCCGGTGCGGATACGTATCTGCTCCCCCAGGCTGTCTTGGGTAAACACATCCACGGCGAGGTGGATCCGCACCTGTGGCACAACGTGGACAATGCCATTGCCTATGTCGATGTCATCGCTGAAGAAATGGCGAATGCGGATCCGTCTCACGGCGCCGATTACCGCGCCCGTGCCGAGTCTTATATCGCGGAACTGCGCGAGCTGGACGGGTACGTGGACCGCGCGATTTCTTCTATCCCCCAGAGCAATCGGCACTTGGTCACCACCCACCACGGCTATGCCTACTTAGAGCAAGGCTACAGCCTTTCGGTGGCTGGGTTCGTGACGCCCAATCCCGCCATTGAGCCTTCGCCACGGGAGGTCATTGCCCTGCGCCGGACGCTGGAGAACCTGCACCTTCCCGCCGTCTTTGTGGAGCCGGTGGAACAGGCCAGCGCCAGCACGCTGAAGGAGGCCGCCGCGCAGCAAAACGTGGAGCTATGCCCCATTTACGGCGACACGCTTGATGATGCCGTGCCTACTTATATCGATCTCATGAAATTCAATGCTGACTCGCTGCAGCGTTGCCTACATCCTTCGAATGGAGATAACCATGCTTAACCTTGCCTCTCGAACCGTTACCCGCGCGGCCACTCGCACGGCAGCCTGCATCGTCACCGCCGGATTGGCCGTATCCGCAACGCCCGCTTGGGCCGGCGACCTCGCGCAGGTAGTTGATGCGGATGAAACCGTTGCGCCAGAGGGCGAAGAAAAGGTCATCGATGCGGGCCACGTTGATATCGGCACGCTGCTTAATGGCTCTGATGCCGAGCTATTGGCCCGCGATGATGCAGGCGATTCCCCGGTGTGGCGCCACCTTGATGACCTGGTGTTCTCGGTAGGCGATGCGGCCCAGCAAACGCTGCCGGATACCGATGATTTTAGCTTTGTGGGTGCCCAATCCGGTGAGGATGTCTGGGTTGTCCCGCAGACTGAGCAGGTCGGCGTCCCGTGGCTGGGGTGGAATACCCAGGCGCCTTCGCTTGTCGATAACGCCGATCGCGGCGTCACCATGGAATTCCTCGGCCACTCCGGCCCAGGAGATTTTTCCCTCTTCTTGCAAAACGGCGGCTTTGAGGCACCCCAGCTGCTGTGGTCTACGGCAGAAAAAGGCGAGTCGGAGTTCTGGGTAGACCTCAATACGCACACCCACGCCAACTGGACTTTTACGGAGCCGGGCACCCACCAGGTGGGCATCCGGATTAAGGGTGAAACCACAAACGGCGAGGAGTTTAGCACCGATGGCGTACTGACCTTCGCCGTGGGCGATGGCGCAGACATCCAGGCCGCCCAGGATGCGGAGTGGAACCCGGCAGACGCCACGACCGAGGATTCTTCCCTGCCGGTATGGGTTTATGTTTTGGTCGGCGGCGGAATCATCGTACTAATCGCCGGTGTTGCCGTGTTCGCGAAATCCCGCAAGCGGGGCGATGGCCATGTCTAAGCCGTGCATTCAGGTGCGCGGATTGCAGGTAGCCCTATCTGGCCGCACCGTGATTGAGGACGCCAACCTCGAGGTAGGTACCGGTGAATTCATTGGGCTTCTAGGCCCCAACGGTGCGGGTAAGACCACGCTGATGCGCTCTATTTTGGGCCTTATCCCCTCCTCTGGCACGTGCACCGTCACCGGTTCTGTGGGCTATGTTCCCCAGCGCCACGAGGTGGAATGGGGCTTTCCCATCAACGTGTACCGCACCGTGCTCAGCGGGCGC
The DNA here is from genome assembly GCF_023520795.1 of Corynebacterium accolens. Taxonomy (NCBI): domain Bacteria; kingdom Bacillati; phylum Actinomycetota; class Actinomycetes; order Mycobacteriales; family Corynebacteriaceae; genus Corynebacterium; species Corynebacterium accolens. The sequence goes on along the minus strand of NZ_CP046605.1, from coordinate 1,131,560 downwards.
ACCGGGCTCATTGGCTGGTTCAAGCGCCCTGGGAAAAAGGATCATGCGGCCGCCGCGGAGGCGCTGCGTTTGGTGCATATGGAGGAATTTGCCTCCCGGCCCATCGAGGAGCTTTCCGGCGGCCAGCGCCAGCGCGTACTGATCGCCCGCGCCCTGGCCATTCAGCCGGAGGTCTTGCTGCTCGATGAACCTTTCACCGGGCTCGACGCCCCGAATACCGAGGCCCTTTTGGAGCTTTTCGCCGAGCTTGCGGAGCAAGGAAAATCCATCGTGATGTCTACCCATAACCTGTCTGAGGCGGCGCACACGTGCAAGCGCCTGGTGCTATTTAATCGCACGGTTATTGCAGACGGTCCCGCCGAGGAGCTTTTGGCCGACAAGGATCCGTGGACCCGCGCATTTGGCGTCAGTGCCTCGTCCCCGTTGCTCGCTGCGATTGGAGTCGCTGCATGATTGATATCTCATTTATCGATTTCCTGCGGGATTTAACCAATCCCCACCTCGATTTCCTCGCCCGGGCGGTGGGCATTTCGCTCATCGCCGCCATCGTGTGTGGAGTCATCGGTTGTTATGTGGTGCTGCGTGGCATGGCCTTTATTGGCGATGCCGTCTCGCACGCCGTGTTCCCGGGCCTGGCCATCGCCTTTGCGCTGCAGACCTCGGTCCTGCTGGGCGGGGCGGTTGCCGGTGCGGTCGTCGCGGTGCTCATCGCCGCGTTTTCGCAACGCAACCACGTGCGCGCCGATTCCATCATCGGCATCTTTTTCGCCGCAGCCTTTGCCTTGGGCATGGTGATTATTTCGCGCACGGATGGCTATAGCGCATCGCTGACCAGCTTCCTCTTTGGATCGCTGACCGGCGTTTCCCGCACAGATATCACCGTCGCGGCAAGCGTCTGCCTGGTGGTCCTTGCCGTAGTCGTGGCTTTTGGCCCGCAGCTAAATGCCACCTGCTTGGACCGGGAAACCGCCCGCGCCATGGGCCTGCCGGTCTTCGCCCTAGATATCATCCTCTACCTGTGCGTGACCGCCGCGGTGGTCATTTCCGTAAGCACCATCGGCAATATCTTGGTCCTCGCCCTGCTGATTACCCCGGCCGCCACGGCGCGCCTGCTCACGGCCAATCTGACCACGATGATGTTCCTCTCCGCCATCATCGGCGCAGTGTGCAGCTTCTTTGGCATCTATTTGGCGTGGGCCATCGATCTTCCCGCGGGCGCGACCATCGTGCTCACGCTCACGGTCCTCTTCCTCATTGTCTGGGCCCTGCATCCCTTCCTGCGCTCTCGCCGCAAACCGGGCCACTCTTCTCCTCGCGTGCCAGCCAACGCTTCCGAGAACACCCCACGAAAGGAAACCATCGAATCATGAAACCCTTGTGCCGTACCGCTCTTGCCCTAGGCACCGCCGGATTCCTCAGCGTGGGAACCCTCACCGGAGTGGGTCTACCCTCTTCCGTTATGGCCACCGCGCATGCCGCAGAGACCTGCAGCGCCGAGGACTTTATCCGCATCACCGAAGGCCACCAAGACATGGCGCTCAAGGATGAAGGCGGGGATATCAGCTTTGTGGTCAAGGACGATCACAAACGCAAGGAATACCAGTCCGAAGAATTCGCGGTAGAGGTAGCGGAGAAGAACAAGCAGCGTATTTCTGATCTCAAGATCCCTTCCCTGCCCGACGAGGGATGGGTACTCCCGCAAACCCAGATTGAGGATGTTCCATGGTTGGGCTTTAATACCCAGGAACTCTCGGAGGAATACCTCGGCTCGAAGCAGACCGCGACCTTAAGCATGGCCATCGCGTCTGGTCCCGAGGATGGGCGCATTGTGGCCTTCCAGAATGAGGGCATCGGCGATCTCAAAGTCCGTATGGACACCGAGGACGGCACCGCTTGGGACTATCCGGGCAGGTCCCACTCCCACCCTGCCTTCGCTTTTACCAAGCCGGGCACCTACGCCGTGAGCTTTACCTTTGAGCTTCCCGATGGCTCCCGCCACCACCTGCACGCCGGATTCCTCGTGGGCGATGACGCGGATGCAGCAGAGCTGTGCGGCGTGGACTACGACGAGTCCGATGATGCCGAAGGAAGCGTCCCTTCGGGCGGAACCTCCCGCCCAGATCAGCTGGCCAAGGACATCAAGGGAGTAGATAAGGCCATCGCGGGCCTGGATAAGGAGCTGGAAAATACCCTGAAGGAAGGCCAAAAATTCCTCGAGGGCGATAAGAAGAAGGACAAAGACGCCAAGGATAAATCTGGCGATAAGCCGTCTAAGCAGGGCCAGTCCGGTGGCTCCGGCGGCTCCGGTGGAAAGGCCGCAGAGAAAAAATCTGGTTCGAAGCAGGGATCCACCCAAGGCTCTAAGTCGGGGTCAAACTCCGGATCCAACAAGGGATCGGCCCACGGTTCTGGGGCAGGCTCTGGTGCTGCGTCGCGCAATTCGGGTGGGGGCTCATCGAAGGGATCATCGTCAAGCAGCGGCTCTCGCTCCGGTTCTAAGGCCTCGCAATCCAAGTCCGGCGGAAATTCTGGCCAGAAATCCGCGGGCAAGTCCACCCCGCAGTCCAAGAGCAGCAAGTCTAAGGACAGCAAATCCAAGGGCACTAAGTCCGAAAACCGGAGTACGGAGCCTGCACCCAACGCCTCCGCGGGCGGCAAGGGCCAGAACAATGAGGCGCTTGCCGATGCCGCCTACACCGCCTCGCTGACCAAGAGCAGCTTCTGGGCTGGCATCTTGGCAGGGCTCGGCGCATTCGCGCTCGTGCTAGGAATTGGTCTTTTGGTCTATGTCCAATTCTTCCGCAAGAAGGGCGCCGGCGAGCAGGCTGCACAACCCGAGCAGCCAGAGCAATCTGTGCCGCCGCAGGCCGATGATGCCACGACGCAGATTCCGCGCGTGCGCTAATGCTGCCCCGGGTTGCGCCCGGGCCCCTACACGTGGGTTTTGGTGGCTAAAAAGGACCACACAATGTTTGCGGTATCCGGCTGCCAGAACCACGTGTGGTCGCCGGGTACCTTGTACAGTTCCACGTCCTTGGCGCACCCATTAAAGCCCAGGCGCTCGGAGTGACCGGCGGCGGGGTGGGACTGGAAGGTCATATCGCAGTGGTTGCGGTGCAGATAGCCGCCTAAGACGGTGCGCACGGGAAGGTAGCCGGATTCATGGCGGGTGCCACCCTCATAGGTGAGCATTTTATCCCTGGTGCCGTGCATGATGAGCGTGTGCATCGGCGCATCGACGCAATTGGTTTCCACTGGGGTATAAAGCGCCCCGGAGACCATCGCTACCGCCGCGAACATATCTTGGGCGTGGCAGCCCAATACTGAGGTAAAACCGCCCCCATTGGACATTCCCATGGCGTAGACGCGGTTGCGGTCCACGTGATAGTCCGCATCCACAGCATCTAAAATGCGCTTGATAAAGCGGATATCCTCGCCGTCGCGCGTCTTTGCATAGGGCGCTGGCTCCCAGGCGCGTTCGAAGCCTTCTGGATAGACGATGATCGCATCATCGGTGGCCTTAGTCGTTCCCATGCGCGCGTAGCCAGAGAACTCCTCCGGGGAATCTCCCCACCCACCAAATCCAAAGAGCACCGGTGTAGGAGCCTCGGGCGAGTAATTATCTGGGATGCGCAGGAGGTAGCGACGCTTTTTGCCTTCATGCTCCATCTCCAGCGACCGCGTGTCCCCAGGAGCAATGGGCGGATGGGGGTTGATGCTGGCATCAGGCGCTGGGCGCGCCGGCGCCACGTCTGGGGCTGGGGCCGGCGCAGGTGCTGGCTGGTTCGGCGTGGATTCCTCAACGCCTTCTGGCAGCAGGTGGGAGTCATCCGGTGCCGGTTCCGGTGCAGGGGCGGGAGGGGCCGGTTTCTCGGGAGCTGCTGGCGTTTCTTGCGCAGAAGCCACTGCCGGGGCAGAGAACGCACCGCTAGCAATCATGAGCGCTGCAAGGAGATAGCCGGCCCGTAGGGAAAATTTAGTAACATTAGCCACATTGTTAACACTAGCCACAGCCGCCGCGCCAACGGGTGCCCACACGCTTGGCGGAGGGCAATTTCTACCATCTTTTAATAAGGCACTAAGCTAGATCCTCATGCACGAAGACAGACCAAGCACCGCCCCCGATTTCTTGCTCTCCCGAGCAACGGGGTCTGTCCGTACCCAAGGTGCGCGGGCAACCTTTACCAGTGCCGAGGCCGCGGTTGACGCCTTGCGCCGCGGCGATGCCGAGATGGTAGTTGGCGCCATCCCCTTCGACTCCGATACCCCCGCCGCCTTGACCGTTCCAGAGTTCATCATCCGGGAAGACGGGCCGCTAGAACCCCACGCGTTTTACCGCAACCAATCGCTCAATTCCCGCGTCGTGGGCTTTGACCCAGAGCCCGAGGAGCACCTGCGCCGCGTGGAGGCGGCCATCGGCACCATCGAGACCTCCAAACTAGAAAAGGTGGTCCTCGCCCGCGCGGTCGATATCGAATTTGCCGCCCCCATCGACCCCCGGCTCGTGGCCGCGCGCCTTATCGATCTCTCCGTCAACCGCGACGGGTTCATTGCGGATCTCTCGCCCGCAGGCCGCCCAGGGGCCATGCTGGTTGGTTCCTCGCCGGAGGTACTCATCAAGCGCCAAGGCTCGACCGTGTCTGCATTCCCACTCGCCGGCTCCACGCCGCGCCGAGCCAATAAAGCGGCAGACCACATTGCCAGCCAAGACCTCTTGCACTCCGCCAAGGATCTGCTCGAGCATTCCTTCGTGGTAGAACACCTGCGCAGGATATTAGAGCCGCTGTGCAGCAGCCTCGATATCCCCGAGACCCCGCAGCTCATACACACCAGTGAGATGTGGCACTTGGGCACTCCGGTCACCGGCACCTTGCGGGATAAAGAGCTCACCGCCCTGGAATTGGCAGAAGTAGTCCACCCCACCCCTGCAATCTGCGGCACGCCAACGGAAGCGGCGCAGGCGCTTATTGAGACCGCCGAGACCGACCGCGGCTTCTATGCCGGCACCGTCGGCTGGTGCGATAGCTCTGGCGATGGTGAATACATGGTAGCCATCCGTTGCGCAGAAGTTGCCGGTGATGGCCTCTCCGCCCGCGCGTGGGCTGGCGGCGGCGTGGTCGGTGCGTCCAATGCCCAGGCCGAGCTGGAAGAAACCACCGCCAAGCTGCAAACAATCCTTCGCGCGCTCAGCCTTTAAAAGCGCGGCGCGGCTTAGCGCCTCTTCGCTACCAGGACCACATCACTGGTGTGATGGGCACCTGCGCCGCTAGTAACTTGGCGCGGCGATCGCCGCAGGGTCTGCACCGTCAACTCGGAAAGATTTTCCGCCAGCCATTCCGGCATGGCGATTTCTTCTGATTCCATGTCGTGGTGAACATAGAGCAAGGTTCCACCCGGGGCTACGAGTTTTTCCAGCAGTGCTACTTCCCCTGCGGTGGCGCGGACGCTGCCGTAGTGGACGGTAACCAGATCAAATGGCGCGTGGCTAAATTCATCAAAGGTGGCAACCTCGGCGGGGACTCCACGCGCCCTAGTCCGCGCTACGGCCGTGGGAGCAAAATCGATGCCGAGCACCCGCCATCCACGCTCGTGTAGCCACTGGACATCAGCGCCTTCCCCGCAGCCGATATCGAGGGCGGTACCGGCCGGAAGGTCGCTGACATAATCCACCAGCGTGGCGTTCGGGCTCCCCGACCAGACCTGCGCGGTGGCGCGGTAGCGCTCCTCCATCTCCTGCGCGCTCGGCGCGGACCCGCGGTGGCCTTGATGCGAATGTTCCGGCACGCCGTTCTCCTTCTACCAGTACCTCACCAGCGGCAGCTGCATTGCAGTGAACCTACTGCGCCCTGGCAATCGTATTGCGCAGGGTGCCAACCCCTGGAATCTCAACCTCAATGGTATCGCCCGGCACCATCGGTGCGGTTCCCGCAGGCGAGCCGGTAGTGATGACATCGCCAGGCAGCAAGGTATAGGCGGCAGAAATCTCTTCCAGGATGCCGCCCATCTTGACGATCATCTGATCGGTATTGGAATCCTGCTTCTGCTCCCGGGAACCATCGTGGGTCAGGTACGCATTGATCTTCTGATCATCAAGGTTCAAGCTATCCAGGTCCGTTTCAATCCACGGGCCCAGCGGGCAGAAGGTATCAATACCCTTGGCGCGCGCCCACTGGCCATCCTTAAATTGCAGGTCACGCGAGGAAACATCGTTACAAATGGTGTAGCCCAAAACGTGGTCTTTCCAGTTTTCAGCCTTGATATTCTTCGATGGCTTGGAAATAACCACGGCCAGCTCGCCCTCAAACTCCACGTTGGTGGCGTAATCGGGAATCTTGATGGCCTCATTCGGGCCGATAACCGCGGTCGATGGCTTCAAGAAGATGGTTGGCGGCAGCGAATCCGAGGACTTCTTAAAGACCTCCGCGACGTGGTCGGCATAGTTCCGGCCGAGCGCTACGACCTTGGTAGGCAGGGTCGGCGCCAAGAGCCGCACCTCGCCCAGCTTCCATTCACGGCCGGTGGGCTCCGGCGGGGTAAATGGCGTGCCGGAGATTTCTTTAGCTACAAGCTCCTCCATCGGGGCATCTTTCGGCCCGTCAATGATGGCAAAGCAAATTCCTTCTGGGTGTGCAATTCGTCCTAAACGCATAACGGCCATCCTACTAAACGGTAGCCTTTACATGTGTGCAAAGTTTGCGGTGTTAATTTGCGAAGATCCTTTAGGTCCCCGCCGGAACCGGATTCGCACTCAGGATTCCTTACGCTTAAGCCTTCAGGCTCCCCGCGATGCGGTCTCCCACCTCGACGGTCTTGATTGGGGCATCGCCACGCTTGGCGATGTCCTCCGCCACCGCCTTTTCAATCTTCTGCGCATTGCCTTCATCACCCAGCTGCCGCAAGAGCATCGCCGCCGACAAGATGGCCGCGGTTGGATCCGCGATGCCTTGTCCAGCAATATCGGGCGCCGAACCGTGCACCGGCTCAAACATGGAAGGGTTCTTACCCGAGGCATCGATATTGCCCGATGCAGCCAATCCAATTCCGCCGGTAATAGCGCCTGCTAAGTCCGTTAAGATATCGCCGAAGAGGTTATCGGTAACGATGACATCGTAGCGGGCCGGATCCGTCACCATGTAGATGGTCGCGGCATCGATGTGGTTGTAGTCCACTTCCACCTGCGGATATTCTGCCGAGACTTCTTCTACCGTGCGGTGCCACAGATCGCCGGCATTAACGAGGACATTCGTCTTGTGCACCAGGGTCAGGTGATTGCGGCGCTGCGATGCCCTCGCAAAAGCGTCCCGCACCACGCGCTCTACCCCGAAGCGGGTATTTTGCGATACCTCGCTGGCTACCTCGTGCGGCGTTCCTTCCCGCAGCGTGCCGCCATTGCCGCAGTACAGGCCCTCGGTGCCTTCTCGCACCACGACGAAATCAATCTCGCCCGGGTTAGCCAGGGGCGAGTGGGCCGTGGGATACAAGATGGAGGGGCGTAGGTTCACGTGGTGATCGAGCGCAAAGCGCATCTTCAATAAGAGGCCGCGCTCCAGAACACCTGGGGGGACCTCGCCGGGTGCGCCGATGGCGCCCAGCAAAATGGCATCGTGTTCGCGCAAGCTCGCCAGGTCCGCGTCCGTTAAAAGCTCGCCATTGCGCAGGTAGCGCCGCGCGCCCAGGTCATAATCGGTGGTTTCAATATCGCTGCGCACCGCCCGCAATACCTTCAGGGCTTCCGCCGTTACTTCCGGCCCAATGCCGTCGCCGCCAATAACCGCTAATTTCATTAGATAAGATTCCTTTCTCACATAGTGGATTAGACATTAGCCTACCAAAGGAAACCCGCCCATCGCAGCAGAAATCTGCGCGATGGGCGGGCACACGTACGCGGTTAGGCCACTCTCCTAACCTGCGCTGAGGTTATTCATCCATGTCGAATTGCTGGCACGTAGCGCCAAGGGCCGAGTTGATCTCCTCGATGAGAGAATCTGGCACCTCGGACTCCACGCGCAAGATGAGCACGGCATCGGATTCCTGCTTGCCCTGCGTCAAGGCCGCGGCGATGATGTTGATACCTGCTGCACCCAGCTTGGTACCCACGGTACCCAGCGCGCCTGGGGCATCGGCATAGCGGAAGAAGAGGTTGCGGCCCTCAGCCCGCATATCCACGCCGCGGCCATTGATGCGCACAAACTTTTCGGTCCCGTCGATGCCGATGAGAGCACCGGTAAGCGAAGAGGTCACGCCCTCTGCACTAATGACCTTGACCTGCAAGGAAGAACGGTGGCCCTTGGATTCTGGGTTGGTGGATACCGAAACCTCGACCCCGCGGCTTTCGGCAATCTTCATCGCGTTGACGAAGGTAACCGGCTCTGAGGTCACGCCGCTAAACAGGCCGCGTACGACGGAAAGGCCCAGTACGTCCACGTCCTCAGTGGACAGCTCGCCGCAAGCCTCGATCTCCACGGCGACGGGAGCCTGGTCCAACAGGCGTCCGGCCGTAAGGCCCAGCTTGCGGGCGAGGTCGAGCCAGCCGGCAACCTCTTCTCCCACCGTGCCGCCGGAGACGTTGACCGCATCGGGAACGAACTCGCCGGCCAGAGCCTTGAGCACAGATGCGGCGACATCGGTACCCGCGCGGTCCTGTGCCTCCACGGTGGACGCGCCCAAGTGCGGCGAGACCGTGACCTGCGGCAGCTTAAACAACGGGGAATCCGTGCACGGCTCCGTGGAGTAGACGTCAAAGCCCGCACCGCGGTGGTGGCCGGAGGTAATGGAATCCGCCAAGGCCTGCTCATCTACGAGGCCGCCGCGGGCGGCGTTGATAAGAATCTGGCCTTCCTTTGCCTTGGCCAGAAGCTCCGCGTTGAACATTCCGGCGGTCTCGGGCGTCTTGGGCAGGTGAATGGTGACAAAATCTGCCTGCGCCATCAGCTCTTCCAGCTCGACCAATTCCACGCCAAGCGCTGCCGCACGCGCCGGATTGGCATAAGGATCGTGGGCAATAATCTTCGTTTCAAAGGCGCTTAACCGCTGGGCAAAAAGCTGACCGATGTGGCCGAAGCCGACGATGCCAATAGTCTTGCCGTAGACCTCGACGCCCTTGAAGGAAGAGCGCTTCCACTCGCCCTCGCGCAGGGACTGATCCGCCGCAGGAATCTGGCGGGCAGTGGCCAAAAGCAGGGCAATCGCCTGCTCGCACGCAGAGTGGATATTGGAGGTGGGAGCGTTGACCACCATGACGCCCTTATTGGTGGCGGTGTCAATATCCACGTTATCTAGTCCCACTCCCGCGCGGCCCACAATCTTTAGTTTGGGTGCTGCTTCTAAAACCTCAGCGTCGACCGTGGTGGCCGAGCGCACGAGCAGCGCATCCGCCTCTGGAACCGCGGCAAGCAATTCCTCGCGGTTCGGGCCATCTACCCAACGCACCTCGACGGAATCCCCCAAAGCCGTCACTGTGGATTGGGCCAATTTATCGGCGATAAGAACTACCGGCTTCGACATATCATCCTTCGTTTCACTTCGTTGTGCATTACGCGACAATAACCGCGTGTGAAGGAAGTGTAGTTCAGTTTGGGGTGCCCTGCCGTATTTTTTCCTTAAATTCTTTCACGTGACCGAATTCCGGGCCCAAAGCGATAAGCGAGCCCTCATCGAGCCCTGCCACCATGGCCATACTCCGCTTATCTTCCAGCGGATCCGCCGTCGGCATCACTAAAACCGAGCCACCATAGGCCGCGGCAGTAATGACATTGGCTACCGGACTATCCGCCGTGGCCACGATATTGGGCGCCATCTGGCCATCGCGCCGCGACTGTGCCGGGACGGCCGGCAGCTTTTTGCCATCATCGTCAGGTTCGCCCTCATAAGGAATCCAGGCAGGACGCAACTCAACGTAGGGTGTTTTATCCAGCCGCGCGATGTCCTTGACCACCTGGTTCGGCGAGGCAACCACCTTGGACTCGTACTGGAAGGCCGTAAAATCCCCCAGCGCTTCATGCGTTCCCGGATCCTTGATGACAGTGAAATCACCGCTGGATTGCGTCCACGGGATATCGCCCACGATAACGAGTCGTTTTACCTCCAAGTCTCCGACCAAGTTGAGGATGTCACCGCGGCGCGAGCGATCATATTCCACGGCCGGCAAGTGCTGGTTAATCGCCAACGTTGCCGCGCGCAACACGGATTTATCATCGGGCGCAAAGAGCACCATGGAATCTGAATCATCGAAGAAGGTCCGCGCGGCGTCGATGCCACTCGGATCGTCGATGATGTCCAGCTTGCCGGCGAACTTGGGATCGATAAGGCGGTTTTGATTCTCCGACTTGGCGCGCTCGAGCTCGACATCGGACTCGGAGAGATCCGACAGACCTCGCTTGACCAGTTTGGGTTCCTGCAAGGCATCGCCGCAGCCAACAAGTACGAGGGAGGCTGCGATAACCGCTGCAGCCGCCCGATACCTCTTAGCGGCCAAACGCATGTGGCCCCTCTTCACCGCCGGCCAGGTTTGCTTCATCGACATCTCGAATGACGGGAATGCCTAAGGTTTCTTCCACTAGATCCACGAAGCGATGGCGACGATCAGCCAAGAATTCCTGAATCTTTGACTCCCTTAGGTTAGCGACATCGAGGTCGTGCGATGCCAGGACGGCATCAAATTCCTCGTCTTCCATGATGGACTTGGACTGCACGCGAGGCAGGTAGCGGTTCGGCGCGAACCCATCGAGGACGACCTCTGTGCGCTTGCCCATCGGGGTGTAGTTCATGACCGAATGGGCCAAGACCGAATCCACCCCGTGGCGCTGGCACCAATTCAGTGGGAATACCGGGAAAAACCCGGGCTTCAACTCTTCAAAGGTGTGACGAGTAAATTCGCTGCCCGTCCGCCAATCCTTCGCGCCGCGGGCCATAAGCAGGGCATAGATTCCGTGCCATACCCCATCGTTTTCATCGACCGAGAGCAGGCGGGATTCCCGGAATCCTGCATCCGCGACCGTCTTGGGAACATCATCGGTGGCCCCGGCTACCCACTCGGTCACCTCATCCACATCGCGGGCGGCGCGCAGCGGCACCGCGGAAGAACCGTAGAGCTCACCAAAAACGCCGCACCAGAACCACTGGTCGATGCGGTTCCAGGCCTGCTGGCTGGAAAGCGCCCCGGGCCGCTTTGCCAGGCGCGCAATGATGACCGCCAGCGGCACGATCTGTTCGGTATAAGGAACCTGATCCAGGCTTAAAATGCGGCGCTGCGCCAAGAATTCGGCGACCTCGTGGAAGGTAATGCGCAGGTCGTGCGCGGCCGCCTTGTACTCGGACAGGGACAGCTTCAAAATGTCTTCGCGCTGGCCGCCGGCATTGCCCTTCTCCCCTGTGACCAAGAGGGACACTGCGGAGAGGAATTCATTACGTCCGATGCCATCGAGCGCAGGAGAATCCCGCAGATCCTTTTCCACCTGCTGCCAATCGTTGGCAAGGTGGAAAGTCGGATCTTCGGAGGCAAAGACGGCGGTCAAGAGATCAAAGACATCCATCTGTAAGCCTGCGGAATTCGCCTGGGCAAAGATGGAACCGATTCCGGAGCGCTCCGTTTCGCGGGATAGCCGGATCATGGGGATATCGTAGCCCGCTAAGGGGCGCACGATGCGGTTATTGAACGCGGCAAGTTCGGCGCTGTATTGCTCGTGTGTGGCGGCGAGCTCGAAAAGCATGCTGGTGCCTTCCTCGCTGAGTAGCGAGGCCACAGGGATGCACATATTATCCAGACCATCTTGGCGGCAGGTGATAGCCCCATCAACATCGGGGCCGAAGTGCGAGCAGATCTCGCCGTTTTGGTCGACGGCGAAAATGGCGTCATCGGCAAGCAAGTCCCCGCTCACCGCGGCACGGACGTCAATAAAAAAGCGGCGGTGGACCTTCTTTTTCCGGAAGTCAGTGGTCTTGACAAACCCCTCGCCGTTGAAGCAGTGATACAGGGAGGTAAGGCGCTGTTGACCGTCCAGAAGGAGCAATCCAGGCTCGACGCCAACTTCGGGCGCACCTGCCAAAACCCGCGGGCGGAAACGCATTTTTTCATTGCGGGTATCTAGGGCCATCAGCGCGCCGATGGGGTATCCACGCAGGACCGTAACGATAAGTGAGCGGATGCGGTCTTCATCCCAGGCGTAGCTGCGCTGGAAATCCGGAAGCTGGATATCGCCCCGGTCAATCCGCGAAAAAAGGTCCCTGAGATCATAGCTTGGCGTCGTAAAACCCATAGGGCCAATACTACCCGCAACACCTCCGCGGTACCTCACGGGCGTAGCGCTGGAATCCAAGGTACAAGTAAGAAAAGCGGCCCACGGGGAGTTTCCCGCGGGCCGCACTGGATTCAGCTATTGACTAGGCAGTAGCGTCCAAAGGATTCTTGACCCAGCTCATGAGATCGCGCAGCTTGGTGCCGGTCTTTTCGATCTCGTGCTGCGCAAATTCCTCGCGCAGATCTTCCAGCTCCTTGTTGCCGCCCTCAACGTTGGCGAGCAGGCGCTTGGTGAAGGTGCCGTCCTGAATATCGGACAGGACATCCTTCATGCGCTGCTTGGTATCGGCGTTGATGATGCGTGGACCGGAGATGTAGCCACCGAACTCGGCGGTATCAGAGACCGAGTAGTTCATGTTGGCAATGCCGCCCTCGAACATCAAGTCCACGATGAGCTTCATCTCGTGCAGGACCTCGAAATAAGCCATCTCTGGCTCGTAGCCGGCCTCGGTCAGGACCTCGAAACCGTTGCGGATGAGGAACTCGACACCACCGCACAGGACGGCCTGCTCACCAAAGAGGTCGGTAACAGTTTCTGCCTCAAAGGTGGTGGGGATAACGCCGGCGCGGGCGCCGCCGATTGCTGCGGCATAAGACAGGGTCAGGTCATGGCCCTCGTTCTTCGGGTCCTGCTCGGTGGCAATCAAGCAAGGAACGCCCTTGCCGTCAACGAATTGGCGGCGGACCAGGTGGCCTGGGCCCTTGGGGGCGACCATGCCGACGGTGACGGACGCAGCCGGCTCAATCAGCTTGAAGTGGATATTCAGGCCGTGACCGAACAGTAACGCATTGCCGTCCTCCAGGTTCGGGGCGATGTGCTCTTCGAAGATCTCCTTCTGGGAGGTATCCGGTGCCAGGAGCATGACGACGTCGGCCCACTTGGAGGCCTCCGCGACGGACTTGACCTCAAAGCCGGCCTCTTCCGCCTTGGCTGCGGACTTGGAGCCCTCGCGCAGGCCGATAACAACCTCAACGCCGGAATCGCGCAGGTTCTGGGAGTGGGCGTGGCCCTGGGAGCCGTAGCCGATAACCGCTACCTTGCGGCCCTGGATGATCGACAGGTCAGCATCGTCGTCGTAGTAGGTATCAATAGCCATTTCAAATCCTCAATTCTTTGGTAGGAAAAGCTGTAATGAAGCGTCCTGACGCAGAGTATATACCACCGCGCGAGACATTGTGTTCACATCGTGAGATTTTATTTACTTTTTGGGAGCCGTAGCCTTTGGGCCGCGCCCCAAGGCTACGTGCCCCGATTGCACGAGCTCGCGAATACCGAAGGGCTCGAGCACTTCAAGTAGCGCCGCGAGCTTGCCCGGCGTACCGGTAGCCTCCACGATGACCGATTCCTTTGCCACGTCCACCACGCGGGCGCGGAAGATATTTACCGCATCCACCACCTGCGCGCGGTTGGAATTATCAGCCGCCACCTTTACCAACATGATGGCGCGGGCGACGGTGGAATCTTCCTTGAGTTCCACGACCTTGATAACCGGAATGAGCTTATTGAGCTGTTTGGTGACCTGCTCAATAATGACCTCAGAGGCATCCACGACGATGGTCAGGCGGTTAATCCCTGGGGTTTCCGTGTGTGCGGAGACCAAGGACACCAGGCTGTAGCCACGGCGGCTGAACATTCCCACCACGCGGGCGATGATGCTTTCTACATCCTCGACTAATACCGATAAGGTATGGCGAGTTACCTCGTTGTACGTCATGGTTTATGCCTCCTGGATGGTTTCGTCGATCTCAGCCGGGGTCTCCGCGGCGGATTCAGCTTCATCAAAAAGCGGGCGCAGGCCGCGGGCGTACTGGATTTCCTCATTGGAGGCACCGCCGCCGATCATGGGCCAGACTTGCGCGTCTTGGCCGACGATGAAGTCAATGACAACTGGCTTATCGTTAATTTCCTGTGCGCGCTTAATGGCCGGAACGACATCCTCTTCGCACGTGACCCGGATAGCTTCGCAGCCAAGAGCCTCGGCCAAGCGGACGAAGTCCGGGGTGAAGGCGTTTTCTTCGCGCAGCTTGGTGTGCGAATAGTGCCGATCATAAAACAGCGTCTGCCACTGCCGGACCATTCCCAGGTTGCCGTTATTGATGACGGCAACCTTAAACGGGAAGCCCTCCAAGGCTGCGGTGGTAAGTTCCTGATTGGTCATTTGGAAGCAGCCATCGCCGTCGATGGCCCAGACTTCTTTATCTGGGCGCGCCGCCTTTGCACCCAAGGCAGCGGGAACGGCGTAGCCCATGGTTCCGGCGCCACCGGAGTTGATCCAGGAACGCGGGTGCTCAAAGTCCAAGAACTGCGCGGACCACATCTGGTGCTGTCCCACGCCCGCACAGTAGATAGCTTCCGGCCCTACAGTTTCGCTGAGCTTTTCCAAGACGAACTGCGGGTTCAGCAGGCCATCATCGGTGGGCTCGTAACCGCGCGGGAAACGCTCCTGCATGCCGCGCAGGTAATCGTGCCACTGTTTCACATCGGCGGCAGGCTGCACGTCCTTCTTGCGGTACTCCTTGCTAAGAGCGGTCAAGCACTTTTGCGCATCACCGACGATGGGGACCGTAACCTCGCGGATCTTGCCAATCTCAGCGGGGTCAATATCGGCGTGGATGACCTTCGCATTGGGTGCGAAAGTGGAGGTATCGCCGGTCACGCGGTCATCGAAGCGGGCACCAATGGCGATGATGAGGTCGGCGCGCTGCATCGCCGCGACGGCTGGGACGGTGCCGTGCATGCCCGGCATTCCCAGATGCAGCGGGTGGGAGTCTGGAAAGGAGCCCAGGGCCATCAAGGTGGTAACCACGGGGATATTCGTCAGCTCTGCAAACTCCAGCAGCTCCTGGGAGGCGTTGGCTTTCATGACTCCGCCGCCGACGTAGAGCACGGGCTTTTCCGCATGCGCCATCAATTCCACGGCCTGGGCCACCTGCCGGTGGTGCGGCTTGGTAACCGGCTTGTAGCCTTGCAGGTCAAGCGTTTCCGGGAAATGGTAATCCAAAAAGCCGTTTTGCACGTCCTTCGGGATATCCACGAGCACCGGACCGGGGCGGCCGGTAGAAGCCAAGTGGAAGGCGGCCGAAATAGCGGAAGGGATCTCTGCGGGATCCGTCACGATGTAGTTGTGCTTGGTAATCGGCATGGTGACACCGCGGATATCGGCCTCTTGGAAGGCATCGGTGCCCAAAAGGTTGCTGCCCACTTGGCCGGTGATGGCGACGATGGGAACGGAGTCCAGGTTGGCATCGGCAAGCGCGGTAACCAGGTTGGTCGCACCAGGACCGGAGGTAGCGATGCACACGCCCACCTTTCCGGAGGCCTGCGCATAACCCTCGGCGGCGTGGCCGGCGCCTTGTTCATGGCGGGTTAGCACATGGCGCAGCTTGGTTGAACCATGCAGTGCATCGTAGAGCGGAAGCACGGCACCGCCTGGAATACCGAATACGAGATCGGTGCCCAGATCTTCCAGCGTGCGGACAATAGCATGAGCCCCACTCATTCGCTCCGTGGGCGCAGCAGAAGTCGCAGCGGCCGCGGAAGCGGGCGTGGGCGAGGATGTCGTTACCACGGTGTATGTGCTCCTTGGGTTGGTCTGTCGGGGAAATTGATCATCGAGGGAAACGCCCTAGTTACAACTAAAGCCCCCGCGGGCCGGTGGTCTGCGGGGGCGAAAGCGTCGACGTTCAGGAAACGCCGCGGTCACCGCCGCGCTCGCACCACCTGAAGTCGAATAATGATCATATTTCCAACTATATACCGATAGAATTATATCTGGAAGCGGTTACCCCCTTTTGGGAAAACTTTCCCACATGTTGAAACGCGGCGGAAAAATGGTTCGCTTCCCCACCGCATGGTCAATTAGGCTGGCTGATTATGACCCCACCAGCACAGGACAAACAACCTCGTCAGTCCACCTCCCAGGCAGAGGTCTTCACCCCTTCCCGCGACCACATCTTGGGCATTTTAATTCTGTCCACGATCGCCTTGTTGAGCATCGGCTGGGCGCCCAAATACCTGGGATGGCTGCTCATTATCCCCGTCATCGGCCTATGGTGGGTCCTCAAGGCCCGCACGAGGGTCTCTGAGAAGGGCATCTCCATTTCCTATGCATTCCGCAAGAACGTCTCCATTGCGTGGGATGACTTCGCCGGGATTGGGTTCCAGCGCGCCCGGGCCTTCGCACAGACTAAAAATGGTGCGAAGCATAACCTACCTGGCGTAACCTTCAACTCGCTGCCCCGCTTGGCACAAGCATCCCGCGGACGCATTCCCGATGCCCTCACCCAGGGCCGCGAGGCAGCCGATGACAAGGTCGTCATCGTGCACCGCGACGGGCAGCAGATCCTCTTAAGCAAAGAGGAATATGCTGCGTACCTTGAAAAACACCCCGAGCTTAAAGATTCGGCAGATAATTAAATTTACTTTCTCCTCCTCCCCATCTGATTAATCTATAAGGAATGGTGACTTAAACCATGTTCCCGCTGCGCTCTAAAGTAACTACCGTCGGACGCCAAGCCTCCGGTGCGCGTGCCTTGTGGCGCGCTACCGGCACCAAGGAAAATGACTTTGGCAAGCCGATTGTCGCCATCGCCAATTCTTATACGCAGTTCGTGCCCGGCCACGTGCACCTGAAAAACGTCGGCGATATCGTCTCCGATGCTGTCCGCGAAGCCGGCGGCGTGCCCAAGGAGTTCAACACCATTGCTGTCGATGACGGCATTGCCATGGGACATAGCGGCATGTTGTACTCTTTGCCTTCGCGCGAGATTATCTCCGATTCCATCGAGTACATGGCCAATGCGCATACTGCCGATGCCCTCGTCTGCATCTCCAACTGCGATAAGATCACCCCGGGCATGCTCAATGCCGCGATGCGCTTGAATATCCCCACTATCTTCGTCTCCGGCGGGCCGATGGAGGCCGGCAAGGCCGTCGTGGTCGATGGCGTTGCCCATGCACCGACCGACCTGATTACCGCAATCACCGCATCCGCGAACGACAGCGTTAGCGATGCCGGTTTGGCCCAGGTCGAAGAATCCGCCTGCCCCACCTGCGGTTCCTGCTCCGGCATGTTTACCGCCAACTCCATGAACTGCTTGACCGAGGCGCTCGGCTTGGCGCTTCCGGGCAATGGCACCACCCTGGCCACCCACAGCGCGCGCCGTGAGCTCTTTGAAAAGGCCGGCTCCACCATCGTGGATATGTGCCGCCGCTACTACGGCGAAGAAGACGAGTCCGTCCTCCCCCGCAATATCGCCACGAAGGAAGCCTTTACCAATGCTATGGCCCTCGATATGGCCATGGGCGGATCCACCAACACCATCCTGCACACCCTCGCCGCAGCGCAAGAGGGCGAAGTGGACTTCACGCTGGATGACATTAATGACATCTCCTACCGCGTGCCTTGCCTGTCCAAGGTCGCGCCCAACGGCACCTATCACATTGAGGATGTGCACCGCGCCGGCGGCATTCCGGCCATCTTGGGCGAGCTGCGCCGCGCGGGCCACCTCAACCTCAAGGTGCACACCGCCCTCTATGACAATGCGGAGCAGTGGCTCGATGATTGGGATATCCGCAATCCCCGGGTAACCGATCAGGCCCGCGAGCTGTACTACGCCGCCCCCGGTGGCGTGCGCACGACGGAGCCGTTCTCCCAGTCCAACCGGTGGGATGAACTGGATACTGACGCGGTCAATGGCTGCATTCACGATGCCGACCACGCCTTTTCTTCCGACGGCGGACTGGTGGTCTTGCGCGGCAACCTGGCACCAGACGGGGCCATCGTCAAGGCAGCCGGCGTGGAGGAAGAACTGTGGACCTTCTCCGGCCCGGCCCGCGTCGTGGAATCCCAGGAGCAGGCCGTATCCATCATCTTGAATAAAGAGGTCCAGCCCGGCGATGTCGTCGTCATTCGCTACGAGGGCCCATCCGGCGGCCCCGGCATGCAGGAGATGCTCCACCCGACGTCCTTCCTCAAGGGCGCAGGTTTAGGCAAGGCGTGCGCCTTGATTACCGACGGCCGCTTTTCCGGCGGCACCTCCGGTCTCTCCATCGGCCACATCTCCCCGGAGGCCGCCCACCAGGGCCTTATCGGGCTCATCGAAAATGGCGATACCATTTCCATCAATATCCATGAGCGCGAGCTCACGCTCGACGTGGACGATGATGTTCTGGAGCGCCGCCGCGCCGCGCAAGAGCAGCGCGAAAAGCCGTGGACGCCGGTGGACCGCAACCGCCCGATTACCAAGGCGCTGCGCGCCTATGCCGCGATGGCGACCTCCGCGGACCGCGGCGCGGTGCGCGTGGTAGACGGCTTTGTAAACTAGCACAATTGGCTGCTAAATCGCTGTGACCTCGAAGGGGGTGCGAGCTCTGTAGTTAAATATCGCGTAGTTTGTATCGCGATGAAATTCGCTCGTACCCCGTTATTCCGATATATCGTGGCCCTGCTGGGGTTCCTTTTCGGCGCTTGGAAGGTCGTTGAAGACACCCGCATCACAGACTTCCCCATCGATATGGTGGTCTACCGCGAGGGGGTCAAGGCCTTCCTCGAGCACCGCTCCGTCTATAGCGCGCCGATGCCCGCCGGCGATATTCAGCTGCCCTTCATTTATCCGCCCTTTGGCGCCTTAGCGATGGTGCCGCTGACGGCCTTTGACGCTGTCGACCACAATCTGGCCGGCAATATCATGGATATCCTTTCGGATCTTCTGGTGCTCGCGTGCCTTTACTTCGTTTTCAGGGCGGTGCTCAAGAAGCCAGAATTCCTCTTACCCGTAACCGCCATTACCTGGGCCATTGTCTTACACTTTGAGCCGGTTGACCTCAATAACAACTATGCCCAAATCAATATAGTGGTCATGGCGCTTGTTATCCTCGACATCGTTCCGCGCAAGCAATTCCTGCCGCAGGGAATCCTCATCGGCGTGGCGGCCGCCATCAAGATAACCCCTCTGGCGATGTTGCTCTACTTCCTTGTGCGCAGGGAATGGAAGCAGATTGCCACCGCGTTGCTCTCCGCCGTAGCGGCCACTCTTCTTGCCGCGGCCTTCCGCTGGGAGGCGTTCGTGGAGTTCTTCAGCTCCACACTGCTCGACATGGGCTCCGGCCGCGACTTCGGCGTGGGAACCGAGTACCAGTCCAATAGCTCCATCAAGGGCGCCATTCAGCGCATGTATCCATCCACCGAACCCATGGAGGCGAATGGCCTGACGATAGGCTTCGCGTGGATCGCGGCCTCCCTTATTGTCATCGTCGTTGCAGCGTGGCTCATCAAGCGCCTGTGTGAGGAGCATTTGCTTGTCGATGCCCAATTGGTCACCGCCCTCACCGTCCTGCTCATCTCCCCTGTTTCTTGGTCCCATCACTGGGTCTGGCTCACGCTTATCATCCCGGTCTTCGCCTACCGCGCGTGGAGCTGGCTTTCTACCGGATGGGCTGCCCGCAGCCTCCTGGCCGTCCTCATCGCTTGGGCAGCCCTGCTGCTCACCGTTCCGCCGAAGTGGTGGTGGGGAGATCAAGTCGATGTTCATGCCATGAACCACTTCCAGAAATTCTGGGTGGATGACTTCGTCTGGCTTACCCTGGTTACAGTAGCGCTGTATACGGCAGCGTTCTTTGCCGCCCAGCGCAAACAGACCACACGTAGCGCTACTCCTGCTCCGCTAGCGACTTAAGCGCGGCGAGGTGGGCATCGAATGCGGACTTGCCGGTAGCAGTGAGCATAACCCACACGGTGTCCTTATCGCGGGAAGACCCGTACTCGCGGAATCGGCTGATATAGCCTTCCTTTTCTAGGGCGGTTAATTGTTTGGATAAGGTGGCGGCCGATTGCCCCACCTCTTCCCGCAGCGCCGCGAAGCGCATTTCGCGGCGCACCTGTCCCTCCACCGCACCTCGTGCGTTTAATACCGCACAGATTTTGAAGCGATTGAGCGGATAGATAACCGGGTCAATATCACTGAGCACTACGGCCTTCTCCTTGCCGCGCTGCAACGTCCAAGGCACGAGATTGCAGCACCCAGACCATTGCCACTGCCCACACCGCGATGAAGATTACCAGAGCCCACATGTGCTCACGCAGCATGTTGGTGACAAAGATCGGGATAAGTATTACTGCCATCCCCGCGTAGTATTTCTTATCGGCCTTGGGCTGGGTATACGGATCCTGGCGATAGCTGGTCCGCACCTTGCCCTGGTAATGAAGTAGCGCCCACACCATGAGTCCTATAAGGACAAAGTAGAAAATCAGAAACGCGACGGGGTGCATTATCTCCGCGAATACGGTCACTCCCACATAGAATGCTGCCAATGCGATCACTAGGAGGATATTTTACACAAGCCGCTTTCGCTCAGCGCCTTGATCCTGCAGGCTGTCATTAAACTCGAGCGACTTCTTTAGCTCATCTTCCATCTTCTACCACCATCTCCAATATCCAGCTTTGCTTACTTTCCTTTATGGCAATTCTTTCACTTTCCATAGCGGAAAGCAAGAATGGAAAGAAAATCCCCACCGCATGGCCTGCGGCAGGGATCCACTCAAGCGGTAGCGAATAACAGGCTAAGCAATCGGGTTTACTGCCGCGCCAAAGACCCACACGGCAACCAAGATGGCGATACCAACCACCACAAAGACCCACGACGTACCCAGCGGGCGCCGCGCCCAAGAGCGGCCAAAGTCCAAGGAAATGAAACCAGGACCGGTAAATTGCAGGCCAATCGCGATAATGAAAAGTACCAGGGACAGCCATACCGAGTCCGGCCAGTCAAAGACCTGGAGACCAGCACCCGATTCCGCCAGCTCGTGCAATGCGGTAAAACCGGTAACGACCAAGCCAAGCATGGCCGCAAGCGGGCTAATCAGGCCCAAAAGGAGGAATGCTCCGGCGATCAGCTGCACGGTCGGCACCGCTAGGGCAAAGGAATTAGCCCAAGCGTACTGCGAGTAATCGCCTTCCAGCCCGGAGACTCCGGAGCCATCGCCCAGCGAGAAGAACGTGGACACGCCAGCGATGATGAGATAGGCGCTCATCGCCAAGCGGACGAAGAAGAGGCCAAAGTCAATGGTGCCGCGGCGCCCATAGCGCTTGTAGCCTTCCTTGTCCTCCTGCTCCTGCTGCAGCTTGCGCTCTTGTTCCGCCAGCTCTTCTGGACTCAAGCCGGCATCATCTGCCGCAAAACCTTCGGCCTGCGACGCCGCTGCGGGATCCAATACCGCGGTATCCTCACCTGCGGATTGCTGGTTTCCCTGCTGCGTGGCCCCATTAGCGGCAGGGTTGGGCAAAACCTCCGTCTCCGCCGCCTCTTGTTTCTGCGGCCGAATTTCTTGCGGTTCGGCGCGCCCAGCGCGGGCAAAGACATCGGGGTTATCCTGCCGCATGGAATCGTAGGCTGGGACGTTAAGTTCCTCGTCTAAGGGATTGGCTTTATCCGGTTGCTGCTTATCGCTCATATGACCAATTTAAGACAGTTGCCTGCAGTTTTGCGGTACCGTTAACGGCGCGCCGCAATTGTTCCCACGCCCCCCCCTTTCCCTAGCCCCCATCTTGTTGTAATATCAACAATGTCACATAGTTGACATATAAACATTAATTACCGGCGGGATACTTCCCCGCCTTATGAATCCACCAGAATTGGGAATGAATCGATGACTTCACACGACTCCGATTGGGCAGGAGATGCCCGCAATGCGTCACCAGATGGCGAGTTTATTCGCGATACCACCTACATCGAAGACCGCATTTCACCAGAGGTATCCGAGGTAACCGCGCAGGACGATGGCACCTTTTACTGGCCCATGGAGGCTGGCCGGTACCGCTTAGTTGCGGCCCGCGCCTGCCCGTGGGCGCACCGCGCGGTCATCGCTCGCCGCCTGTTGGGCTTAGAGGACTCCATTTCCTTGGCCCTCGCCGGGCCCGTGCACGATGCGCGGTCCTGGACATTCGATCTCGACGAGGGCGAAGTAGACCCGGTTTTGGGCTACAAGCGCCTGCAGGAAGCCTACTTCGAGCGCTTTCCGGACTACCCCCGCGGAATTACCGTGCCAGCCTTGGTAGAAGAATCCACTGGCCGGGTAGTCACCAATGATTATCCCTCTATGGTGCGCGATTTTATTGAGCAGTGGACGGACTTCCAGGCAGAAGGCGCCCCCGATCTCTTCCCAGAAGAGCACCGCGAGGAGATGGAAGAACTCAACGAGTACATCTTCCATGGCATCAATAATGGCGTGTACCGCTGCGGTTTTGCCGGTTCGCAAGAAGCCTACGAAGAGGCTTATGACCAGCTGTGGGAGGCGCTCGATTGGGCCGAGGAGCGCCTGGGCACGCAGCGCTATATGGTTGGCGATCACATTACCGAAACCGATATCCGCCTATTTGCCACCCTGGTGCGCTTCGACCCCGTGTATTATTCGCATTTCAAGTGCTCGCGCCACAAGATCCAGGAACTGCCCAACCTGCGCGGCTACCTGCAGGAACTATTCCAGCTACCAGGCTTTGGTGATACCACCGATTTCACCGAGATCAAGCAGCATTACTTTGCCACGCACACGGAAATCAACCCCACCCGCATCGTTCCGGTGGGACCGGATATGTCCTGGTTAGCAGACCCCCATGACCGCGATCGCTTTGGCGGCCAGCCCTTTGCCCCCAGCGTGCGTCTCCCGGGCCCCATTCCCTCCGGCGAGGAAGTCAAGAATCCGGAAGACTTTCAGCTTAAGCTCTTCCCAGCCCCGCAGCCGCGTTAATCACAGACCGCGTCAGATCGCTTAAGACCTCGGATTCTAGGCGCCAGCGCTGCCAGTAGAGGTCGATGTCGAGCTGGTGGTCATCGAGAAGCAGCAGCTCTTTCGATTCCACCAGTGGCTGGGCTTGGGCCTGCGGCAAAAGCCCCCACCCCAGGCCCACGCGCACGGCCTCCAGGTAGCCTTCCGAAGAGGGAATCTGCGAAACCCGGGCGCGCACAACGTGGGAATCAATAAAGCGCTCGCGCATAGCATCATCGAGCACCTGATCATTGGGGCCATAGCCCACCAGCGGCATCGTCTCCCAGGTAAACCGCCCTGAATGAAAGCCCTCCGCGATGTGCGGGGCGGCAACAGCGAAATAGCGCATGGTCCCCAAAAACGTGGAATCGCACCCGGATACCGGCGAATGCTCCCTCGTTACCGCACCCAAGACATCGCCGCGCCGCAGCATCGCAAGCGTGCGGGCCTCATCCTCAATGCGGATGCGCAGGGCAACATCACCCCGCTGCGCGGTATCGCTTAATACCTGCGTAAACCAAGTGGCGAGCGAGTCGGAGTTGATGGCCACCGACAGGGGCACGCGCGCTAGGCGCTGGCCCAACCGGGCATCGGTTTCTGCCTGCACCAACGCCATGCGCCGGGCCGCCTGCACCAGAATTTCGCCGGCTTCCGTCGCCCCCACCGGGTTCGCCCGCCGCACCAACACGCGGCCGGTGCTCGCCTCCAACGCCTTAATGCGCTGGCTTACCGCCGACGGGGAAATCCCCAGGACCGAGGCGGCGACCTCAAAGCTTCCTTCCTCCACGATAGCCAGCAAGGTTTCCAAATGTACCGGGTTCATGAAGCTATTCTAAACCATATGAAGATAGATTAACTGGACTTATTTACCGCTTGGATTCACACTAGAGGCATGTCCATCGTGCTTGCTGGTTTTGTGCTTGGTTTATCCCTCATCGTGGCCGTCGGCCCCCAAAATGCGATGCTGTTGAAATACGGCATCCGCCGCGATCACATCGGGCTCATCATCGTGGTGTGCGCGCTTTCCGATGTCATCCTCATTACCTCCGGCACCGCCGGTGTCGGCTACCTGGTTGAGCGCTTTCCCAATGCGCTTGAGGCGCTCAAGTACATCGGCGCGGCATACCTCGCCTTTTTCACCTTCACCTGCTTCCGCGATGCCTTCAAAACCAAGGGCGAAGCCATCGACGTGGAATCCACTTCCCCCAATTCCACCGAGGAAGTAGCGACCTTCGACGGCGACGGCGACAGCACGGGTGGGGTCGGCACCGAGCACGGGTCTGTCGCCACCGCTACCGCC
Organism: Corynebacterium accolens; assembly: GCF_023520795.1. Lineage (NCBI taxonomy): Bacteria > Bacillati > Actinomycetota > Actinomycetes > Mycobacteriales > Corynebacteriaceae > Corynebacterium > Corynebacterium accolens. Next base: position 1,107,202 of record NZ_CP046605.1, on the reverse strand, counting down.
ACCCAGCGCCAAGAGATAAAGCGCTCGCCATCTTGGGTCAAACCACTCCTTACCGCGCTGGCGCTAACCTGGCTCAACCCTGGCGCCTATGTCGATGTGTTGGTCATGCTCGGCGGCATCGCCAACCAGTATGGCGACCCCGGCCGGTGGCTGTTCGCCGGCGGTGCCATCGCCGCCAGCTTTACATGGTTCCCCGTCATTGGCTTTGGCGCTGCCCGCTTCTCCCACGTTCTCTCCCGCCCCGAGGTATGGCGCTGGATCAACGTTGGCATCGGCGTCATCATGATTGGCCTGACCCTCAAGCTCCTCCTGCTGTAATCCCCTAGCCCAGCTCCAGCCCCAAGCGTTAAAAGGGGGCATCGGCAAGCACAAGGTATAGAAAATCCCTCCCCCGGGAAATCCAGGGGAGGGAAATTTATTGCTCTAAGGCGAGATTACTTCTGGGAGCTTTCGGCTTCAGACGACTCATCGTCTTCCTCTGGGTCACCGATAGCACCGGTTTCTTCGATCCACTTTTCAATCTCTTCCGGCGAGCGGTCGTGCTCTACGCCCTCGCGTTCGATGTAGTAGGTGTGATCGTCCTGGTTTTGCTTCTCAAATTCTTCCTTATCAAAGTCCACATCGTCATCACCGTCGAGCTTTTCCGTCACCTCGGTCACGAGCTCTTCATAGAGGGACTCGCTATCCATATTGGAATCCTCGAGGTGCTGGCCAATCTCGTCGTCGTAGCGATCCGCGTCGTATTCCTTGTTCGGATTCAGCTTCAGGTGCATCAGCGAACGCACGCGCTCGCGGCGCAGCGCCTCGTCCTGAATCTTGGACTGGCTGCGGAACCATGCAAAGACCAAAACGGCCACCATCGCAATACCCATGTAACCGATGACCGGGTAGACGTACTGCATCAAGGTCTTGAAGCCGAAGAAGGAGACGCCGAAGCCCGCGAAACAGCCAGCGATGAAGATAACGCGGAACTTGGCCTCATTGCCCGCGGAAAGGCGCTTACCCAATGCGTAGAACATACCGATGGCGGTATTGAAAATCATCAGGTAAATAACGATGGCCATGATCCCGCCCAAGACTGGGTTGACGCTATCGACCAAGGACAGCATCGGGATATCGGAGCCCTCGATCTCCTCGGCGTTCATCAACAGCGCAAAACCTGCCAGGCCCATCATGACGGAGTAGACGATGCCACCAAAAATACCGCCCCAACCGGCCTCGCGCGGGCTAATATTATCGCCGCCGATAACCAGGGACATGGATACCGCCAGCATCAAAGCCAGACCGTTGTAGTTCAGCGCGGAGACCAACCAGTTGCCAATCGGGGTATCGATTTGGCTAGAGGCTTCCATCGCTGCGCCAATATCGTCCGGCATATGGAACATGGTGTAGATGGCCACGCCAATGACGGCGATGATGATGGACGGGGTGAGCATACCGATGACCTTGGACACCTTATTGACGTCCATCATGCCGACGGCAATCACGAGCCCCAGCATCAGCGTCGAGCCGATCCAAGCCGACCAACCAAATTGCTGCTCCATATTGGAACCTGCACCGGCCAGCATCACGAAGCCGATGGCAAAGAGCGTGATGATAACGGCCACGTCCAATAGCTTGGACACGATGGGATGGGTGACTTTGCGGAAGACCGTGTTGTGCTCAGTGGCGTGGAAATAGCTGCCCAATTGCAAGAACACGGTGCCCGCCAGCGTCATAATGGCCGCTGCGACAATAATGCCGGCAATACCCCAGGAGCCGAAGGCGGTGAAATATTGCACGACCTCTTGGCCCGTAGCAAAGCCTGCGCCTACCAGCAGGCCCACGAAGGACATGGCCATGGCGAGAATATTTTTATAAGACACAGTTGCCTAACTTTTGTAGCGGATAATTTTCACACACCAGTGCGCGAGTTCCAGGCCCCTCCTTATCCCCCGACGCATGCAGGGAGGCGCGGCGCAGGAGTGTGCTCCTGTGCACATGGTACGTAAGCCAATAACGAAATCCTACTTGCACGTGCGTGAAATACAATACAACATCTTTTGTCGATGAAGTAGCTTACATACTTAATCCGCGAAAGTTTCTGTATCAATGACGAAGCGGAACTTTACATCACCGGCGACAACCCGCTCATAGGCTGCGTCAACGTCATCAACGCCCACCTTTTCGATGACCGCGCCAATACCGTGTTCTGCACAGAAGTCCAGCATCTCTTGGGTTTCGGCAATGCCGCCAATATTGTTTCCGGTCAATACCTTGCCGCCACCGACGAGGTTGCCCATGGTGATTCCCAATTCCTCTGGGGGCAGGCCGACCACAGACATGATCCCCCGGGGCTTCAACAGCTGCAGGTAGTCATTGAGGGAATAGGAGGCGGAAATGGTAGACAAAATCAGATCGAACTCGCCCTTGTGGTTAGCAAAGAAATCGGGGTCCTCACCCGATGCCAGTACCCGCTTCGCGCCGAGCCCATAGGCTTCTTGTTCCTTGCGCAGGGACCGGGAAATGACGGTGACCTCAGCCCCCTTGGCGGCGGCGATCTGCACACCCATGTGGCCCAGTCCGCCAAGGCCAACGATGGCTACCTTATCGCCTTCCTTGACCTGCCACCGGGCCAAGGGCGAGTAGGTGGTAATACCGGCGCACAAGAGCGGGGCGGCAACATCAAAGTCGAGGCCTTCTGGAATCGTCAACACGAAATTCTCATTGACCACGACCTTTTGCGCATAGCCACCCTGGGTAATGGTTCCATCAACGTCTTCAGAGTTATAGGTTCCCACCGAGCCGTTCAGGCAGTTTTGCTCCTGCCCATTGCGGCACTGCTCGCACACCCCACAGGAGTTGACCAAGCAGCCGACCCCCACGCGGTCGCCCACCTTAAACTTAGTGACCTTGTCCCCTACGGCTTCGACCACGCCGGCAATCTCGTGGCCCACCGTCAGCGGGAAGTGGGCCTCTCCCCACTCATTGCGAATGGTGTGGATATCCGAGTGGCAAATGCCCGCCGCCTTGATATCGATGACGACGTCATCTTCGCGCGGATCGCGGCGTTCGATTTCTACGGTGCGAAATGGTGCATCTGGGCTCGTTTTTTGCAGAACTTTAGATTTAATTGGCATGTCACATAGTCTACGCTTTACCGCTCTGACCTGCCCAAATGAAAATTATGGTCAATTTAAAACCGAAAAAGCCAGCCTCCGACCCCTTTAGAACCGGGGACGAAGACTGGCTCGATCAGTGGCGTATTAGCTCAGCTTCTCCGCGATCAGCTTATTAACCTGGCCCGGATCCGCCTTGCCCTGCGTCGCCTTCATCACGGCACCGACGATCGCACCGGTGACCTTCTTATTGCCGGCGCGGTACTTCTCCACGATGTCCGGGTTGGCGGCCAAGGCATCATCCACGGCCTTTTCGATGGCACCGTCATCGCGCACGACCTCGAGGCCGCGCTTGGCGACGACCTCGTCCACGTCGCCCTCTCCCGCCAGCACGCCATCGACGGCTTGGCGCGCTAGCTTGGTGGTCAGCTTGCCTTCCTTGACCAAGGCAATGACGCGGGCGATGTGGGCCGGGGTGATATCAAGCTCAGCCAGGGTCTTGTCCTGCTCATTGGCCTTACCTGCAAGATAAGACACCCACCAGGAACGAGCCTCGTCCGGCTTCGCACCGGCTTCGACCGTCTCCACGATGAGATCCAGCGCGCCCGCGTTGACCAGGTCGCGCATCTCCTCGTCCTTAATGCCCCACTCCTTTTGGATGCGGGCGCGGCGGACCCACGGCAACTCCGGAAGGGTTGCGCGCAGCTCTTCTACCCACTCGCACGGGGCAATGACCGGCGGCAAATCCGGGTCGTTGAAGTAGCGGTAGTCCTCCGCGGTCTCCTTCGGGCGGCCCTTAGAAGTAGAGCCATCGGTTTCTTGGTAGTGGCGGGTCTCCTGCTCGATGCTGCCGCCATCTTCCAGCACCTGCGCCTGGCGCTGCATCTCAAAGCGCACGGCCTGTTCAACAGAGCGCATGGAGTTGATGTTCTTCGTCTCGGTACGGGTACCGAATTCTTCTTGGCCGATAGGGCGCAAGGAAAGGTTGGAGTCCACGCGCATGGAGCCTTGATCCATGCGGGCATCGGACACGCCCAATGCGGCGACGAGCTCGCGCAGCGCCGAAACATAGGCCTTTGCCACCTCAGGGGCGCGCTCGCCGGCACCGATGATGGGCTTGGTAACGATCTCAATGAGCGGAATGCCCGCGCGGTTGCAGTCCACCAGGGATGCGGTAGCGCCGTGGATGCGACCGTCGGCGCCACCCAGGTGGGTCAGCTTACCGGTGTCTTCTTCCATGTGGGCGCGCTCAATTTCCACGCGCCATTCCGTGCCGTCTTCCAGCACGACGTCGAGGTAGCCGTCATAGGCAATCGGCTCATCATACTGGGAGATCTGGTAGTTCTTTGGCTGGTCTGGGTAGAAATAATTCTTGCGGGCAAAGCGCGAGGACTCCGCGATGGAGCAATTAAGCGCCAGGCCAATCTTGATTGCACCCTCCACACCCTTGGAATTAACCACGGGAAGAGCCCCGGGAAGGCCCAGCGATACCGGATCGGTATTGGAGTTAGGGGCTGCGCTGAAGTTCGTGGCAGAAGTGGAAAACATCTTGGTTTCCGTATCCAGCTCCACGTGGACTTCCATGCCCATTACCGGTTCATACTTGTCGAGGACCTCGTCGAAGTCCATCAGGTCATACATCGCAGCAGTCATGCGTGCCATCTTAATACGTCCGTGCACTCTCGCGCGCTAGCCCCTAGGGTGACTGTCATGACGACTCCACATACAGTAGACACTTCGCTTGTCGATGCCCCACTGATTAACATCGCGGTCTTTTCCACCGCGCCCTCTACCGAAGAGATCAAAGAGGCCGTTACCGGGACCTTTTCGGGGCGTGCCGGCGAGATTACTCCCGGCAAGAACCCGGGCAGCCTCGTAGTTCCTATCGATGGCGCGTTTGTCCTGCACTACCAGACCATCGATTCTGCACCCACCCCAGATAGTTACGGCCTCCACCCCATATTGAGCGCTGATGCCGGCGACCTCGATACCGCGGGAGCCCAGGTACTGGTCTCGGTCCTTCCGGACAACCAGGAACACAACCTCTCCCACCAATTCCGCGAGCCGCGCCGCGAGCACCTAGAGCTGCTATCCCAGGCGACGTCCGCGGTAGTCCAGCACCCCAACTGCCTTATCATCCATAACCCGCGCGGCAACGTCTCCATCTCTCCGGCGATGTTTAACGATGCCGTGCGCAATAACCTCGCCCCCATGCACATCGCGCCGGTGTGGATTACGCAATCGGACGGCGAGCTCCGCGGCTATTCCATGGGACTGGTCCAAGCGGGCCACCCGGAAATCCAGGCGCGCACCAGCTCGATGGATCCCACGGATCTCTATTACAAGCTGGCAAATATCGCCGACCACATCCTGCAAGGCGCCACCGTCAAAGGCGGCGATACCTTGGCCTTCGAGGAAGGCCAAGCCCCACTCACCATCACAGAGGAGCCCTGGTTCGTAGACCAGAACTTCCCCGCTGTCACCATTCATTTTTAGCTGGCTTTGGCCTTGCGGGCATCGCTAAAGCGGCACAGGGCAGCCAAGATCGCGCCGGACAAGTTGTGCCACACAGAAAAGACGGCGCCGGGCAAGGCGGCCAGTGGGCTCATATAGGAAGAGGCAAGGCTGGTGGCTAACCCGGAATTCTGCATTCCTACCTCCACAGCCATGGTGCGGCGGACCGGAACCGGCTGGCGGGTAAAAAGGCCTGCGAGGTAGCCCAAGCCATAGCCGCACGCATTGTGAATGACCACAGCGGCAAAGACCAGCGCACCGGCGGTGGCTATATTGTCATGTGCGCCACCAACAACAATGCACACGATCAAGGCAATCGCGGTAACGGAGATCCACGGCAATGCCGCCTGAATCTTTGCCACGAGCCGTGGAAGCAGCATGCCGATGACGATGCCCGCGATGACCGGAACGAGCACCACCTTGACGATGGACCACGCCATCGACGCCGCGGAGACCGGCATGTATTCGCCCGCCAACCACAAGGTCAAAAGCGGGGTGAGGATGGGCGCCAAGAGCGTGGAGATGGAGGTCATGGTCACCGAAAGCGCGACATCGCCGCGCGCTAAGTAGGACACCACGTTAGAGCTCGTGCCGCCTGGGGCGCAGCCGACCAAAATCACTCCGGCCGCAACCGCCTCTGGCAGGTCCATGACTGCCACCACGGCGAGCGCGATCAGCGGCATAATGACGAACTGTGCCACCACGCCAAGCACCACCGGCAGCGGCCGTCGCACCACGAGCACAAAATCGACAGGCTTGAGGGTAAGCCCCATGCCGAACATGACGATGCCCAGCAGCGGGGTTACCTGCGGGGCAAAGGATGCCGCAGTATTCGGGGCGATGTAGCCAATAATGCCACCGATGATAACGAGTATGGGAAAGCCCAGCGCCGCGATGAGCGCCTGCCGTTCTTCCTGTTTTTCTGTAGCGCTATTGGTACTCATAAACAAAAGAATACCCTCCCACCATGTGAGAGGGCGATCTTAATATTCGAGACGGCGGAGGTTTAACGGGCCTTAACCGAAGAGGGCCTGCGCATTGCGGTAGCGGGCATCGGGCACCGTCTTCAGCGTACCCACGGCCTCTTCCAATGGCACGAGGTCGATATCTTCGCCGTGCAGGGCAACGCACATTCCCGAGTCCCCATTGTGCGCCGCGCGGGCAGCGTGCACGCCGTAGCGGGTCGCCAGGACGCGGTCATACGCGGTGGGCGTTCCGCCGCGCTGGATGTGGCCCAACACGGTGGTACGCACGTCATAGCCGGTGCGTTTATTGATTTCATCGCCAATGACCTGGCCAATCCCATTGAAGGTTTGGTGGCCAAACTGGTCGACGCCACCGGCTTCAAACTCCATGGTGCCCTCCTTTGGCAGGGCACCTTCGGCCACGCAAATGATGCCGTACTTCTCGCCCATCTGGAAGCGGCGTTCCATCGCCTTGGTAATCTCCGCGATATCGAAGGGCTCTTCTGGAATCACGGTGTAGTGTGCGCCGCCGGCCATGCCTGCGTGCAAAGCAATCCAGCCCACGTGGCGGCCCATGACCTCCACGATGAGGATGCGGTTGTGGGACTCCGCCGTCGTGTGCAGGCGGTCGATCGCATCCGTTGCCACCGATACCGCGGTATCGAAGCCGAAGGTATAGTCCGTGGCGTTGACGTCATTGTCAATGGTCTTCGGCACGCCTACAACGGGGATGCCATTATCGTTGAGCCACTTAGCACCCTTGAGCGTGCCTTCGCCGCCGATGGCAACGAGGGCATCGACCTCGGCCTCGCGCATATTCGTCTTGATCTGCTCCAGGCCGGCCTTAAATTTATCGGGGTGCAGCCGACCGGTGCCCAAAATGGTGCCGCCGCGCAAGAGAATCCGGTCGATACCGGCATCGTCGTAAAGATCGCGCCGGCGGTCTTCTAAGAGTCCAACCCACCCGTCTTCGTAACCCACGACGGTATCGCCGAATTCGTTGGATGCGGTTCGCACAACCGCACGGATTACAGCATTCAAGCCGGGGCAATCGCCACCGGAAGTCAGTACAGCAAGACGCATATCCCCCAATTTAGCGCAGGATTTTTATCCATGCAGCGTGTCCACGTAGCGCAGCGAGGAGATAAGTCCCACTACCAGCGCGATGACAATCACGAGAAGCGAATTGATGATCGCCGTTGTCGGATTACCCGTTTGCATCACGGCGGAAACTAGGGCCACGCCCACCACGGATCCCACCTGGCGGGAGGTGTTATACGCCCCCGACGCCGCGCCCATGTGGTGAGGTGAAATATCGCGCAGCGTCGTTGCCGCATTAGAGCCCCAGATAAAGGACTGGCCAATTCCTAAGACGGCGATGGGCGGGGCCAGCCACCACGGGTTGGCATCGGCATGCATGACCCACCAGGCCAAACACAGCGAGGCGATCATCAGGCTAAAACCCACTAGCCCCATCAGGCGCGGATTCACCGCGTCCGTGAGGATGCCTGCGATGGGCGACATCAGCATTGAGACCAGCGCCATGGGAGCCACGATGATGCCGGCCTCGCCGGCGGATAGCCCCTTGACCGATTGCAGCCACAACATCACCGGCAACATGACCGAAGCCGCCATAAAGCCCATGGTCAAAATGCCCACGGAGCCGGCCGCATAGTTGCGGTTGTGGAAGAGCTCCACCGGAAACAGCGGCGTGGAACCACGATCCTGCGCGCTAGCCTGCAGGCGCACGAAGGCAATGCTTGCGGCAATGCCGATGGCAAGCACCACCAATACCCGCCAATCCCAGTCCAACTCTGGGCCTTGTTGGATGCCAAAGACGATCGAGCCGAGCGCGATGAGCGAGACTATGGCCGAGGGCTTATCGATGTCCTGGGCTGTGGTCGGCAGCTTCGGTATCCACAGCAGAGCCAGCACGATGGCGGCAATGACAAATGGTACGTGCACCCAAAAGGCCGCCTGCCAGCCAAAATAAGCCACAAGGAATCCGCCGAGGAGCGGCCCGGCCAAGGATGCCACCGAACCGATAATCCCCCACACCCCCAGCGCACGCCCACGGCGCTCGCGGGCGAAGACCCGGTTAATAACGGACATCGTCTGTGGCATTTCCAGCGATGCTCCCAAGCCCTGCACGATGCGCGCGACGATGAGCACTTCTATCGACGGCGCCAGCGCGCACGCTACTGCGCCGATCCCAAACAGCCCCACGCCGATGCAAAATAGGGCGCGCTGGCCAAGGACATCGCCAAGCCGCCCCGTAAAGAGCAGCGGCACCACCACGGCAAGCAAATAGGCGGCCGAGACCCACAAGATTTCATTGACTGTAGCGCCAAAATCCGCCTGAATCTCCGGCAGGGCGATGGCCACCATCGACTGATCCAACAGGGACACGAAGAAGCCGAGGGATAGCGCGAACATGGCGCGCCATGCTTGGCGCTCAGGTGGCAGATTAGTCTCCACAGTCATGGCAGGAATTCTAGCGGGGCACACAAATCAGGCCTAGACTGGCCACCATGTCCATGATTGATATCAAAAAACCACAAGACGTATCCACCGCCACCACCGTTACCCTCGGCCTCATCGGTGGTTGGGTCACCGCCCGCGAGACCGGCATTCGCCCGCTCGGCGGCGTCATCCTCGGCACTGCGGGCCTGTGGGCCGGCCGTTCCTGGGCAAAGAAGACCAACCCAGCCACGACCGCTGGCCTGTCCGCCCTGTACGTCGGCGCGTTCGGCGCTTCCCACCCATTGGCAAAGAAGATTGGTTCCTGGCCAGCAGTCCTCGCCGTGACGGCCGCCTCTGCGGGCGCCGCCTACGCGCTTTCCGATGCCAAGTAGTCCACCCCACCACATACACAACAGCACCATGGGCCCCCGCCAAGGAGGATCATGGTGCTGAGTGGTCTTGTGAGTATTTACTCAACGACGTTGAAGACAACGGCGTTGTCCTCAGTGCCCAGTGCGGCCTGGCCGTCAGGCAGGGCGTAGAAGGAAGGCTCGGACTCGAGGACGTCACGCAGCGAATCAGAAAGCTCCTGGGTGTGGTCATCGCATGCCGCCAAGGTGGAGGCGAAGTCACCTACGTGGATGGTGCCGTCCTTATCCACATCGTAGGAGGTGGTGTAGGTATTGCAGCCATCGTTGAGGACCAAGGACTGATCCTTGTCGAACTGCACGGTGAACTTGCCGTCTTCCTTGACGGAGTGCAGCTCACCGGTGATGGTCTGGCCCTCGATATTCGGCACCAGCTTGTCAGCGTCTGCCGGCAGGGATTCCACCAGGTCGCTCTTGGCGGTGGAGTCTGCTACCTCGGTACCGGGCTCAACCGGTGCGGGGTTTTCTGCTGGTTTGGGAGTTGCTGCGGGCTGTTCAGCGTTTGCTACGCCCATGGCCATGAGCGCAGCTGCGGAGACGGACATCGTCGCGGTTGCAATCTTTTTCAAAGTCATACCCAGTAATTTACCCCTGCCGGATGGGCATCCGACAGGGGTGTAAACGAATCGTTATCTAATCCGCAGCTATTTCACAGTGACAACTATTTTAAATAGCGCGGCTAGTTTTGGCGCTTCGCTTCGTAGGCCGCACCCACCTTGTACAGGCGATCATCCTGGAAAGCCGGTGCCATGATCTGCAAACCGGTAGGCAGGTTGGTATCGGCTGCCATGCCGGAAGGCACGGACATGCCGCACAGGCCGGCGAGGTTGAGCGGCAAGGTGCACAGGTCGAAGTTGTACATCGCCATGGGGTCTTCGGCCTTCTCCCCCAGCTTGAACGCGGTGGTCGGGGTGGTGGGCGAGACCAGCACGTCAACCTGCTCGAAGGCGCGGGCAAAGTCCTGGGCCACGAGGGTGCGCACGCGCTGCGCCTGCAGGTAGTAGGCATCGTAGTAGCCCACGGACAGCGCATACGTGCCCAGCATGATGCGGCGCTTGACCTCGGGTCCGAATCCCTCTGCGCGGGACTGGGACATGACCTGCTCCGCGGAGTGGGATCCGTCATCGCCAGCACGCAGGCCATAGCGCATGCCATCGAAGCGGGCCAGGTTGGACGAGACCTCACACGGCATGATCAGGTAGTAGGCGGCCAAGGCCTCATCGAAGTGCGGGCAGTCCACCTCGACGATTTCCGCGCCCTGCTCGCGCAGCTGTTCCACGGCGGCGTGGTAGTTCTCCATCACGCCGTCCTGCCAGCCATCGCGCTCGAATTGCTTGATAAGGCCTACCTTGACGCCGCTCAGGTCCCCATTCGCGCCTTCGCGGGCGGCCTCCACCACGGGGGCAACCGGCTTGTCCACAGATGTGGCGTCGAAGGCATCGTGACCGGCAATAACCTCGTGCAAGAGCGCGGTATCCAGGACGGTACGACCACAGGGACCCGCCTGGTCCAGCGAGGACGCGGCCGCGATCAGGCCATAGCGAGACACCGTGCCGTAGGTGGGCTTTACGCCCACGGTATTGGTGAGCGCCGCCGGCTGGCGGATGGAACCGCCGGTATCGGTACCAATGCCCAGTGGAGCCTGCCCCGAAGCCAGCGCCGCTGCGGTACCGCCACCGGAACCGCCCGGGGTGCGCTCGGTGTCATACGGGTTGTGAACCGGGCCAAAGGCGGAGTTCTCATTGGACGAACCCATCGCAAACTCGTCCAGGTTCGTCTTGCCCAGGATCGGGATGCCGGCCTCGCGCAGACGCTTGGTCACCGTCGCGTCATACGGAGACATGTAGCCCTCGAGCATCTTGGATGCGGCGGTGGTGGGGGCATCGGTAGTAACCAGCAGGTCTTTTAGGGCCAGCGGCACGCCGGCCAATGCCGATGCGGGCTTTTCGCCGGCATCGAGGGCCTTATCCACGGCATCGGCAGCCGCCAATGCTTCCACCTGCCCCACGTGCAGGAAGGAGTTAAGTTCGGGATTGGTTTCCGCAATGCGGTCCAAAAAGGCCTGGGTAACCTCGCGGGAAGTCACCTCGCGCGCGTGAATCTTGTCCGCCAGCTCGGCGGCGGTCAAAGAGGTCAGTCCCTCCGCAGGTACAACAACGTTGGTCATTTACTCTCCTCCCAAAATCTGCGGCACGACGAATCGCTCATCTTCCACGGCCGGCGCTTGGTCCAAGGCCTGCTCGGCGGTAAGGGTGCGCACGATAACGTCTTCGCGCATCGGTGCATCCACGGAGTGCGGGTGGCTCATCGGTTCCACGCCTTCAGTGTCCACGTTCCGTACTGCGGAAACGGAATCAACAATTTCATCAATCTGGCTTGCGAATTGGGCTAGCTCTTCATCGCTTAATGCCAGGCGGGAAAGCTTGGCAAGGTGGGCTACCTCATCACGCGAAATCTCAGACACGCGAACTCCATCCTTTTTCCATAATCGACGCGCAGGTGAAAATTATTTTCCCGCGCGTACTATGTAAATTGCTAAGGCTCCATAATACTGCACCAACCCGCGCGGTTGCCGAGTCACCCCGAATTATTGCCCCTTGAACGCCGCACTGTGACCCAGGTATCGTAAATGGGACTACAAGCTACTGAAAGCGTGCGACTTAATGTCTTACCTAATCCGTGTCCTGCTTCCCGATACCCCTGGTAGTTTGGGCCAGCTTTCGGAGGCCTTCGGGCTGGTTGACGGAAATATCCAATCGGTTGACATCGTAGAATCCTTCCCGGATGGCACCGTCATGGATGACATTGTCATTGAGCTTCCCGCAGACGCTATGGCCGATGCCTTAATTACCGCCGCCGCCTCTGTTCATGGCGTGGAAGTAGATTCCATTCGGCCCTTCAGCGGCCGCGTGGACCGGCGCGGGCAGATCGAGTTATTAGCGCGCGTTGCCGCCAATGCCTCCAATGTCACGGCAGCGATGGAGGAAGTCGTCGCGGCCATCCCGAAGGCGGCGACCTCCACGTGGGCCATCGTCATTGACAATAATGAGCCCATTCACCGCGTGGCCTCCTCAAACGCGGCCCCTGCCGATGACGATACGATTCCGGTCGATCTCAACATCGACAGCGCGCGCACCTTGCACCCCGATAAGGACGAATGGGTGCCAGAAAGCTGGGCGCTGCTCGATTCCGCCCTGGCCGCCGCTCCCCTGGGAGATACCGGGATGGTCATCGCCATGGGCCGCACCGGCGGGCCGGAATACCTGGCCTCTGAGGTCGAGCACCTCGGCCACATCGGCACGATTTTGGGTGCCTTCCTCAAATAAGCCCGGCGCGGTGTGTCTACACCTCCCCAGTGTTTAAGAGCGTGTGGAATTGCTCCTCATTCAAGATAGGCACGCCAAGGTCGCGGGCCTTGTCCTCCTTGGAGCCGGCATTGGCCCCAGCGACGAGGTAGGAGGTTTTCTTCGATACGGACCCGGTTGCCTTTCCGCCGCGGCTAATGATGGCTTCCTTGGCGGAATCGCGCGTGAAGTCTTCGAGGCTGCCGGTGACAACGATGGTCAGGCCCTCTAGGGTCTGTTCTTTCCTGTCCTCGGCGGCTACCTCCATAGCGAGGCCAGCCTCCGCCCATTTCTCAACGATGGTGCGGTGCCAGTCCACCTCGAACCAGGCATGGAAGGACTCAGCGATGACCGCGCCCACGCCGTCTACCTCTGCAAGATCCTCGGTCTTAGCGGCACGCAGCTTCTCCATGGAGCCGTAACGCGCTGCCAAGGCGCGGGCGGCAATGGGACCCACGTGGCGAATGGATAGCGAGACCAGCACGCGCCAGAAGTCGCGGTCTTTGACCTCTTCTAAGTTCTGCAGCAGGTTCTTGCCCGCGGTATTGACCTTGACGTTGCCCTCTTTTTTGCTGCGCTTATCCTTCGTATCGCGTTTGGCTGTATAGACATCGGAAGCAAGCAGCTTTTCTTCCGTTAGCTCAAAAAGCTCGGATTCATCGGTGAGGATACCGTTTTCGATGAGATCCATGGCCCCCTTCTCCCCCAGTGCCTCGATATCGAGGCCCTTGCGGGAGGCGAGGTATTCCAGGCGCGCGGAAAGCTGGGCTGGGCAGGATTGGGTATTGGGGCATCGCCAGTCAGCATCGCCGTCCTTTTGCGGAGCGAGTGTCGTCCCGCAGGCTGGGCACTGCGTGGGGAAGGACCATTCGTATTCGCTGCCATCGCGCTGTTCGCGCACGGGGCCTAGTACCTCAGGAATGATTTCCCCGGCCTTGCGGATAATAATGGTATCCCCGATAAGCACGCCCTTGCGCTTGACCTCAGACTGGTTGTGCAGGGTGGCCATGGATACCGTGGAGCCGGAGACAAAGACCGGTTCCATGATGGCAAAGGGGGTAACGCGCCCCGTACGCCCCACGCCGACCTCGATGTTCTTCAGCTTTGTTGTTACCTCTTCCGGCGGGTACTTATAGGCAATGGCCCAGCGCGGTGCGCGGGAGGTCGCCCCGAGCTGGCGCTGTGAGCCCAAGTCGTCCACCTTGACCACGAGCCCATCCATTTCGAAAATCGCATCGTGGCGGTGTTCGGCCCAGTAAGATACTTCCTCTTGTACTTCTGCGGCGGAGTGGACCTGCCTGGTATAGGGCGAGACGGGCAAGCCCCATGCGGCGATGGCCTTATAGGCGTCGTGCTGGGAGGAGGGGGAAAATCCCTCGCGCGCGCCTAGGCCGTGACACACCATACGCAGGCGGCGTTTTTTCACCTCGGCGGGATCCTTCATGCGCAGTCCGCCGGCCGCAGCGTTGCGGGGATTGGCAAACCGCGCCTTGCCGTCTGCCGCGCGCTCCTCATTGATTTCTTCGAAGTCCTCGGGGCGCATATAGACCTCGCCGCGGATTTCAATGAGTTCCGGGACTGGGTACTCATCGGTGCCTGTAAGTTCGTGCGGGATATCAGAAATAACCCGCGCATTGGGGGTAATTTCCTCGCCCACGGTGCCATCGCCACGGGTAGCAGCGGTATCTAAGCGCCCGTTGCGGTAGACCAAGTCGATGGAGAGGCCATCGATCTTCAGCTCCGTCAGGTAAGTCTTGGCGGGCGTCCTATCCAGCCAGTCCTGCATCTCACCGGCGCTAAAGACATTGTCTAGGCTCATCATGCGCTCGAGGTGCTCGATATCCTCGCCAGCGTTCGGCGTTGCACCTACTTGCTGGGTGGGCGAATCCGGAACCGCCAGCTCCGGGTGCTGCTTTTCTAGGTCCATCAGGCGCTGGAAAAGCGCATCAAAGTCGGCATCGGGAATTGCCGGTTCACCGTTGTAATACAGGTTGCGGTGGCGGCGCACTTCCTGCGCCAGGTCGTTCCATTCACGTTGCACATCAGCTGGATTAGTCACGGTATCCAAGTCTAGCGGTCCCCCATGTCCTGGCGAGCTACTAAGGTATGGACCATGAACTTCGACGCCTCCCGCATGCTCGCCTTCGACCTTGAAACCACCTCCGCTAATCCCAAAGACGCTCGCATCGTGACTTCGGCCCTCGTCCGCATCGACGGCCGCGATGTTCAGAAGGTAGAGCACCTTGCGGATCCTGGCATCGAGATCCCCCAAGCCGCCACCGACGTGCATGGGATTACAACGGAAAAGGCCCAGGCAGAAGGCCACCCGCACGAGGAGGTCCTCAAGAACACGGTTGATGCCATCAAGGAAGCGTGGGACGACGGCCTGACGCTCATCGTGTATAACGCGGCTTTTGATCTTACCGTCCTGCGCAGCCTCACCGGCGATTTCACGGTCACCGGCCCGGTCTTTGACCCGTACGTCATTGACCGCGTGAGCGATAAGTGGCGCAAGGGAAAACGCACCCTCGGCGCGGTGTGCGAGCACTACGGTGTGGAATTGGGCAATGCGCACGAGGCCACTGCCGATGCCCTCGCTGCCGCCCGCGTGGCCTGGAAGCAGGTGCGCCAGCACTACCCCAACCTCGCACAGATGGACGAAAACGAGCTCATGGAATTCCAAGCGGTCAAGTGGTACGAGGACCGCGTCGCCTTCAAGAAGTACCTAGAAGGCAAGGGCCGCGATGCCTCCGATGTCTCGACGGCGTGGCCGCTCATTTCCTAATCCCCTTGCCATATTTCTAGAGTTTTGGAATTCTAGAAATATGAATATCGTTGAATCTCGCCTTAGCGATCTCGAGGCACGCGTCGCCAAACTCGAAGGCCAATCGAGCGCCCCACCGCAGCCTCCCTCGGAGGAGTCGACCTACTGGCTTGTCGATGCCCTTGCTCCCTCCACTCAACTACCCGATGGATCGGTAATTTTCGGCGGCAACATTGCGCTCGGCAAGCGTACCTACGCCTATCAGTGGCAGCGTCCCACTACTGCAATAACTGACGAGGAGTGGTCAGAAAATCTCGAACGCCTCGCCGCACTTGCCCATCCCGTACGTGGCGAGATTCTTCGACGCCTTCTCGCGGCACCTGCTACCGCCGCGGAGCTCGTGGACGAGGATATTATCTCTTCCACCGGCACGGCCTATCACCACCTCAGCGCTCTAACTAGTGCAGGTTGGACTACAAAGACAAGTGGCGAGTACTCAATTCGTCCCGCCCGCGTTATTCCTTTGCTCGCCATTATTACCGCTAGCGAGGACCACTAATGCGCAGACTCGCCCTCAGCATCGGCACCGCCATTTCTATCGCTTCCGTCCTCCTACTGGCTGGCCCTCGGCACCTCACACTCGCCCTAACAGATACAGGAGATGCAGCCCTTGCCTCCACACTGCGAGAACACGCGGAGCCGGGGTTTCATCACCTCACGGCTTTCACACTCCGCGACGGTAACGCCACCTTTGCGGGTAAAGGCAGCAACGAGCACACAGAAGTAGAAATTGGTTCTGTCACCAAAATGTTCACCGGCGAACTCACCCACCAGCTTGTAGAAGAAGGCACACTGCGACTCGATAGCACCGTGGGCGAGTTTCTAGACGTAGACAACGCGCCCATAGCGGATGTAACGATTAAAGAACTACTTGATCACACCTCTGGCCTACCTCGCTCAGCAGACGGGGATTTCTTCGCTTCCCTATGGTCCGCAGTGGCCGGTACGAACCCATATGCAGGCGAAAGCACTCAAGATATCGTCGATGCTGCCGCCGCAGCAGAGCTCAGCAACCGCGGGGAGGAATCCTATTCCAACCTCGGATACGCCCTGCTCGGGCACGTAATAGAAACAGCGGCAGACACGCCTTATGAGGGGTTACTAAAACACCGAATATTCGAGCCAGCCGGATTAACGGAGACCTACCTTATGACCCCCGGTGCCGTGCCTGCCGATGCCCCGCGCGGCCGCACCGCCACTGGGCGGCGGGCCCAGCCTTGGGAGATGGACGGTTCTGCGCCTGCAGGGGCGATCCGCTCGACCGCGAGCGATATGGCTAAGTTCGCGGAGTGGTTTATGGCCCACGGCGATCCCGCATACGGATGGCAGAAGAACGATGACGGCACCGGCTTCTGGCATAACGGCGGAACCTACGGCTATTCCACCATGCTCATCATCGACCCAAAGACAAAGCGAGCCGCATTTGCAAACAACGATTCGCTCGCCGGTACCGAAGAACTTGGCCACACACTCTTCGCTGAGCTTTAAGGAAACACTATGCCTACGTCCATTATCCTCGCCGTTTTCATCGCCTCCGAGCTCTGGGCCGCATGGAAGGCTTTAAAGAAACCCGGCTCGACGGCATTTCGCGTCTTTTCGGCGGTACTGACCGCCGTCGTCATTATCTTCTTAGGCCACGCCTTGCCCTGGTACACCTCCGTGCATTTTTACTGGTGGTATACACTGGTTGGCTCCTTCGCCCTCCATGTGGGAGCCATGACGTGGAGTGCCACCAGCCCTGCTGCAGACCGCACCTAACCTTGCAGGCAACAAACGAGGCGCCCACACAAGAGTGAAAAGTCTCCCAAATCTCCGGTTGTTAAAAAGTCTCCCAAATCTCCGGATGGACTACGATGGAGACCATGTCCTTTCACGAGAACCCCTTCCGCCCCACATTTGGCGTCCCACCGCTGTTTTGGGTCGGCCGCACCGCGGTCCTCGATACGTTTCGCGCAGCGCTCGATGCCCCACCTGGACACCCCGGTCGCTCACTCGTCATTAGCGGCGCCCGTGGTATTGGCAAGACGGTCCTCCTCAACGAGTTGGAGGACATCGCCGCCGCCCGCGGATGGATTACGCTGCGCGCCTCCGGCCGCAGCGCCATGGTGGAAGAACTCGTCGAGACCACCATCCCCCGCATCATGGACACGCTTGCGCCGGCAGATAAGCACAAAGTCAACCGCATCGGAATCGGCGGCCTTGGTTCCATAGGAATCGAACACAACACGGATGAAGCCTATAAGCCCACCTTAAATACCCGGCTACGCGAATTACTAGCCCAGCTCAAGGGTGCAGGTGTGCTCCTTACCATCGATGAAGTCCAAGATGCCGATGCCCAAGAATTGGCCTCCTTGGCCGTTACTTACCAAGACTTAGTGCGCGATGAACTCGATGTTGCCATCGTCGTAGCCGGCCTGCCACAGGGCATTAACCGGCTGCTGGAGCTGCCCGGAGTAACCTTTCTGCGCCGCGCGCAAAAGTTTGTGCTGGGCCCGCTGTCACCCGCCAACGCTACCGTTGCATTTAAGGAAACCGCCGCACACTCGGGCCTCGACTTCAGTGCAGATGCAGTCTCCGCCGCCGTGGAGCTATCTCGAGGCTATCCCTACCTGGTTCAGCTCGTCGGATCACTAGCGTGGGCCCACGCACAGCGCTCTGGCGCGACCCGCATAGAAGAAAACACTGTCCTAGCCATCTCGGCCGAGGCGATATCCGTCCTAGGCACACAAGTGCACCAGCCCGCAACCCTCACGCTCCCACCCGCACAGCGCCGCTTCCTTGAAGCCATGAGTGCTGTCATGGACAGCGACACTGCAGAAATTCAAGCTATCGCCGCACACCACGACCGCACGGTGCGGTCCCTATCGGCCACGCGCCAGCGGCTTATCGATGCCGATCTCATCGAACCCACCGGCCACGGCCAGCTTAGATTCGTCATTCCCTACATGGAGGCCTATTTCACGGCCACCGATAGCTTGGGTCGAGTGGATTAAAGGTCACCGGCGTCCCGGACAAGGATGGACGAGGTCTCCGTCACCGAACACAGGGTTCGGGCAGAGGCCTGCACGGGATATACATCAAAGCGATCGACCAAAAGTTCGCGTGGCATGCCGATGCGGTCGAGATGCTTGGCCAGCGCGATGGCCTCGGCACGGGCATCCGATCCGGAAATCCCCACACCAATGCGATGGCCATCGCTCAGGTGCTCTCCCAAGCCATCGAAATGCTCAGGGGTATCGAGGCGATAACGAGGGCTATGGAAATCGACGAGCAAGGTCGTTGCGGCACCAGCAATGGACCACAACGGCGGGGCATGCAGGTAGTCCGCGTCAAAGCCGAGCAGAGTTTCTAGCGCTACCTCGTCAGCCACGGCGGGGATAGAATCAAAATCCGTGGTACCTGGGATGCGTCCAGCCACGATATCCGCAAGCAAAGGTTCATCAAGCTGCACCACAACTTCGCCGTGGAAGCGGCGTGCCACATCGTCTGCATGCGCGCGCAGCCCATGAAGAAGGGCTTCAGAAAGCTCGGCGAAGGCACCGCGGTCACTAAGAACACGGTGGCCATCGGCAAGCTCAATGCTGGCTGCCAGCGACCACGGCCCTAGCGCCTGGACTTTAACGCGGGGCACGCTTTCTCCCCACACCTGCTGTACCTCGTCGAGGTCACGCTCGAGGCGATCCCACGCGCGGCGGGTAAGCAGCTGCGGCCGCGCCGTCATGCGCCACGAACGCGGGCCGCGGTCGATGGTGATGGCCTCGAGCATACTGGCGGTGCGCCCTACCGAATCGGAGCCCAAGCCGCGTTCCGGCAGCTGCGGGAGCGCGGGAAGTTCGGTCTCTCCCATGATGATGTCGGCGGCCTCCACCATGGAGGTACCGGGCATGGGCCCGAGTGCAAAGCCGGTCATTTACACGGTCTCGCAGATAGTGCCGGAACCGATGACGATATCGCCCAGATCATCTGGGGAAGGCAAGTACAGCACCGCCGCCTGTCCACGGGCAACGCCAGACAGTGGCTCCTTGAGCTCTAGGCGCATCGAATCCGCGGCGCGGTCCACGTGGGCGATGCACGGCACGACGGAACCGTGCGCGCGGACCTGCACCTCGCACTCGAAGTCGCCATCCATGCCAGGGTGCAAGTACTTCAGGCGATCGGCGCGAATGGCGGTGACCGCCAGGTCCTCGCGCGCGCCGACGGTCACCGTGCCCGTTGCAGCATCGATATCGGTGACGTAGCGCGGGCGGCCATCAGCGGCCGGGGCCTTGATGTCCAAGCCCTTGCGCTGGCCGATAGTGTAGTTCCACGCGCCATCATGTTCCTTAAGCTCCGTGCCCTCTTGGTCCACAATCATGCCGGGCCGAAGCCCGATGCGCGATCCAAGGAACTGCTGGGTATTGCCGTCTGGAATGAAGCAGATGTCATAGGAATCCGGCTTCTTCGCCGTGGAAAAACCGTGCGCCGCAGCCTCTTCGCGGATTTGCGGCTTGGGGGTATCACCGATGGGGAAAAAGCAGTGGTCCAACTCCTCGGCGGAAATGACGCCGAGCACATAAGACTGATCCTTATTCTCATCCTTGGAGCGGCGCATATAACCGTCATCATCAAGCGTGGCGTAGTGGCCGGTCGCAACGGCATCAAAGCCCAGGGCCATGCCCTTTTGCAGCAATGCGCGGAATTTGATCTTCTCATTGCAGCGCAGGCAAGGATTCGGGGTTTCACCGCGGGAATAGGAATCCACGAAGTCCGTGATGACCTCTTCCTTGAATTCCTCCGAAAAGTCCCAGACATAAAACGGAATGCCCAACTTATCGCAAATGCGGCGGGCATCGGCGGAATCCTCCAGCGAACAGCAGCCGCGGGCCTTTTCGCGCGTTTGCTGCGCGTCCTTATGCAGCGCCAGGTGCACGCCGACGACATCGTGGCCAGCCTCCACCGCACGGGCGGCGGCGACAGATGAGTCCACGCCGCCAGACATTGCTACCAATACTCGCATTGCATTCCCCTTTAAATACCTCGACTACAGGCCCGAAAGTGTACTCCCTTGCCCCAACGCAGCTTAAATCGATTCCATTCCCTAAGCTTGAACCCCATGGGTAGAAAGCGAGCCGCGAACAGGTCAGGCATCACCGGCACCTACGAGATCTCCACCGGCACCGCCGAGGTTGTGCCGGATGAATTCCGCGACGGGGCCTATATCCTTAACGTCAATGGCGTTCCTAGCAGCCATATCGTGCTGGGCGAGCCGCAGGAACTCGACTTTGAGTACATGCGCTGGATCGCAGCGGCGGTAGAACAGCTAAATACGGTCTCGCCCAATAAACTGCGCGTTACCCACCTCGGCGGGGCAGGTTGCTCACTCCCGCGCTATTTTGCCGACCTGTGGCCGGACAGCCGCCATACGGTAGTCGAGCTCGATGCCAAACTGGGCGAATTAGTCCGCGATCTTTTCGATGTCCCCCGCTCCCCCACCGTCAAGATCCGCCCCGGCGATGCCCGAAAGGAAACCGAAAGTTTTCTACCCGCCAGCCGCGATATCATTATCCGCGATGTCTTCGCTGGGGATAAAACCCCGAAAGACCTAACCACTGTGGAGTTTTTCCACGCGACTAAGTCATCCCTGTCTGCCGGCGGCCTCTACGTGGCGAACTGCGGCGATCACTCGGATCTCCACTTGGCTAAGGAAGAGCTGGCCGGGCTTTCTGAGGTCTTCGATCACCTCGCCGTAATCGCTGACCCGCCCATGCTCAAAGGGCGCCGGTATGGAAACATCATCTTGCTGGCCTCAGACACGAAACTGCCAGCTGAGGGCTCGGTACAAGCCGCTCAACTGGCAAAGGCACTCTTAGGTGGGGCCGTCCCAGCTCACTTTAAGGATGAAAGCTGGACCCGAAAATTCTTTGCGGGAGCTACTTCAGCACACGATTGAGCAGCTCGGCCACCTGATTAGCGTCGAAGTCGGGGACATCGGCACCGGCCTTCTTCGCCGCATCCTTGGCTTCTTCTACCTGAGCTCCAGAGACTTCGCCCTTGTCGACGCCATTGACATGGCCAGCGTTTTCTAGCAACATCGCCAAGTCACCGACGGTGAAGTCACCGACTGCCATCTTGCCAAGCTGCTTGAGAGGCAGAGCGTCCTCGTCTTCCAAGGTCTTCACAAAAGCTGCCAAGCCCTCGGCGGCCTGGGCATCGAGGCCGGCATCCTTGGCGGCATCGGCAAGCTGGGGCATGGCGATGAGGCCTGCCGCAAGAGCAAAGATGGCGCCAATCAGCGGAGTGCTATCGGCGCTCAGATCGACGCCATCATCAAGCACGAGGCTATCGAGCGCGCCGCCGATATCGACGTAATTGCCGCCGCTAAAGGAATCAAGCTGCTGCTTCGTGCCATTGAAGAGGTTCAAATCCACATCGGTTGGAATACCGGCAACCTTGCCCGATCCGGAGCGCTGCCAGAAGGACAGGTTCTTCCACCCACCCACTGGATCCGGCGCTTCATCCTGGTATGCCGCCAACCACAGTGGCATATTGGAGAACTTCTGGGAGTTATTCATCTCACCGATCCAGAAGTACTTATAGGTATAAATCATTGGCGTGCGGTTGGTCAGGCGCTTGAGCTCGGTGGTAAATTCCTCGATCCAGCTCTCCAACTGGGAGGCGGACTTGCCCTCGGAAACCTCGATATCGAGCACCGGCGGCAACGTCTGATTCGGCGCCAATGCAATCTGCGTGGCAAAGTTTGCGGCCTGCGTCTTCGCATCGCCAGCTGGACGCGCATAGTGGTATGCGCCGGTCTTCAAACCGTGCAAATTGGCAGCTTGAATATCTTTGACGTAGTGCGGGTTAATCCAGTCCCCACCCTCAGTTGCCTTCACAAAGGCAAAGGACTGGCCATCAGACTTCACCTTATTCCAGTCAATAGGCATGCCACCTGGGTGCTGGTGGGCAGCAATATCAATACCTTTTGGTGCGCTGGTTCCCAATGCTGCCTGTGCGGCAGCGGTCCCGCTTACCGTGACTGCAACTGCAGCGATAACCGCGATGATGCTCTTGCGGAGTGCCCTCATAGTTGTCATGCGCGAGAGTTTAACAATCATTCACACTAACCACATTTGCAACACACGCACCTTAGAGACAAATTTTTCACTCGCGTAGACAAACTCGTTGGAAATGTACCATCTAGAACATATATTCGCTTTTCGGCTTGCGAGGGTTGAGTGGGTGGCTTATGGTGAAGCTATGGAAATTAGAAACTTAGTGCGAAATTCGGGGGATAATCGCCGTGGAACCCTACTACCTCATCACTGACCCACACGATGACATCGCGGTTAGTGCCACCTGCAATAGAAAGTCCGACTACCTGCTCTGGAAGGAAATTAAACCTAGCCTAGAAGACGATTTCGATATCTCGTGCCATACCTTGGCGGGGCGCACCGGCTTGAGCGAGCGACGTACGAGGGATATCACCATGGCCCTGTACCGCTTAGAAGAGTTGCCGCGCACCCAACTGCTGCAGGAAACCTACTACTTCCTCGATTTCTCTCGGCTTATCACCATTGATGCGGTCTTGAGCAAGCTGGGAGAAGTAGACAACAGCGCCCTCCAGCGCATAGACGCCGAACTGGAAAAGTACCTCACTCCCACAAAGCCGGGCCAAAGTTTTCCATCGAACGCTGCCCTGCGTCGAAAGCTCAATGGGCTCATCACGATGGAATCCCCGGACACTACGGGAGACAAGGACGCCGAGGAAGAGGAATCTCAAAATGAATCCTATTTCATCTACCCCACCGCGGGCGGACGAGCAGGGTTAAACGTAGAGTTCGACGAAGATGCGCTCATCCTCATTGACGAGGTTGTTCAGCGCACGGCGGAAGAGCACGGAATTAGCAAGGCCGATGCCCTGGCCCAGCTGATCCTCGGAACCGTCGAAGATAAATCTCAGGTGCACCTTTATATGTATCGCGCCAGCGATATAAAAGCGGCGCCCGGTTTCATCCAGGGCTATGGATGGGTTCACCCAGATACCGCAGACCGGCTAGCCCCGACTACGACACGGGATATGGACCAGGCGGCAACAAGGGTTAGCCCGGCCTACTCCACGCCGCCGCTCATCGGTGCCTATGTGGAGGGTCGAGATGGTGTGTGCCGCTGGCCGGGGTGCAACCGCCCGGCCTACAGGTGCCAGAAGGATCACAGGATCGATTTCTCAGAGGGAGGAAAACAACGGCGGGAAACTTGGCATCGCTGTGCCAGCACCACCACAATGTAAAGACGGATAAAAGCGCCTTTTACATCATGGATCCGCACAGCGGGGACATTGTCTGGCTCTTCCAAGACGGACGGTGGGAATACGATGAACCGCAGGGGCCGCTAGCGGCGAAGAATAAGAACTGGGCGCTCACCGTTGCCCAGGCAATCGCCGCGCGGCGCAATGCTGCCAAAGAAAGGGCTGATACCTAGACCGTGCGGGCCCGAGCAACGACATCTGGCAAGTGCGCGAGCACGTAATCCACATCGTCTTCAGAGGTAAGGCGCCCCAAGGTAAACCGAAGGGAGCCGATTCCTTCATCCTCGCTGACGCCCATTGCAGAAAGCACATGGGACATGCGGTTGACGCCTGCGCTGCAGGCGCTGCCAGTCGATGCCTCAATCTGCAGCGAATCCAGCAGCATAATGAGGCTGTCGCCATCGGTGCCGGGGAAAGAAACATGTAGGTGCGACGGCAAGCATGGCTCGGTGGAATTCACCACGACGTTGTCAATGGAAGAAAGGATCCCATCCCGCAGCTTGTTCCGGAGTCCAGCGATGCGCTCGCCCTCGGCAGCGCTTTCGGCGATCGACTCTTCCAAGGCAGCGGCGAGCGCCGAGGCACTGGCGACGTCCACGGTGCCTGGGCGTAGTCCACGCTCTTGGCCGCCGCCATAGGAAATCGGCTGCGGCGCTGGGGTGCGCTTGGCCAATAGCACGCCGATACCGCGCGGGCCGCCAAACTTGTGGGCGCTGGCGGCGAGCGTCGTGATGCCCAATTCCGCAAAATTGATGGGCAGCTTGCCCGCTACCTGCACCGCATCCACGTGCATAGGAATACCGGATTGTTGCGCGAGGGAGGCAAGCTCCTCGATGGGCTGAATCGCACCGGTTTCGTTATTGGCCCACATGCAGGTGGCAAGATCGGCAGGTTTCGAGAAGGCGCCCCCATCGCTGATATGCCCGCTGCGGTCCACGGGGAGCAGGTCCACGGTGGCGCCGGCTTGGGCAAGCTTGCTCACGGTATCGCGCACGGCTGGGTGCTCAATATCCGTCGAGATGATGCGGTTGGTATTGCCTACAGCATAAAGGCCCTGGATAGCGATATTATCCGCCTCGGTACCAGAGGAGGTAAAGACGACCTCGATGGGTTCGCACCCAAGGAGGGAGGCGACTTTCTCGCGGGCATCGTCAAGCACGGAACGTGCCCTGCGGCCAGAGGCGTACTGGGCGCTGGAGTTGAGCGAGCCGGAGGCGGCAACCCATGCGTCGATGGCGGATTGGCGCATCGGCTGGGTTGCAGCGTAGTCGAAATAGTGCGGCATTACTGGCGCGCCTTCAATTCCTCGGTCAGGGCTGGGGCGATTTCGTGCAGGTCACCGACGACGCCGAGATCTGCGATCTGGAAGAACGGCTCATCCTGGTCCTGGTTGACCACCACGATGGTGCCGGAGGTCTGCATGCCCGAGGTGTGCTGAATGGCACCGGAAATGCCCAGGCCAATGTAGAGATCGGGCGACACGGTCACACCAGTCTGGCCCACCTGATGGGTGGCATCGTAGAAGCCTTCATCGACGGCGTCGCGGGTGGCACCGACGGCGCCACCGAGGGCATCGGCAAGCGGCTCGACGATCTCGGCGAAGTTATCGCCGACGCCGCGGCCGCCGGAGACCACGACCTTGGCTGCGGTGAGCTCGGGGCGGGCGGACTTCTCAGCGGGAGTAAAGGAATTAACCTTGACGTCTTTCTCGGTTGCCGCAGGCAGCGGCATGGGGGCCGGCTGGGCTTCCACCTGCTGGGGCTCCGCCGCAACGGAACCAGGCTGCAGGGTATAGATCGGGCAGCTGCCGGAAGCCTGCGAGGTGGTCTCGTAGGTGCCACCGAAAATGGTCATGGTTGCAGAGCCATCCGCCTTGATGGAATCCACATTCGCGAGCGCGCCGGAAGCCAGGCGGGCAGACAGGCGGCCCGCAATCTCGTTATTCGTCGGGCTGGCGGCCAGGACGATGGGCGCCGGATTGGCTGCGCCCAGGGCGTGCAAGGCATCAACCTCAGGGATCACCAGGCGCTGGTCATAATCCTCCGCCGTTGCCTGCACCACCTGGGCGGCGCCGAGGGCGGCTAGCTCGGCATCGAAGGCATCTGCCTGCTTGCCGACGACCACCGCAGACACCGTACCCAATTCGCGTGCGGCGGTAATGAGCTCACCGGTGACGGGGAGAATGCTGTCTGCATCGTGTTCAACAAGTACGTAAACGTGAGACATTTTTACTCCTAAATCAAGTTCTTTGCGGCTAGGAAGTCAGCAATCTTCTTCGCAGCATCCTGCGGCTGCGGCTCCGAGATAACCTCGCCGGCCGTGCGCGGCGGGCGCTTGGAAGATTCGGTAACGGTCGTGGTGGGCGCAATGGCTTCGATGCCTAGGTCCGCCACGTTCAAAGTGGTGATCTCTGCCTTCTTTGCAGCCATAAGTCCCTTGAAGTTGGGGAAACGCGGCTTATCCGCCTTATCGGTGACGGAAATAATCGCAGGAAGGGCGGCCTCGAGCTCCCAGGTTCCGCGGGCGTCCTCGCGGCTGCCTTTTACCGTACTGCCCGAAAGCTCCACCTGGTGCAGCTCGGTCAAGGCGGGCAGCTGGCGGTATTCAGCGAGCAGTCCCGCGAGCGTTCCGGTCGAGGCATCGGAAGCCTCATTGCCCAAGGTGATCAATTGAACATCCTCTAGCGTGTTAATCGCTGCGTTCAGTGTCCAGGCGGTAGACAGTGCATCGGCGCCGGCTAGGGCGTCATCGGATACGAGGACCGCGTCGTCTGCACCCATCGCAAGCGCCTTGCGGAGGGCCTCATCTGCTTGTGCGGGGCCCATCGTTACAGCGACAACACGGTAGTTTTCATCCGGATTTTCATCGCGCAGGCGCAGCGCCTGTTCCACGGAGTATTCATTAATCTCATCAATGATGTTGTCCACGGAGGTGCGATCCAGGGTGTGGTCATCCTCCAAAGATTTGGTGGACCACGTATCCGGTACATGCTTGACCAGAGCCACAATCGTTGGCATTAAGGGCACTCACCTTTCCGATAGATTTATATTGCGTAATTATCTTCGGACGATAATACTCGGGGTTGGCAGAGCAAAGCGATACCCTGTGAGCCAATTCGCGTAATGATGACCGCGAAAGGCCGCGTTCCCTTCAACTTCATCTGTTTCCTTAGCTGATCAGGGTCCACATCTACGCCGCGCACAAGGATTTCTAGGCTGCCTGCATCATAGGCCTTTAGTACAGATTTTAGGCGCTTTAGGGGGACCTTTTCTATGAATGGAAATCCCGACGTTCCCTGTGGAATGCGCTCGCCCGTCAGGTACGCAATTCGCGGATCAATCTGCCACAAGCCCTCGCGCGCCGCGTAGTGCTGCACGAGTCCAGCGCGCACCACTGCCCCATCTGGATCAATGAGGTAGGTGCCGATTTCGCCAGCCTCTGGCAGGTTCTGCTCTTCATCCGTGAGGACATCAACTGACTCGCCCTGAATCATCACCGCGTGCCTGCCCGTTCCGAGGCCTGGTGTGTAGAGGCACGCTTCCTTAACTGCCCCATTGACGCTACTGACGGTGACCAATCCGTCCCAGTCACTGAAATCAAGGCCGGGTGCGCACTTAATGGCCACGTGGGCGTCCCTGTGCGCGGCGATCAGATCCGGTAGCGGTGGCAGCAAATCCTCCGGACGGGAGATGCGACGCCCCGCCTTTCTGCGGGCGGGATCGGCGATAATGACGTCCGCCGTGGTGGTCGTAGTGAGTGCATCTGCTTGAAAGAAATGGTTAGAAGCCAAATTGTGCCGGGCCATGGCAAGGCGCGAAGCATCGATATCGGAGCCGAAGTAGTCAAGGCTCGTTCCATAGCCTTCGGTACCGATGGAGCACGTGACATCGTGCACGGTGCGCATTCCCCGCTGCCGCAAGAACTCGGACCTATAGCGCGCAACCGACAGCGGGGTGGCTTGCTGGGCGGAATCGGCATCCATAAGCCAGGTCTCAGGCAGTTTTCCGCCCCGCCGGGCAGTAAGTAGCTCCATGGCGCAGCGCGCATAATCGCCGTAGGCGGCTTTCAGCTTTTCCAAATCCTTTAGCTGCGAAGCCTTGCTCAGCTCCAAGTCCAAGCTAGCCAGTTCGGCGTTGTGCTCGCTTAAGAAACGGACTTCATCGAGGTTAAAACTCATATGCGCTCTGTAGGGGTGGTGGCGAAATATTCCGCATACTGCGGGTCATCGCGGGGATCGCCGATGACGGGGCGAAGGTCGGACGAGGAGGCATCATCAAGCACCTCCTGGACGGTGGAGTACTTGCATAACCGTTGCATTTGCGCCCATGTAGGAACTACGAGGCGGACGAGTCCGGCCCGCCAGCCCTCCAGGATGAGCTGCGGCGAAAACCATCCGGCATCATCTGCTTCATGAGTGTCCCCGTCCGGCTCCTGCCCGCTCGGAAGCAGACCAACGAAGAAAAAAGTATCGAACCAATGGTTTTTGCTTTGCCCCACCCACCGGGCCCATGGGAGGAGCATATCGGCATCGACGCGCATCCCGTTATTGCTAAGGAACTCGGTAAAGGAGATGGTGTGGCTTTCTAAGAGCCTGCGCTCGCGGTGATACCGGCGCGCATTAGAAATCGTGCCGTCATCCCGGATCGCAAACAAGGTACCGGATTCCTCGAAGAGCTCGCGGGCCGCGGCGAAGACGAGGGCGTGGGCCTTGTATTTGGTGACTCCCATCCGCCGAGCCATAGCCACAACAGACTTTCCGGCCCACAAGTCACCGGAATCCCACGAACGCGGTGGGAAATCGCGCGGGTCTACCCCACCGCCAGGGAATACGGCATGGCCCGGATAGTTACGCATGGTGCTCACGCGTTCTTGGACCCAGACCTCGAGCCCGTCGGGGCCATCGCGAAGCAAGAGCACGGTCGCCGCCATGCGCCCACCGTTAAACCCGGTGGTATCGCTGGCGTCGATCGCATCGAGCCGGTCATGAATCTGGTTGTTCATTAAGATATCCGGCGGGCAAAGTATCGCTGCCCAATGCGATCTACTTGGATGGGCTGGTGGAAGGCCTGGGATAGGTTCTCCGAGGTCAGCACGGAGTTAATGAGCCCCTTCGCTACTACTTCTCCTTCATCCAGAAGCATCGCGTGGGTAAAGCCGTACGGGATTTCTTCCACGTGGTGGGTAATCATGACGATGGCCGGGGCATCCGGATCCATCGCGAGGTCGCCCAAATATCCCACGAGGTCCTCTCGACCGCCGAGGTCCATGCCGGCAGAAGGCTCATCCAGGATGAGCAGCTCCGGATTGGACATCAAAGCGCGGGCGAGGATGACGCGCTTCTTCTCGCCTTCCGAAAGCGTCGTCCACGTGCGGTCCTTTAAGTGGCTAGCGCCAACCTGGGCCAAGATGTCATCGGCGCGGGAAAAGTCCATGTCTTGATACTCTTCGCGCCACCGGCCCAAGACCGCGTAACCGGCAGAAATGACGAGGTCGTAGACCCGCTCATCCGCGGGAATGCGCGATTGCACGGCAGCAGAGGAGAGACCAATCAGCGCGCGCAGGTCACGCATATCGGTCTTGCCAATTTGCTCGCCCATCAAAAAGGCCGTGCCCTTGGAAGGAAATTCCTCCGCGGCCGCCATACGCACCAGGGAGGTCTTTCCGGCACCGTTCGGCCCGATGATGACCCAGCGTTCATCGAGCTCGACCTGCCAGTCCACGGGCCCTACCAAGTTCTTGCCACCGCGGCGAAGCTCCACGCCACGGAAGTCGATGAGCCAGTCTTGATCAGTTGGGGTTACGTCGTTCACGCCTTCCATTGTGACTGATCTATTCACCGCCCGCAGTAATTGACACAGCTCCGCCGACTTTAATACAGCGCGCTTGCCAGCTTCGTGCGCGCTTCAAGAACGCGCGGATCATTGCCGGCAAAGAGGCCGAAGAGCTCGAGCAGGCGTTCCCTGAGCTGCGCCTTCTCATCGCCGGCGGTGACTTTCATGGCCTCGATGAGGCGGTCAAAGGCGTTTTCTGCGGCACCTGCCACGACTTCGGCATCGGCGGCATGCATTTGCTTGCCGATATCCCCCTTATCCCCATCCGCAGCAGCAATCGGGTCCTCGGTTTGATTGGCCGGGTCCAGCCGCTTTAAAAGCTTCGTTGTGTCCCGCGCCTGCTTAATCTGCGTATTATCCGGTTCCGCTTCCAAGATGGATTCGTAGACCTTGATCGCGCCATCGAAATCGCCGGAGTTCAGGAAGGATTCTGCCTCCTGCAGGCGAGGGTCGTCCTCTTCTTCCTCCTCCGCTGCGGCCGGTGCAGCCTCGAGCCCCTTCAGCTGCGGTCCGACGTTTTCTACCAAGCTATCCAGCCACTGCTTGAGGGCCTCCTTCGGCTGCGCTCCCTCGAAATTGGTCAGCGGTTGGCCTGCGCCAATGGCTACCACGGTGGGCAGGTTCTTCACGCCGAAGGCCTGCGCGACCTGTGGAGTGGCATCCGCATCCACGTAGCCTACGAGGAAGCTTAGGTTTCCCGCCGCAGCTAATTCCTGCAGGTCCTGCTTCAGCTGGTCGGATTGGGTAGAGCGCGAGGTGCCAATGAGGACGACGACCGGCACCTCAGTGGAGCGGCGCACCACCTCGGTCTCGAAATTCGCCTCGGTGACGGTAAAAAATGGCTGGACTCCGTTAGACTGCGGCTGCTCTTGTGCCTGCTGGCGGGCTTCCGCACGGGCCTTGACCTGGCTGAGATCGAGGGCGCCGCCTACATAAGCATTATTCGCAGAAGTCATTAATCCTCCTTAGCTAAACGACGATTCACGGCGTCTACTTTATCTGTCAACTGATTCGTCACGCCTTCGCGGATATCGGCCTTAATAACCAACGAGGTGCGCGGCGATACCGCACGTACCGCTTCGGTGGCCTTCTTAATCGTGCCGAAAACCTCGTCCCACTCGCCTTCTACAAGGGTAAACATGGCGTTGGTTTCATTAGGCAGGCCGGATTCCCGCACCACGCGGACCGCCTCCGCCACGGCATCGGCCATCTCGCCGGAGTCATTATCCACCACTGCGGGTGCTACTGAAAATGCAACAATCATGCCCGTAAGTCTACCTTCGCTCCCAGCAATGCCGGTGCCAATGACGGCGGTCATCGCCCTGCCTGCCGGTATCGCGCGGCCAGGCGACGATGTGGGCAACCCCAGGCGGAATATTTTGGTTACACCCCGGGCAAATATAGAATTTTTGCGCCCGCGCGGAGCCAATGTGCCGCATGATATACGGCTCACCGTGCGTCCAGCTGGGGCCCTCGACCGTCTGCGAACCAAGGAAGGTAGAGCCGTCCTTGGGCAGCGGCCGGAATTCCTGTGGTTTCCGCCTATTTCGCCGTGGCATTAAAACAACCGCAATTCTTTCGACTCGAGCCCGCGCAGCTCTTGGTAATCCAAGACCACGCAGCGGATGCCGCGGTCTTCGGCAAGCGTTCGGGCCTGTGGCTTAATCTCTTGCGCAGCAAAAATGCCAGATACCGGAGCGATTAGTTCATCGCGGTTCAATAGCTCGAGGTAGCGGGTCAATTGCTCTACTCCGTCGATCCCGCCGCGGCGCTTGACCTCCACGGCAACATTCCGGTTATCAGCATCTTTAGCCATGATGTCTACCGGGCCAATGGCCGTGGGGTACTCGCGGCGCACGAGGGTGAAATTAGAACCCAGCGTGTCGATCTTTTCGGCCAAAAGCTCCTGTAGGTGCGCCTCCACGCCGTCCTTTACCAGGCCGGGGTCTTCGCCCATCTCGTAGGAGATATCCTCGTGGATTTCCGCGATAGTGATGCGCAATTGCTCACCTTTTGGGTTTTCCACTAGCCACAAGACCTCGCCGGTGTCATTGCCATCCACGTCCTCGATGACGGATTCACTCACCGTACACGGCGGCGTCATCCAATTGAGGGGCTTATACGCGCGGTCATCGGCATGCACCGATACCGAGCCGTCTGCTTTGACGATGAGCAGGCGGTCCGCCAAGGGCAGGTGGGCGTCGAGCCGTCCCACGTAATCAACTGAACAACGGGCGATTACTAAGCGCATGGCTACTACCCTAGCCTGTTGCTATTGGCGCTTGGACTGCCGGGTGGCTCGCTCCCGCAATTGCTTGTAATCAAAGCGCTGTTGCCGCTTGGACGGCGCAGCCTCGACCCAGGCTTCGAAGGCCATGATCCCGCGGGCATCGGAAGCCAGCTCGTATTCCGCATCCCCGGTGCTAAAGTGCACCACCTCGGTGGCATCAGACATAAAAGAAGCCTCGTCATCATCCAAAGAACGAGAGTTCAAAATCGTGATGTCGAGGCGGTTAAACCACAGGTTATAGCGCGGAAATACAGAGCGCAGTTTGAAATATTCAACAACTTCTCCGGTATAGCGCAGCACGCCATGGCGCCAAGAAAAGCTATCCTTCGCCGGCATTGAGCGCAACAACACCGCGGTTCCGCGCGAGCGCAGAGTAAAAAATCGCAGGGCCGCCAGCAGAACTACTAGCAATACCACCAACGCTAAGGCCCACAGGACCACCGAGATAACCGTTGAATTCATGGGCTCCACACGCCATCCTTGGTTAGTGAAAGAACAATTATTTGGATTGTAGCGCCTGATTCCGCCTCCGCGCCAATAAGAAAAGGCAAAGAAAACGTGAAAAAGCGCACCGGATATATTCCAGTGCGCTTTTCTGAGAGCAGGAAGGGCGGCTATTGCTGCCCTCTCCTACCAATCCAAGGTTTATTCAGCCTTTGCTGCGCGGCGAAGTGCACGCAATGCAGCCTCACCGCGGGACTTGGTGAGCTCATGAGCCGAAGAGGAGTCCTCTTCCGCCTGGGCCTCATCCACCTCATCGGACCAGATGGCCCAATCAGCGAGGACGGTAATCTTGTCCTGGGTAACGGAGAGGAAGCCACCCTGGACGGCGGCAACGCGCCGCGCGCCATCAACTGGGTGGATGGTCACTACGCCATTGTCGATCAACTGACCGATCACAGGCTCGTGACCGGGAAGCACGCCGATCTCACCCTCAGTGGTCTCAGCCGTCACTATGGAGGCCTGACCAGACCACAATGAGCGCTCGACGGAAACCAATTCGGCGGTGATGTCAGCCATGTGCCTCTCCCTACTTCTCGTTCAACTTCTTGTATGCAGCTTCGACATCGTCCAAGCCACCCAAGCCGTTGAAGGCCTGCTCTGGGTAGTGGTCAAACTCACCGTTGCAGATGCGCTCGAAGGCATCGATGGTGTCCTGCAGCGGCACGTAGGAACCCTCCAAGCCGGTGAACTTCTGCGCGACGAAGAAGTTCTGACCCAAGAAGCGCTCGATACGGCGGGCACGCTGCACGGTCACCTTGTCTTCTTCAGACAGCTCGTCCATACCAAGGATGGCGATGATGTCCTGCAGTTCCTTGTTCTTCTGCAGAATACCGATGACGCGCTGTGCTACCTCGTAGTGCTTCTCGCCCACAATGCCTGGCTCGAGGATACGAGAGGTAGAGGTCAGCGGGTTCACTGCCGGGTAAATACCCTTGGAAGCAATGGCACGGTCCAGCTCGGTCGTCGCATCCAAGTGGGCGAAGGTCGTGGCTGGGGCCGGGTCAGTGTAGTCATCGGCAGGCACGTAAACGGCCTGCAGAGAGGTAATGGAACGACCCTTGGTGGAGGTAATGCGCTCCTGCAACACACCCATTTCATCAGCCAAGGTTGGCTGGTAACCCACGGCGGAAGGCATACGACCCAGCAGGGTGGATACCTCGGAGCCGGCCTGGGTGAAACGGAAGATGTTGTCAATGAACAGCAGCACGTCCTGGTTCTGCACATCGCGGAAGTACTCCGCCATGGTCAGGCCGGACAGGGCCACGCGCATACGAACTCCTGGTGGCTCGTCCATCTGGCCGAAGACAAGTGCGGTATCTTGCAGAACGCCCATCTCTTCCATTTCCAGGAAGAGGTCGGTGCCCTCACGGGTGCGCTCGCCGACGCCGGCGAAGACCGACGTACCGGAGAACTCGCGGGCAATACGGGTAATCATTTCCTGAATCAGGACGGTCTTACCCACACCTGCACCACCGAAGAGGCCAATCTTGCCGCCCTTAACGTAAGGGGTCAGCAGGTCAATGACCTTAATACCGGTTTCGAGGATCTCGGTCTTGCCCTCGAGCTGGTCGAACGCTGGTGGCTCGCGGTGGATACCCCACTGCTCGCCATCGCGGCCGAGGCCTGGCTCATCGAGGCAGTCACCGAGGGCGTTAAAGACGTGGCCCTTGACGACGTCGCCGACCGGAACGGAGATAGGCTCTCCGGAGTCGACTACCTCGGCGCCACGGACGAGGCCATCGGTAGGTGCCATGGACACGGTACGAACGAGGTTGTCACCGAGGTGCTGAGCGACCTCGAGGGTGACGGTCTTTGCCACAGCTTCGAGCTTAATCTCGACGTGGAGTGCGTTGTACAGGGCCGGAAGTGCCTCGCGTGGGAATTCCACGTCCACCACCGGACCGATGACGCGCACGACACGACCGGCGACTGCCGAAGACTGTGCATTCTGCTCTTGCAGAGCTGTAGTCATAATCTAGTCACTTTCTGCGCTGTCAGATAGCGCGCCAGCGCCACCGACGATCTCTGAAATTTCCTGGGTAATCTGCGCCTGACGGGCCTGGTTGGCCACGCGAGACAGGTCATTGACCATCTCGGTTGCGTTGTCAGTAGCAGATTTCATAGCTGTACGGCGTGCAGCGGACTCGGAAGCCGAAGCCTCCAAGAACATAGCAAACAGGATACGCGAGACGTACTGCGGAAGCAGCGCTTCCATCAGGGTATCCGCGTCCGGTTCGAACTCGAAGTCCGCGGAAATGTTTTCCGTCGGCTCCGGATCTTCCAGTGCGGAGTCACCCATCTCGTACTCCTCGCCCTGCACGACAGGCTCAACAGGCAAAAGCTGCTGCGCACGCGCGGTTTGAGTCAGCATGGATTCAAACTCGGTGTAGACGACGTGTACCTGGTCGAAACCGGTAACACCTGCGCCTTCACCTTCCGCATGCAGGCCCTCGCGGCCCTTGGTAGTGCCCTTCGAACCAGCAACGAAGCCATCGATCATGTGGCGACGCACATCGTGGGTGCCCTCCCAGGTTGGATCCTGAGAGAAACCATCCCAGCTGCCTGCTACCTCTTCCTCGCGGAAGTTGTAGTGGCCGATGCCCTTGCTGCCGGTGACGTAGCGAACTACCTCGTAGCCCTTGCTTTCGAGGAGGGCCTTGAGCTGGGCTGCCTTCTTGAAGACGTTGTTGTTGTAGCCACCGCACATGCCTCGGTCAGAGGTGATTACGAGAATCGCGGCGACGTTGCCGTCTTCACGCTCGCGCAACATAGGGTGCTCTAGCGTCGACGCTGCAGCCAACCTGTTCATGACATTGGTCAGCTCAGTCGCGTACGGCTGAGAGGCTTCCACCCGAGCCTGCGCTTTGGTAATGCGCGAGGTAGCAATGAGCTCCTGGGCTTTAGTGATCTTCTTAGTCGAGTTCACGGACCGGATGCGGTCGCGCAATTCGCGAAGATTAGCCATCGTTTCTCCTCCCTTCTTTCATATAGACGGTTAATTACGAGAGCTGAACTCTACTTAGCCGTCTTCCGGGAGACGTTGAGCTCGGTGCTTTTCACGTCATTTTCATCCAAAGGATCTACAGGCTCTTCGGTGCCCAAGTTGTGGCCCTCGGAGGTGCGGAACGTAGGAGCAAACTCCTTGGCTGCAGCCTCGAGTGCTTCCTTGGACTCATCGCTGAGCGCCTTGCCGCCGGCGATCTGCTCAAAGACCTCTGGAGTATTGGCGTTGAGGTACTCGTGCACCTCGGCCTCGAAGCGGCGAACGTCTTCGACGGGAACGACGTCGAAGATGCCTGCCTCGGCGAGGTAGATGGATACCATCTGGTATTCCACCGGCTGCGGCGAGGATTCGGACTGCTTCAGCAGCTCGACCAAGCGAGAGCCGCGCTCCAGCTGTGCCTTGGAGGCAGCGTCCAGGTCGGATGCGAAGGCAGCGAATGCCTGCAGGTCACGGTATGCAGCCAGGTCAAGACGGAGGTTACCGGCAACCTTCTTCATACCCTTGGTCTGTGCCGCACCACCAACACGGGAGACGGACACACCGACGTTAATAGCCGGGCGAACACCCTGGTTGAAGAGGTCGGACTCCAAGAAGACCTGACCGTCAGTAATGGAAATGACGTTGGTCGGAATGAAGGCACTGACGTCATTAGCCTTGGTCTCGATGATGGGCAGTGCGGTCATGGAGCCGGCACCCATGTCATCGGAAAGCTTGGCAGCGCGCTCCAGCAAGCGGGAGTGCAGGTAGAAGACGTCGCCTGGGTAAGCCTCACGTCCCGGCGGGCGGCGCAGCAACAGCGAAATTGCGCGGTATGCCTCAGCCTGCTTGGTCAGGTCATCGTAGATAACCAGGACGTGGTTGCCCTGGTACATCCACTGCTGGCCCAATGCAGCACCGGAGAACGGTGCCAGCCACTTGTAGCCGGCGGAATCAGAAGCTGGGGCCGCCACGATGGTGGTGTAATCCAGCGCGCCGTGCTCCTCAAGGGTGCGGCGCACGCTGGCGATGGTCGAGCCCTTCTGGCCGATGGCGACGTAAATACAACGGACCTGCTTGTCCTTGTCGCCGGACTCCCAGTTAGCCTTCTGGTTCAAAATGGTATCGATGGTAACCGCGGTCTTACCGGTCTTACGGTCACCAATGATCAGCTGACGCTGACCACGGCCGATCGGGGTCATCGCATCGATAGCCTTGATGCCGGTCTGCATTGGCTCTTCAACCGGCTGGCGCTGCAGCACCGAAGGTGCCTGCAACTCGAGGACGCGCTCCTCTTCGCTTTCGATTGGGCCCAAGCCGTCGATGGGCTGGCCCAGTGGGTTAATAACGCGGCCGAGGAAGTCCTCGCCCACGGGGATGGAAAGGACCTCTCCGGTCCTCTTAACCTCG
This sequence comes from Corynebacterium accolens, assembly GCF_023520795.1. NCBI lineage: Bacteria > Bacillati > Actinomycetota > Actinomycetes > Mycobacteriales > Corynebacteriaceae > Corynebacterium > Corynebacterium accolens. The sequence goes on along the minus strand of NZ_CP046605.1, from coordinate 1,070,267 downwards.
TCGCCCTCCTTGAGGGACTCGTAGTTACCCAGGACCACGACACCAATGGAATTGGTGTCAAGGTTCTGTGCGACGCCAATTACGCCGCCGGGGAACTCGAGCAGCTCATTCGCCATAACGGATGGCAGGCCAGAAACCTGCGCAATACCGTCAGCTGCCGAAATGACCACGCCGACCTCCTCACGGGAGGCCTCCGCGGAGTAGCTCGAGGTGTAGTTCGCAATCGCACTACGGATCTCGTCGGAGGAGATCGTCAGCTCCGCCATGTTCTTCCTGCTCTCGGTAGTATCTTCCAGCACTTACTTAAATCGTTTCTGTCGTTTCGGCTACACCATCTGGGCACGGAAGCGGGCAATCTTGCCTGCCGTCGAGCCGTCAATGATTTCATCGCCGACGCGGATGCGCATGCCACCGAGGAGGCTGGTGTCAACCTCAGAGTGAATGGACATCGCACGACCATAAATTTTGCCCAGCTTCTCAGCGAGTACTGCCTGCTGGCCTTCATTCAATTCACCCGCAGCGACAACGCGCGCGATGGTGCGATCCTGCAGGGCTGCTGCAGTATCGGCCAATCCGGCTACGTCATCAATCGGGTTTTGCTCTGGGCGGCTGATGGCCTGCAGCGCGAGCGCCTCAGTAAACATCGTTACCTTGCCGTAGAGCACGTTTGCCAGCAATCCGCGCTTGCGTGCGGATTCAGCAGTTCGATCGGAAAGCAGCTGGGTAAGCTCGCCCTCGCGGTCCAGAATCTGCGCCAAGCGGAAAAGCTCGTCTTCGACCTGGCCCAATTGGCCCTGCGCCTCGGCGGCGCGCAGCAATGCGCGGCGGCCCAAGGATACAAGCCCGTTGACGAAGTCCTTCGGCGAAGACCATTGGTTCGCCGCAGCTTCCTGCAGGATGCTCAGTGCACCGGCAGAAATCTTGGAGCCAAAGAGATTCTCGGCCAAGGACTTGCGTGCTTCAGCCGGGGCTGCAACGTCGATGAAGGATACGCGCAATTCGCGGTCCCCATCCAAAACGTCGACGACCTCGAAGATATCCAGGCCCGCTTGGACTGCACTAGCGACATTCTTATCGCCAGCGAGGATTTCATCCACACGGGATTGTGAGTTCGCGAGTGCTTCGCGGCTAGCTGCCTTCATAGTTGCCTACTTTCCGGCCGGTGCCACAGAGTCGAGCTCGGACAAAAAGCCATCGATGGTAGAGGACTTCTTGGAAGCGTCAGAAAGCTCGCCGCCCAGAATCTTTTCTGCCAGGTTGATGGAGTTCTGTCCCATTTCGGAACGCAGCTCAGTAACAACCTGCGCACGAGAAGCTTCCAACTGCTTTTCGCCATTGGCGACGATGCGGCGGGATTCCTCTTCCGCTTGGCTCTTCGCGTCAGCCTCGATCTGCTTGCCGCGCTCGCGCGCCTGCTCGCGGATCTCGGCTGCCTCTGCGCGGGCATCAGCCAGCTGAGCATTGTACTTTTCTAGAGCAGCCTTGGCCTCGGCCTGCTGGGCCTCAGCGCGCTTCATGCCGCCCTCAATCCGGTCTTCACGCTCTTCGAGCAACTTGGTGTAACGAGGAAGCACGAACTTCCAGAACAACCAGAGAATTACGATGAAGCACAGCAAAGACCAGAAAATGTCATAGTTCTTGGGCAGAAGAACGGAGAAGCTACCCGAACCTGGGTTCTCCTCGCCCTCTGCTGCAAGCATATAAACGACGTTATTCATAGGTCTCCCGTCTTAAAAGTTTCGGTTTGGAAAACTCGTACTTTTAGAACAGGAAGCCGGCAACCAGGCCGATAAGGGCCAGGGCCTCGGTGAAGGCGATACCCAGGAACATGGTGGTACGCAGCTGGCCGGCCATCTCCGGCTGGCGAGCCATAGCCTCAACGGTCTTGCCGGCGACGATGCCGATACCGATACCTGGGCCGATAGCAGCCAAGCCGTAGCCGATGGTGCCGAAGCCTTCGAACGTCGTAGCAGCATCCTGTGCCAGAATGATTTCGTTCATGGTGAAAGTCGTTCCCTTTCGTAAAAATCTTCAGTCCGAACCGGACCGAATGTCAGTGTTGTTTAATTAGGTGGATTACTCGGTCGCGCTCGTCGACCTCGTCCTTAGTGCGAATCAGCGTGCAAGGACAACTCGATGTACACCGCCGTCAACAAAGCGAAGATGTACGCCTGCAAGAAGATAACCAGAATCTCGAACAAGCTCATAGCCAAGCCCAAGACCACGGTCAGCCCAGACAGGACGGTCCAACCATTTAGCTGCCAGAAGAAGAAGTTCGTAGCAGAGAAGAGAAGAACCAGGATGATGTGTCCAGCAAGGAAGTTCGCCATGAGACGAATTGCAAGGGTAACCGGTCGCAGAATGAACGTAGAGAAGAACTCAATCGGTACCACCAAAAGGTGCAATGCCGGTGGCAAGTTCGGAATCACTACGGAGGAGCGAATGAACTTACCAAAGCCGTAGCGCTTGGCGCCGGCGTAAATCATGACGATGTACGAAACGGCTGCCAACACAATTGGCATACCAATACGACCGTTGGGCGAGACGTTAAGTCCCGGGATAACGGTCGCGACGTTCATAAACAGAACCGCGAAGAAGATGCTAGCGATAATTGGCAGGAATCGCTTTCCCTCCTTCTTACCCAAAATGTCCTCGGCGATGTGGACGCGGACGAAGTCGACCGCGTTCTCGCCCACATTCTGAATGCCAGAAGGAACCAACTTAGGGTTCTTAAAGGCAGCCCAGAAAAGGATCACCACAATTAGCGTCATCAAAATGCGAATCAGCATCAGGCGATCAAGCGCGAACCATCCGTCGGCGAAGTCACCGAAAAACAGATGGTCGGCATCAATTTGCCCCGGGAAGAATTCTTCACCTAGATCGGGCGTATGGAAGTGCCCTTTCATAGCCAATGTTGTAACGCTCAGCGTTCTCTCCCGTGTTCGGGCCACACAGCCAATAGCTGGCTTCTGTGGTGCGATGGACGTCTCAAACTCTCTGCCTTGAACACGGACTCCGTCGCACATCAGCGTGAACAAGACAGGGATTTACCGTGCAGGATAAAAGCGCAACACTTAACCCCGCGGTAACCCGAAGCAAATCGTATCAGCTGGATCGACAGTTTTCGCACGTGGGGGCCCCATAAGCCACACCCGATACCGCCATATCCGCCTTTTGGCAGACAAAACCGCGTTATTCCTGCCTAATTCACAAACGTGCATTTGATCACATCCCCGAGCCGACACACCTCCTCGGGGGTGGTCACCTTCCATTAATGCCAGCATGCAGGCATAAAAAGGCCGCCGCGCACCACCCCAGTGCGCGACGGCTAAGCCCTAATGTGGGCACGAATTAGGACACGTAGGTGACCCGAGAGGTGACCACGGCCCAGACTTCCGAGCCTAAGGTAACGATGAGCGCGACGACGACGGTAAGAAAGAGCGCCCACGTGTCATAGAAATCCATGTCCCGGATAATGGCTAGCACGCCGATAAGCACGATCAGCTTGATAAGCCAGCCGCCCAATACCACCGCGATAGTGGTTGAGGGTGTCGAGTTCGCGGTAAAGAGGACCGACAGCGCGGTAAACAAGACAAAGCCGCCGCCGAGAGCAGCACCGACGATAACGCCCCAGAGCCCGGCCACACCTTGTGCCCCTCCCCAGACGGCGAGGGAAATGATGGTAAAGATGCCGAGAGCGGTAGCCCCTTTCTTTACGGCGCGCTGCAGCGGCACGCGCGGGTCATCGAAATTAGCATTTTCCGTTGTGTCACTCACGGACATTCACCCTACATCACGCGCTCGCAGAGTCATGCAATACGCAATCATCCGATGACCGGAGGCCAATCTTGCCCTGCCGCAGTGGAATCAAGGTCGCGCCAAAGGCAACCAATAATGCCGTGATGGACAAGCCGACCGCTACCGGGGCCGGCACGATGGAAAAAGACACCGCGCCAAAGGCCACCGCGGATACCCAGAGGTACAGCACGAGCACAGTGCGCCGGTGCGTATGCCCCAACGACAACAGGCGGTGGTGGATATGCGCCTTATCCGCAGAAAATGGCGAACGGCCCTGGGACAGGCGGCGAATAACCGCCCAGACAAGGTCTAAGACTGGAATAAACACCGCTGCGATCACCACGAGGATGGGTGACATAAGCGCCACCATGTCCACGGTGCCGTACAGGGACATATTGATCTTGCCGGAGGCCGAAGTAGACGCCGCGGCGAGCAAGAGTCCAATGAGCATGGAGCCGGAATCGCCCATAAAGATTCGCGAGGGTTCAAAGTTATGGGGCAAAAAGCCCGCGCACATCCCCACCAACGCGGCGCTGATGATAGCGGGTGGATACGCCGATACAGCCCCGCCCTGGTCATGCAGAACGGTGAGCGAAAAGACCAAGATGGCACCACCGGCGATGAGGCCAAGTCCTGCTGCGAGGCCATCGAGGCCGTCAACAAAGTTGATGGCATTGATAAGGAGTACGGTGAAAAACGCGGTAAGCAGGGTGCTTTGAATCTGGTCGAGCACTACCGTGGTCCCGCCGCCGAAGGGGATAAAAAGTAGCGTCCACGTCAGGCCCAGGCCACTCATGAGCGCAGCGGCAAAGAGCTGCCCGAAAAGCTTGATGAGGGCGCCGAGCTCCAAGTAGTCATCGGCAACGCCGACAAGCACGATGGCCAGCGCCGCCCACATCACCGCGCTCATCTCCGGGGTGACGGGCATAAACCCGCGAGTCAAGGCTGGAAGCTGGGCTGCGAGGAATATCGCCGCACCGAAGCCGGTAAACATGGCGAGCCCGCCCATGCGGGGCGTGGGCTGAGAGTGGGAATCGCGCAGGCGAATTTCTGCCACCCGGCCCGTGCGGACCAAAAAGGATCGCACCACGCCGGTGGTCAGGTAGGTAAATGTCGCTGCAACGAGGATGACCAAGGCCAACTCGCGCAGCGGTACGCCAGTGCCGCTCACGCGAAATGCTCCTTCTATCCTTGGGGCCGGGTCCGCAGGGAATCAGCGGAGACGCCGAGGACCTCACCGATCTCCTCTGCGGATAATGCACCCTCCCGCAGCAGGTATGGATGGTCGCCGGAGAGATCGATAATGGTCGAGGGCTTGCCGATGTCCGTCTCTCCCCCGTCCAAGTACACGGTCACGGCCTTGCCCAATTGGTCCTTGGCCATTTGCGCCGTAGTTGGTGGTTGGTGTCCGGAGATATTGGCAGATGAAACCGCCATCGGTCCTACCTCGCGCAAGAGCTCGATGGCAATCGGGTGAAGGGGCATCCGCAGCATGACGGTGCCGCGGGTATCGCCTAAATTCCATGGCAAGGAGGGCGCCTGCGGCACGACGATGGATAGCCCGCCTGGCCAAAAGGCCTCGACGAGGTCGCGGGTGGAATCGGGGTACGAGGCGACGAGTCCGCGCACGGTATTCCACGAGCCGACGAGCACGGGAACTGGCATATCCGGCCCGCGCTGCTTGGTGGCGAGCAGGTTAGCTACCGCGTCATTATCGAAAGCATCGCAGCCCAAACCGTACAGCGTATCGGTGGGCATGACCACGAGCCGCCCAGACTTGGCGGCCTTGGTGGCGATGCTCACGCCTTCCTCACGCTCGGCGTCATCGGCGCAATTATAAATTTTTCCTTGCATCAATAATCCCCTTCTTGCCCGACGGTGATGCCTTAGTCTACCGCGCGCTGTGCGGTAATAAAGCGCGGCGTGCCTGTTAAGTCCTTAAGCGGAGCGATATTGGAAAAGCCACCGTGGTCACGCACCGCATCGCGCACGGCATCGCCAGTCGTATCGTCGTGTTCAATCGCCATGACCCCGCCGGGGCGCAATAGCCTGGCGATGGTGGGAATCAACCCGCGGATTACTCCCATGCCGTCATCGCCACCGAAGACGGCCACGTGCGGATCGTGATACACCTCCGGCTGCAGGTTCGGATCTTCCGGAACGTATGGCGGGTTGCTCACCACAAGATCGACCGTGCCATTCCAGTCCGCCAGTGCCTGGCTGTCGGTCGCATCCGCCTGCACCACCTCTACCCCGGTGCGGAGAGTATTGGCGCGGGTGAACTCGAGGGCGGCATCGGAAAGCTCTACCGCCTTAACCTCCGCCTGTGGTACGTAATGCTGCAGGTACAACGCCAGCGCGCCCGAGCCGGAGCACAAATCCACCATGCGCGGGCCGGGGGCGTGGTGGACCGCCCAGTCCGCCATCACCTCCGTTTCCGGGCGCGGGATGAACACGCCTGGGCCCACCTTCAATTCCAAGGGCCCAAACCACGCCGTACCCAGCACGTATTGCAGCGGCTCGCGCTGTTCCCGCCTGCGCAATAGCGCCTGGAAGGCCACGTCAAAGCCGGGCATGGGCGGCTCATGCAGCGGAATGTCCAAATGCCCACAGTGAATGAGGTGGGAGATGAGGATCCGCGTATCCCACTCGGGGCTTCCTACTCCAGCAACGCGAAGGCGCTGCACCCCATGGCGCAGCGCCTCACCGTACGATTCCATCGACCGCGATTACCCCTCGGACTCAAGGCGCTCGGCGCGCTCTTGGTCCTGCAGGGCCTTGATGAGATCCTGCATATCGCCGTTCAACACGGAATCCAGGTTATTGGCCTTGTAGCCAATGCGGTGATCCGTGATGCGGTTTTCGGGCCAGTTGTAGGTGCGCACGCGCTCGGAGCGATCCATGGTGCGCACCTGGGAGGCGCGCTGCTCGCCAGCCTCGGCCTCGCGAGCCTCGCGTTCCATCTGATCCAGGCGGGCCTGCAGCACCTGCAGGGCGCGGGCCTTGTTCTGGATCTGCGAACGTTCCTTCTGGCAGGTAACAATCAACCCCGTGGGCAGGTGGGTAATGCGCACCGCGGAGTCGGTGGTGTTCACGCCCTGACCACCCTTACCGGAGGAGCGGTACACATCGACGCGGATATCCTTGTCATCGATATTGACCGATTCCACCTCTTCGGGCTCCGGGTACACCAGCACGCCAGCAGCGGAGGTCTGGATGCGGCCCTGCGATTCCGTGACCGGCACGCGCTGCACGCGGTGCACGCCGCCCTCGAATTTGAAGACGGACCACGCGCCATCGCGCGTCGGAGACTTAGCGCGGAAGGAAATGGTCATGTCCTTTACGCCGCCCAAATCGGACTCGTTAAGGCCCAAGACCTCCCACTTAAAGTCGATCTTATCGGCAAAACGCTCGTACATGCGGGCCAAGTCGCCGGCAAAGAGCGCGGCCTCTTCGCCGCCGGCGCCGGCCTTGATCTCCATGATGATGTCTTCCGAGTCCTGCTCATCGCGCGGGGCGAGCAGGTCAGCCAGCTTTTCTTCCAGCTCTTCCACGGACGCTGCTAGGCGGTCCGCTTCTTCCTGGAAGTCGTGGTCTTCATAAGCCATCTCCTTGGCGTCCGCGAGATCCTCGCGCGCCTGGGTCAGCTCCTCGTTGACCTTGATGATGGGGCGCAGCTCCGCGTACCGCTTGGACAGCTTGCGAAAAGCCTGCTGATCGCCGGCGATTTCTGGGTCGCCCATCTGCATTTCAATGCCCTGGTATTCCGACACAATGTCATCAACCATGGAAACTTGATTAGACATAGTCTTCCTCGTCCTTATCCGCAGCCATCGGTGCAGAAGAAGCCACCTGCATGAGGAACTCGCCATTCGAGCGGGTCTTCTTAAGCTGCTTAATCAACAGGTCAATTGCCTGGTGGGAATCCAGGGCCGACAGGATGCGGCGCAGTTTGGTCATGATGCGCGCCTCTTCAGGCACCAGCAGGAGCTCGTCCTTGCGGGTTCCGGAGGGGTTGACATCCACAGCTGGGAATACGCGGCGTTCCGAGATCCCGCGGTCCAGCTTCAGTTCCGCGTTGCCCGTGCCCTTGAATTCCTCGAAGATGACGGTATCGCCGGTCGAACCGGTCTCCACCATCGCGGTGGCGATGATGGTGAGCGAACCGCCCTCTTCGATATTGCGGGCAGCGCCCAAGAAGCGCTTTGGCGGGTAGAGCGCATTGGAATCCACACCACCAGACAGGATGCGGCCCGATGCCGGGGAGGAGTTGTTGTAGGCGCGGCCCAGGCGGGTAATGGAATCCAGCAGCACCACGACGTCCTTGCCCTGCTCCACCAAGCGCTTAGCGCGCTCGATGGCCAGCTCGGAAACGGAGGTGTGCTCTGATGGCGGGCGGTCAAAGGTCGAAGAAATGACCTCACCCTTCACGGAGCGCTGCATGTCCGTGACCTCTTCGGGGCGCTCATCCACCAGCACAACCATGAGGTAACACTCAGGGTTATTGGTGGCGATCGCATTCGCGATGTTTTGCAAAATCGTGGTCTTACCGGCCTTCGGCGGCGAGACGATGAGCGCGCGCTGGCCCTTACCAATCGGCATGATCAGGTCGATGACGCGGGTTGTCAGGATCTTTGGATCCGTTTCCAAGCGCAGGCGCTGGTTGGGATACAGCGGCGTGAGCTTATTAAAGTGCGGGCGCTGCTTGGCCTCTTCCGGTTCGATCCCATTGACGGTATCGACCTGCACCAACTGGTTGTACTTGCGGCGGTTGCGGCCATTGCCGTGGGTGTGGGTAGGCCCAGCCACCTTCACCTGACCGGTAATGGCATCACCGGAGCGCAGGCCCAGCCGGCGCACGATGTTCTTATTAACAAAGACATCCGCATCGCCCGCACGGTACCCAGTGGTGCGCAGGAAGGAGACGTTATTGTCTACGACATCCAAGATGCCGCCGACTGCCTGCAGCTCATCGCCCTCGCGTACCTGCAGGTCATTGCCGCCGCCGTGGTTATCATTATTACCCCGGCCACCTCGGCGATTCCGGCGGTTGCGGCGGCCACGGCGGTTGCCGCGGTCAAAATTATTATCGTCATTGCGATTATTGCGGTGATTATTATCGCCGTTCTTCTCGCCCTGCTTGTCTCCCTGATTATCGGAGCCATCCTGGGAGTCATCGCGGCGATCCTGGTGGCGATTCTGGTTCTGGTTCTGTCCCTCGCCCCGGTTGTTGTCACTCCGGTTATTCTCGCCGCGGTTATTATCGTCCTGCTCTTGGCGCTCCTGGCGGCGGGCGCGGTTGCGGCGGGCACGGCGGGCCTGCGACCGCGATTCATAGCGTTGGTCGTCGCCGTTGTCCTTGCGGTCTTTGTCGCGATTGTCCTGCTGGTCGCCGGACTTGCCGTTATCGCTCTGGCCGCGATCGTCTTTCTTAGACGGCTTATCTTTCTGCTTGGCAGGCGCCGCATCCTTAGCGGGTTTCTCGGCCTTCTCGGCCTTTTCTGCCTGCTCTATTTTTGCCTTCGCCTTTGGGGGAACCTGACCGGTTTTAATGGCGGTGATGAGATCCCCTTTGCGCAGGGCAGAGACGCCGCGAAGGCCGCGCTCGGCGGCCATTTTGCGCAATTCCGGCAGCTTCAGGGATGCGAGATCCTGTGCCGCGGTGTTGTCCGTATCGCTCACGGATATCCTTTCGTTGCTTGACCAGGTCCATAGTTGGGATCCGCCCTCCCCCACTTCAGGGAAGCTTGGGCGGGTGCACTGGAAGCCGATGTGTATTTTTCTTATCTTTTCGCCCTCGTGCCAAGGCGCTAGCGCACCCTGCCGGGCAATAAGCATGAGGCCTCTTCCGGTTACCGTATGGGAATTCCCCCTTGTAGCTAGTACGCGGGGGCGGAAGAATTCAAGAAACGACTGTGGGCAATGTTTAACGATGGGACCTGTCACTGGGCCCGATTGCATAGGACTGGGAAGATTTTCCCGCTTTCCTATCAGTCGAACGCAAGTATAGCGCATTAGCTACACCGTGAGTACTTGGACACCGCTACAGTGGAAGCATGCTTTCCACGATGATGGATATTCCCCTGTCTCTAACCCGTATTTTGGAATACGGCGCGTCAGTGCACGGCAATACCACTGTTACCACCTGGCACGGTGAGGGCACCGGATCCGAGTTTGGCCCCGCAGAAAAGGTCACCTTCCGCGATATCGCCGCCCGCGCGGCCGCCTTTGCCCATGTTTTGCACGATGATCTCGGCATTACCGGCGATCAGCGGGTGGGCAGCTTCATGTGGAATTGCGCCGAGCACCTCGAGGTCATGTTTGGCTCCGCCTGCAAGGGCGCGGTTTTTACCCCGCTGAATAAGCAGTTGATGAATGACCAGATCCGGCACATCATTAGCCACGCTGAGGTCTCCGTCATCGTGTGTGATCCCCGCCTCGCCCCGCAATTGGGCACGGTTTTACACGGCGCGCCATCCGTGCATTCGGTTATTTTCACCGGCTCCCAATCGCCGCAGCGCTTCGCCCACCATTTCCCGCGCGGCATCGAGTTTTATTCCTACGAGGCGCTGTTGGATGGCCGCTCTACCATCTACGATTGGCCCGAGCTCGATGAGCGCACTGCCGCCGCTTTGTGCTATTCCACCGGCACCACCGGCGCGCCGAAGGGCGTTTTATATTCCCACCGCTCGCTGTACCTCGAGGCCATGCAGCTGCGTTCCTCGGATTCGCTGTGCATTACCCACGGCGAAACCTTCCTGTGCTGCATCCCCATCTACCACGTGCTGAGCTGGGGCGTTCCCTTTACGTGTTTCATGACGGGTACCCCGCTCGTGCTTCCCGATGCCGATGTTTCCGCCCCCACCCTTGCCAAGGTCATTGCGGCCACGTCGCCGCGCGTGGCCCACGGCGTGCCCACCATCTGGATCCAGCTTTTCGTGCACTACATGCACAATCCGCCAGAGCGCATGACGCTGACGGAGATTTTCGCTGGCGGCTCACCTGTGCCGCCGCAGCTTATTAAGATGTGGGAGGAGCATTACGGCGTCGACGTCGTGCACGTCTGGGGCATGGTGGAAACCTCAACGGTCGGCAGCGTCGCCCGCCCGCCACAGGGAGCGTCCGGCGATACCCGCTGGGCTTATCGCATCTCCCAGGGAAAGATCGCCGCCTCGCTGCAATACCGCGTGGTCAATGACGGCCAAGTGGTATCGAAGACCGACCGCAATGCCGGTGAGCTCCAGGTGCGTGGCAACCTTGTGACCGGTTCTTATTATCATTCCCCCACCGCTGAGCCGGGTGAAGTGGCTTCCGAGTTCCGCGGCAAGCCGGTCGAGGCCGCGGAATCCAAGTTCACCGCGGATGGTTGGTTGCGCACCGGCGATGTCGGTTCCGTGACGAAGGACGGCTTTCTTACCGTTGAGGACCGCGCCCGCGATGTCATCCGCTCCGGCGGCGAGTGGATCTATTCGGTACAGCTGGAAAACCTCATCATGGCCAATTCCGATGTGGTGGAAGCCGCGGTGATCGGCTACCCCGATAAGCAATGGGTGGAACGCCCCCTCGCCGTGACCGTCTTGGATGAACAAGCCTCTCCCACCATCGAAACGGCCGAAAAATTGCGCCAGAGCCTGCGCAAGGAATTGCCCAGCTGGATGCTTCCGGAGTACTGGACCTTCGTAAAATCCATCGATAAGACGTCAGTGGGCAAGTTCGATAAGAAGGATTTACGCGCCCACTTGGCCGAAGGCGATTACAACATCATCCGCCTTAAGGGCCCGGGTGAAGCCCAGCGCCTTGACGATATCGACGAAAGCGATTTTAACCGGGAAAACGAGGAATAATCCCCGGCCAGGTGGCGTTGTAGCTTGGTGTACCTTGTTCCCCACTCTTAGACTGGCAGCAATGACTTCACCAACGCCTTCTTCTTCAGCGGTCTCCCTGCCCCTGCCCACCGTGGGCCGGTCGCAGCCGCCGGAGGACTTACCTGCCGCAGCAAGCGACGGCACCCGCGCCTTGGTTGATCGCTACGGCCGCAGGGCCCGCGACCTGCGCGTGTCGCTTACGGATCGCTGCAACCTGCGCTGCACGTACTGCATGCCGGCCGAAGGCTTAGAGTGGATGCCCACGCAGCAAACGCTATCCGATGAAGAAACCATCCGGCTTATCCGCCTCGGCGTGGAAAAGCTCGGCATCCGCCAGGTGCGCTTTACCGGCGGCGAACCGCTGTTGCGCAAATCCTTGGCAGATATCATCGCCGCCACCAAGGAACTCACCACGGATGAAGGCATCGCACCGTCCACGGCACTGACCACCAATGGGTTGGGCCTGGAAAAGCGCGCCGCAAAGCTTGCCGCCGCGGGGCTCGACCGCATCAATATCTCGCTGGATACCATCGATCCTCAGCGCTATGCCGCGCTCACCCGCCGCGACCGCCTATCCCACGTGCTCGAGGCCATCGCCGCCGCGGCGGATGCCGGCTTGAATCCCGTCAAGATCAATGCCGTGGTCATGCCCGGCGTCAACGAGGAAGATATCGTCCCGCTGGCGGACTACGCCCTGCACCAGGGTGCGCAGCTGCGCTTTATCGAGCAGATGCCACTCGGCCCGCGCGAGAAGTGGCGCCGCGAAGACATGGTCACCGCCGATGATATTTTGCTCAGGCTCCAGGACCACTTTTCCATGCGCCCGGCGCGGGAGCCGCGCGGATCGGCCCCGGCCGCGTTGTGGGATGCTATCGCCCCCGATGGCACCGCCGGCAAGCTGGGCATTATCGCCTCGGTAACCCATCCCTTCTGTGGCGACTGCGACCGCACCCGGCTGACCACCGATGGCGCCGTGCGCAACTGCCTTTTTGGCAATTCCGAAACTCAATTGCGGGATCTCATGCGCTCCGGGGCCAGCGACGAGGAGTTGATGGAGGCATGGGCCGGGGAAATGTGGACGAAGAAACCCGGCCACGGCATTGATGATGAAGGCTTTTTACAGCCGGATCGTCCCATGTCTGCCATTGGCGGCTAATCTAATTATTTATGTCCGCATCGCGTTCCATTTCTGAGCACCTTTCCGCGGTTCTGGCGCTGGCGCCGGCCCCGCGCGCAGAGTCCGTTCCCGTGGGCCCAGCACTACGCGGCCGGGTATTAGCGGAGGATGCCACCGCGCGTTTTCCCGTCCCGCCGTTTGCTAATTCCGCCATGGATGGATTCCTCGTCCGCGCCACTGATATTTCGGGCACGGGCCCGTGGACGCTGCCGGTCGCAGGCGATGTCCCCGCCGGTGCAACCGCTCAGGAAGTTCCCGCCGGCCAGGCCGTTCGCATCATGACCGGTGCGCCGGTGGGTGATACCGCTGGCCTGCTCGTCGTCCCAGTAGAAAACACCACCGTCCCGCCCGGGCCTACGGAGCTGCCGCGCGAGGTCACCATTACCGAAGCGCCCGCAAAAACGCATATCCGCCCCGCCGGCGAAGATATACGGCCAGGCACCGTCGTTGCTACGGCCGGGACCACCGCGAATGCCGCGGTTATTGCAGCGCTTATATCCACCGGCATCTATTCGGTGCAGGCCTACCGGCGCCCACACATTGCGGTGATTTCTTCCGGCAATGAGCTTTCTTCGTATCCAGACGAGCTTTCCCCAGGGCGCCTGCCAGATTCCAATGGGCCGATGCTCGCCTCCCTCGCCCACACGGAGTCCTACTTCCACGTCGGCGACGACCCCGCGGAGTTATCCAGATTGCTCGATGAGCTCAGCGCATCCCACGACCTCATCATTACCTCCGGCGGGGTATCGGCCGGTGCCTTCGACGTGGTGCACTGCGTGCTGGGCGCGGGCGATAATTCGTGGTTCGGGCACGTTCATCAGCGGCCCGGCGCGCCGCAGGGCATCGGCACGTGGCGGGGTGTTCCAGTGCTTGCGCTGCCGGGCAATCCGGTGGCGGCTTTCGTTGGTTTCCAGCTTTATGCCCGCCCGCTTATCGCCGCCTTATCGGGCCAGCCACATCCGCGCGAGACCGTGCAGGTGCGTGCGGAGGTGGCGGTGCCACTGCCACCCGCAAGCACGCGCCCCTTCATCGTTCCTGTAACCGTAAGTTTTGCGGGAAAGCCCAGGATTACTGGCGCGTTAAGCCGCGGCAGCCACCGCGTGGTCTCGCTGGCCGGTACGAATGGGTATTGCATCATTGATGGACCCGCCCCCGCGGCGGGCGAAGAAGCCACCGTCTATCTGTACTAACGAGGAGAATTTTTCATGGAGTTTACCCACCTCAATTCCGCCGGCACCGCCTACATGGTCGATGTGACCGAGAAGCAACCGACCGTGCGCACCGCCACCGCCGAGGGCGAGGTCGCCTGTTCTCCGGAGGTCATGACCGCGCTGCGCGAGGGCACCGTGCCCAAGGGCGACGTCCTGGCGGTCGCGCGCATCGCCGGCATTTCCGCGGCGAAGAAGGTCCCAGAGCTCCTGCCGCTCGCGCACACCATCGGCGTGCATGGCTGCGCGGTGGATCTCGAGCTTGCCGATGCCCACGTGAAGATCACCGCCACCGTGCGCACCGCCGACCGCACCGGCGTGGAAATGGAGGCACTGACCGCGGTCAACGTTGCTGCTTTGGCGCTCATTGACATGGTCAAGGGCGTCGATCGCTCCGCGTATATTCGCCGGTGCGGCATCGTGGCGAAGTCGGGCGGGCGCTCCGGCGATTGGTCTAGGACCCTCCCGGAGGCTTAATGGACGGCGCGATCATTCTGGCCGGCGGGCAATCGCGCCGCATGGGCGGGGCCGATAAGGCGCAGGTGCGCGCCTTTGGCCTGCGCCTGGTGGACCGCCTGCGGCGCCAGCTTCCCTATGGCATGCCGTCTATTGTTATCTCCCCGCACTACCTCGGCCTGCCGCAGGTGTGCGAGTCCCCGCTTTTTGGTGGCCCCGTCGCCGGCATCGAGGCCGGTGCGTGCGCACTCTCCCAGTGCGAGCGCCTGGCGATCTTCGCGGTGGATGCTCCCGATTCCCCACAGATGCTGCCGCGCCTTGACGACGCCCTAAACGCCGCGCCCACCGCCGGTGCCGCGATTACCCGCGCCGCAGATGGGTACTTACAACCGCTGTGTTCGCTGTGGCATACCGATGCGCTCTTTGGGTGCCTAGGTGCGTTGGAGTCCACCCGCAATGTCTCCGTGCGAAGGCTTATCCGCGGCGCCGATTTCGTCGAGGTGGCCGGCACCGGTGCCGAACGCGATTACGATACCCCGGCCGAATTGCAGTCTATTCCGCCGCACCCTCCCTTCGCGCTCACCGGCACGGCTAATCTAGCCACACTCCCCTCTCCCCGTGAGCGCGAAGGGACGGTGAGGGAAAGATTATTCGCCGCGGGAGCGAAAGACATCGGCAAGCAGCGGCGCAATAACCCCAAGGGCATCTGCCACGGCGCCGGTGGATGAGGCGCAATTGATGATGAGGCTGCCGCCGCCGTGCTCGGTCATGCCGATGATCCCGCGGGACAGGCCCGCCTTGGGTGAGGACTCGAGCCCGCGCAGGAGCACCTGGGTCTCTAGGCCATAGAGGCGGGCCTTGATATAGCGCTCGGTGACCTCTGGGGTCAGGTTCGTCGCCCCGATGCCGGTGCCGCCGATAATCACGACAATATCGGTGCCGGTATCCACGGCGGTGCGCAGCGCGTCGTCGACGGGTGTAAAGCCCTCCGGCACGATGCTGGGTGGTGCCACATCGATGTCGTGGGCGCGCAGGATTTCTGCAGCTTTCTCCCCGGCGCGGTTCGGTTTTTCCCCGGCCAGAATGCGGTCCGAACTGACGATTATCTGCGCCTTTCTTTGGGACATGAGTCTCATTCCTTCCCCACTATAGAGTGTGGTTAATATCACATTATTCCTTTTTCGATACCAACACACTTGAGGCACGGGGCTAACCAGCAACATCGGAATCGATCAAGAATTACGCAACATTTGTGTGTCGTAATTAGATACGGATTTTATCGGTTTTATTTACCTTTTTGAGCATAGTCGCCGGTAGATTAAAGAGTTGAACGACCTACTATCTGTGAGGAAATCATGACTGCTCTTGATACCTCAGGCAAAGTCATCCAAGGCTGGGATCCAGAAGATTCTGACCACTGGGACTCTAAAATTGCCTGGCGCACGCTGTGGATCTCCACATTTGTCCTTATCATTGGCTTTGCCACCTGGTACCTCGTATCGGCAATTGCCCCACAGTTGAACCAGATCGGTTTCGACTTATCTCGCAGCCAGCTCTACTGGCTGACCGCCATCCCCGGATTGGCCTGCGGTATCTTCCGCCTCATCTTCATGTTCTTGCCGCCCATCCTGGGCACACGCAAGCTCGTCTTCAGCTCTTCGCTGCTATTTATCATCCCCATGCTGGGCTGGTTCTTCGCCGTGCAGGACTCCTCCACCCCATACTGGTGGCTGATGACCCTCGCTTTCCTCTCCGGCATCGGCGGCGGCGTCTTCTCCGGATTCATGCCCTCGACCGGCTACTTCTTCCCCAAGCGCCTGTCTGGTACCGCGCTGGGCATCCAGGCCGGCATCGGTAACTTCGGCATCTCCTTTATCCAGCTGGTCGCCCCATGGCTCATGGGCTTTACCTTGTTGGGAGTAGGTTTTGTTGCCCCGCAGCGCACCGACGACGGCGAAATCTTTGTTCACAACCCCGCCATCTTCTTGGTCCCGTGGGCCATCGTCGGCGCATTCCTCGCATGGACCCTGCTCAAGGACGTTCCCGTGAAGGCGAATTTCCGCCAGCAGATGGACATCTTTGGCAATAAGAACACTTGGATTCTTACCGTCGTCTACTTCATGACCTTCGGCGCATTTTCCGGCTTCGCCGCGCAAACCGCGCTGCTTATTAACCAAATCTTCGGCGAAGGCTCCGAATTTGCCGGCGCCTACGACAACCTTCCTGCCGGCGCAAGCTACGCCTTCCTCGGACCACTCATCGGCGCGCTCGTCCGCGCGCTGTGGGGTCCACTGTGCGATAAGTTCGGCGGCGCCATCTGGACCTTCATTGGCTGCCTGGGCATGACCATCTTTACCGTCGTGGCCACCTTCTTCCTCACCCCGGACGAGCCCGATGAGGTCTGGTGGTTCCTGGGCACCATGCTCATATTCTTCTTCTTCACTGGCCTGGGCAATGCCGGCACGTTTAAGCAAATGCCCATGATTTTGCCCAAGCGCCAAGCAGGCGGCGTCATCGGTTGGACCGGTGCCATCGGCGCCTTCGGCCCGTTTGTCGCAGGTGTCTTGCTTTCCATGATGTCTGCACCGACGTTCTTCTGGGGCTGCGCCGTCTACTTCGCCATCACCACCGTGCTGGTGTGGATCTACTACGCCCGCCCCAACGCACCATTCCCCGGATAATTAGGAGCTTTCAACCCCATGACTGCATACTTCGCGCCCGAAAAGGGCTCTTCAAATCCGCTCTTTAAGTTCGGTGCCTACCTGCGCAAAGGCGAAGCTACCGACTCTGGTCAGCAACTTTTCTTAAAGGGCGGCCGCCAGGCAGATGTCTTCTACCGCAACCGCTGGGCCTTCGACAAGATGGTGCGCTCCACCCACGGCGTGAACTGCACCGGTTCGTGTTCGTGGAAGGTCTACGTCAAAGACGGCGTCATCACATGGGAATCCCAGGCGGTGGATTACCCCACCACCGGCAATGACATGCCAGAATACGAGCCCCGCGGCTGCCCGCGCGGTGCCTCCTTTTCCTGGTACACCTACTCTCCTACCCGCGTGCGCTACCCGTACGCCCGCGGCGTGCTGGTGGATATGTTCCGCGAGGAAAAGGCAAAGCACGGCGACTCCGTCCTGGCATGGCGCGCCATCCAGGAGGACCCCGAAAAGCGCAAGGCGTATATCTCCCAGCGCGGCAAGGGCGGGCTTATCCGCATCTCCTATGAAGAGGCCATCGATATCGCCTCGGCCGCGCACGTCTACACCATCCGCAAGTACGGACCGGACCGCATCAACGGCTTTACCGTGATCCCGGCCATGTCCCAGATCTCCTATGGTGCCGGCATGCGCTTCCTGCAGACCATCGGCGGCGTCGCGCTCTCCTTCTACGACTGGTACGCCGACCTGCCCCCGGCATCGCCGCAGACCTTCGGCGACCAGACCGACGTCCCCGAATCCGGCGACTGGTACAACTCTTCCTACCTCATGATGTGGGGCTCGAATATCCCGGTCACCCGTACCCCGGACGCCCACTTCATGGTGGAATCGCGCTACAAGGGCACCAAGGTCGTCGTGGTCTCGCCCGACTTTGCCGATAACACCAAGTTCGCCGATGAATGGGCCCGCATCGAGCCCGGCACCGACGCCGCGCTCGCCTTTGCCATGGGCCACGTCATTTTGAAGACCTTCCACGTGGACCGTCAGGAACCGTACTTCCTGAACTACATGCGCAAATACACCGACTCGCCCTTCCTGGTGTCCCTGGAAGACCGCGGCGACGGCACCTACACCCCGGGCAAGTTCCTCACCGCCTCGCAGCTTGCCGATGCCACCTTGAATTCCTCCCCCAACGCCACCCACCGTGGCCTGGTGATGGAAGAAGACGGGCGCATCGTTGACCCAGGCGGCACCGTGGCAGACCGCTGGGATAACGAAAGCGCCAAGTGGAACCTGGCGCTGGACAACGCCGATCCGGTCATGTCCATCGCAGAAACCGATAGTTTTGACACCGCCGAGGTGCTCTTCCCGCGCTTCGATCTCGATACCAACCCTGAAGACGTGGGAACCGATAAGCCGATTGGCGCGGGCATCGTCCGCCGCGGCGTCCCTGTCCGCGAGGTCGACGGCAAGCTCGTTACCACCGTCTTCGACATCATGCTCGCCCACTACGGCGTCAACCGCGAGGACCTCCACCTGCCGGGTAGCTGGCCGAGGGACTTCCACGATTCCAGCGAAGTCGGCACCCCCGCTTGGCAGGAAGAGCTCACAGGCGTGGCCGCCGATACCGCCATCCGCATCGGCCGCGAATTCGCGCAAAACGCCGCGGATTCCAAGGGCCGTTCACAGATCATCATGGGCGCTGGCGTCAACCACTACTTCCACGCCGATAATATCTACCGCACCTTCTTGGCGCTGACCTCCATGTGCGGCACCCAGGGCGTCAATGGCGGCGGTTGGGCGCACTACGTGGGCCAGGAAAAACTGCGCCCGATCAACGGCTGGACCCAGTGGGCCATGGCCGCCGACTGGCAGCGCCCGCCGCGCCACATGATTTCCACCGGCTTCTACTACTTCGCCACCGAACAGTATCGCTACGATAATTCGCGCGCCTCCCACTTGGGTTCGCCGCTTGCTAGCCACGGCTCCATTGGGGACAAGATGGTCTCCGATACCATGGCGGAATCCATGCGCCGCGGCTGGATGCCGGCCTACCCGCAGTTCAACCGCAACTCGCTCTTCCTTGCCGATGAAGCCGATGAGGCCGGCATGGATATCAACGACTACGTGGTCCAAGAGCTAGAAAACGGCCGCCTGGAATTCTCCTATGACAATCCGTCCGCCGAGGAGAACTGGCCGCGCATCCTGCTCAACTGGCGCACCAACCTGCTCGGCTCGTCCGCCAAGGGCACCGAGTTCTTCCTGCGCCACCTCTTGGGCATCGACTCGGACGCCACCGCGGAAGAACTAGCCCCCGAAGACCGCCCGCGCAGCATCAAGTGGGTGGATGAGGCACCGGAGGGCAAGTTGGATCTGATGATGACCACGGACTTCCGCAATACCTCCACCACGCTGGTCTCGGACCTCATCTTCCCGGCCGCTACCTGGTACGAAAAGCACGATATGTCCTCTACCGACATGCACCCGTACCTGCACTCGTTTAACGCGGCGATTAACCCGCCGTGGGAGGCGCGCTCGGACTACGAGGTCTTCCGGGACTTGGCCGCAGCGCTCTCCGATAAAGCCACCAAGTGGCTCGGCGTGCAACGCGATGTCATTACCCAGCCGAGCCACCACGACAGCCCGGACGAACTCGGCATGCCCAACGGCATCGTCCCCGACCCCGAAGAACAGGGCCTTATCCCTGGGGTCACAATGCCGAAGCTGCATGTGGTCGAGCGCGATTACACCAAGGTCTACGAAAAATGGGCGCACCTAGGCCCGCTTCCCGCCAAGGCCGGCACCGGCGTGCACGGCACCAAGTTCAACGTGGAAAAGCAGGTCAAAGAGCTCGAGCTCATCTGTGGCACCACGGAGACCTCGATGGGCGAGCTGGTGGACCTATCCAAGGACACCAAGGTCATCGACGCCATCTTGCACCTTTCCGGTGTCTCCAACGGCGAGCTAGCCAAGCAGGGCTTTGAGTTCCTGTCCTCGCGCACCGGCAAGGATCTCACCCCGCTGGGCGCTCCCGATGAAGACGTACGCATCACGTGGGACGACATCAAGGAACGCCCGAAGGAAGTCATTACCTCCCCGGAGTGGACCGCCGATAAACGCAATAAGCGCCGCTACACCGCCTTTTCCATCAACGTCGAGTTCGACAAACCCTGGCACACGCTGACCGGCCGCATGCAGTACTACATCGACCACGACTGGTTCATGGACTACGGCGAATCGCTGCCGATCTTCCGCCCGCCACTCGACCACGTCCACATGCACGGCGAATTCGCGCCGGGCACGGAATTGACCAATGACCGCGGCGAGGCCGAGGTCACCCTGCGCTACCTCACCACGCACAATAAGTGGTCCATCCACTCGCAGTACTTCGACAACCTGCACGTGCTCTCCATCTCGCGCGGTGGCCAGGTGGTCTGGATGTCCAATAAGGACGCCGAGAAAATCGGCGTGACGGACAATGACTGGGTCGAAGTATATAACCGCAACGGCGTCGTCTCCGCCCGCGCCATCGTCTCCCACCGCATCCCGGAGGGAACCATGCTGTGCAACCACGCGCAGGAGCGCACCGTGGGCACTCCGATCAACGAGCACACCGGCCGCCGCGGCGGCACGCACAACTCGCTGACCCGCATTTCCATCAAACCGGTGCACATCGCTGGCGGCTATGGCCAGCTGACCTACCACTTCAACTACATCGGCCCTACCGGCAATAACCGCGATGAAGTCACCCGCGTACGCCGCCGTTCCCAGGAGGTATCCTACTAATGAAAGTCATGGCCCAAATCTCCATGATCATGAACCTGGACAAGTGCATTGGTTGCCACACGTGTTCAGTTACCTGTAAGCAGGCATGGACCAACCGCGAAGGCACCGAGTACATCTGGTTCAATAACGTCGAAACCCGCCCCGGCCTCGGCTACCCGCGCACCTGGGAGGACCAAGAAAAGTGGAAGGGCGGCTGGGAGCGCACGACATCCGGCAAGATCAAGCCCAAGGCCGGCGGGCGCCTCAAGAAGCTTGCCACTCTCTTCCACAACCCCAACCTGCCCACCATCCAGGATTACTACGAGCCCTGGACCTACCAGTACGAGGACCTGATGGGCGCCGAGGCGGGTCAGAAGACCCAGCCCACCGCCAAGCCGGTCTCCCAGATCGATGGCCGGGACATCGGCAAGATCGAATGGTCTTCCAACTGGGACGATAACCTGGGTGGCTCTACTGCCACGCTTGACGATGACCCCGTGCTCCACAACATGAACCTCGAGGTCAAGAAGGAAATCGAGGACTCGTTCATGTTCTACCTGCCGCGCATTTGCGAGCACTGCATGAACCCGACCTGCGTATCCTCCTGCCCCTCTGGCGCGATGTACAAGCGCACCGAAGACGGCATCGTCCTGGTGGACCAGGACCGCTGCCGCGGCTGGCGCATGTGCGTATCCGGCTGCCCGTATAAGAAGGTCTACTTCAACCACAAGACCGGCAAGGCCGAAAAGTGCACGCTGTGCTACCCGCGTCTCGAGGTGGGACAGCCCACCGTGTGCTCCGAGACCTGCGTGGGCCGCCTGCGCTACTTAGGCGTCATCCTCTACGATGCCGACCGCGTCGCCGAGGCCGCCTCCACCGAGAATGAGCAGGACCTTTTCGAGGCCCAAAAGTCGATCATGCTCGACCCCCACGATCCAGAGGTAGTCCGCGCGGCCCAAGCCGAGGGCATCCCGCACTCCTGGATCGATGCCGCGCAGCAGTCGCCGATCTACGACCTCATCTTCAAGTACGGCGTCGCTCTGCCGCTGCACCCGGAGTACCGCACGCTGCCGATGGTCTGGTACATCCCGCCGCTGTCCCCCATCGTTGACAAGGTGACCGCGACCGGCAACGACGGTGAGGACCACAAGATCCTCTTCTCGGCGCTATCGAATATGCGCATTCCGCTGGAATACTTGGCGGGCCTATTTACGGCCGGCGATACCGTCCCGGTAGAAAAGTCGCTGCGCCGGCTCGTCGCCATGCGCTCGTATATGCGCGATATCAACCTGGGCAACGAGCCGCAGGAGGAGATCGCGCAGGCAGTCGGCATGACGGGCAGGGACATGGAAGGCATGTACCGCCTGTTGTCCATCGCTAAATACGATGACCGCTACGTCATCCCCACCGCCTCGCCGGAATCCCCGCGCGGCATTACCGATTTGGATCCCTTCGGCGATGTGGACCCGGCCAAGGCCTCCGAGGACGTCTTCCACGACCTGGGCATGGGCGCGCCCGAGGCCTGCACCCACGGCGCCGAACCGCAAGGTAAGGTCTCGCTGCTCTCATGGAGCGGCGACCGCCCCGATGCCATGTTCCCGCCGCGGAAGTAGGTTAAGCCGTGAATATCTTCGATAAACTGCGCAAGCGCCAGGAATCCCTGCAGCGGCAATCCGCCCCGCAGGGTGCCGATGCCCCCGTGGCCGGGTTCGGAACTCCCGCCGGCATCGGTTCCATGGGCGGTGCCAAGGACGTCGAAAAGACGCTGCGCACCCACACCGGTCAAGTCCCGCGCGAATTCGTCACGCCGGTCGAGGTCACCGAAGACCAACGGCGAATCGTCGCCATGGCCGTGTCCGTGCTGCTTAATTACCCCGGCGAAGACATCTTTGACCGCCTCTCCGTGGTCGAAGACCAAGTAGATGACCTGCCGCTGGCCATTGCCACCGACTTCATCAACTTCGCCGAATGGGCCCGCAGCATCGGCCCCCGCGGCTTGGAAGAACACTACGTCGAGACCTTTGATCAACGCCGCCGCTGCGCGCTGTACCTGTCTTACTTCGCCGTCGGCGATACCCGCCAGCGCGGAATGGCCATCTTGTCCTTCCGCCAGCAATTGGAATCGCTCGGCTTCGAAATTTCGGATGAAGAACTACCGGATCACCTCTGCGTCGTCCTCGAAGCCCTCGCCATGAGCGAGGGGGACACGCACGAGCGTGCCGTTGAATTGGTGGCCAGCTACCGCGAAGGAATCGAGGTGCTGCGCGCTGCCCTCGCTCACGAGCGCTCGCCGTATGTCAGCTTGATCGTCGCGCTGTGCAAGGCCCTTCCAGAAGTCGATTCTGATACCGCGCAAAAGTACGTCGATCTCATCCGCACCGGCCCACCCGCCGAGATGGTCGGCATTGCAGACCTTCCCTTCCCCACTACCCAACCAGACCTCGTCTAGGAGCCACATCATGTTTGATAACTTCCTCTGGGGTGCCTTCCCGTGGTTAGCCATCGCGGCATTCTTCGTGGGCATCTTCTGGCGTTGGCGTTCCGACCAATTCGGCTGGACCACCCACTCCTCCCAAATCTATGAATCCAAGCTGCTGCGTTTATCCTCGCCGCTTTTCCACTGGGGCATGGTCTTCGTCGTCATCGGCCACCTGATGGGCTTGGCTTTCCCCAAGTCCTGGACCCAGGCCGTTGGCATCAGCGACCACGCCTACCACCTCCTGGCCACCATCCCAGGATCCATCGCCGCGCTGGCAGTCCTGCTGGGCTTTGCCGGATTGCTGTATCGCAGGCTGAAGAACCGCTCCGTGTTCTTGTCCACCTCTACCTCGGACAAGGTCATGTACGCGCTGCTCGGCCTCGCGCTGGTATCGGGTTCTTTTGCCACCTTTACCCTGCAGCTTTTTGACCTCGCCGGCACCGGTGGATACGACTACCGCGAAACCATTTCCCCGTGGCTGCGCCAGCTGTTGATCTTCAACATCCAGCCCGATCTCATGGCCAGTGCCCCGTGGCAATTTAAGGTCCACGTCCTCTGCGGTTTCACCATCATCGCCGTGTGGCCCTTTACCCGCCTGGTCCATGCCTTCTCGGCGCCGGTCGGCTACGTTACCCGCCCGTACGTGGTCTACCGTTCCCGCGATGAGCGCACCACCCCGATGCGCTCCAATACCGCGTGGGAGCCTATCCGCTCCAACCGGAAGCAATTGGAAGGAGAAACCCCGGGCCACGGTGCCTAGGTAGTTTCCTCCCCCTCTTCACCGCCGCGCGCTGTCCAATATTTGGATGGCCCGCGGCGGTTTCCTTATGTCTACATCTACTCCGGCGCTCCCCATGCACCCACCACTCGCCCTTCACGCTCACCGGCACAGCGGTACGACCGCAATCACAGCCGCCCTGTGAGCGCCAAGGGAGGTGGGCAATAAAGAACCCCCGCCCTTCGCGCTCACGGTAAGAGGTGGAACTACCTCTCGGCAGTGCCCTGGTGAGCGCGAAGGGCGGGGGTGGGGACGGGAAGTTAAGAACGCTTTATTCGGTGACGACGAACTTGCCGTGCTGTCCCTTTTCCGCGTTGGTCATGATGTGGTTGACAAAGGAATAGGTTCCGGGCTCGTTGAAGGTCATTTCCACAAACCCGCCTTGCGCGGGAAGTAGGTCGAAGGCCTGCGAGCCGGTCTTATCCTCGTCCTTGATGAGGTAGGCGCCTTCCTTATAGGCAGTATCGAATTGCTCGCCCACCACGTGGAAGCTAAGCGGCTGATCGGGGCCCACGTTCAGGATCCACAGGCGAACGGTATCGCCTACCTTGGCCTTGATGGGATCGACGTCGTACTGGCTGGGGTAGTAATTAAAGGCCATGAGGTCGAACTCGCCATCGGCTACGCGCTGGGCATCGGCGCCGGTCTTTTCCTCGCCGAGGAAGACATCGTTGGCGATGAAGTTGTACTCAGCATCCACGTCCTTAAGATCTGGTGGATCGATAATGACGTTGCCGGCCATGCCGTTGGCGATGTGCAGGGACATCGGGGCAGTTGAGCAGTGGTACATCCAGATTCCGGCGCGATTTGCGGTGAACTCGTAGGTCAGTTCTTCCCCGGGCTGGATGGACTTCATGTTTTCATCGGGGCTGACCTCACCGGCGTGGAAGTCGATGGAATGGGCCATGCTGCCCTCGTTCTTGATGGTGATCTTGAACTTATCGCCCACCTTGCCGCGCAGCGTCGGCCCGGGCGCTTGGCCGTTAAAGAGCCATTGCATCTGCTTGACACCGGGGGCTACCTCAACGATTTCCTCGGTCATAGACCAGGTTTCTTCATGCGTGGTGGTATTGGCCGCTGGCGCGAGGGAGGCGTCATGGGCTTTAAAACCTTCGCGGGAGGCACCGAGTTCGGCGGCGCTGGGAACATCAACGTGCGGGTTGGACGCCCCGGCCACGGCGTGATGGTGATGATCGTGCCCGCCGGTACTTGACGTGGAATCGCCCACGTTGACGTCAAAGGTCATGCCCTGCAGGCGGTGGCCGGCGATGGTGCAGTAGCCTTCGATGCTCGAGTCGATGACGCCGGCATCAAGCTGCACGGTATCGCCGGGATCGACGCGGCCGGTTTCGGCATCGCCAATCTTGAGATCGTGGACTTGGTCGCCGGTATTGGTGAAGTTAACCACCAAGTGGGTGCCGGGATCCACGTCAACGTGGTTGGGGACGAAGGCCATGCCATCGACTTCCACGTCAATGGTGTGGGTTTCGCCTTCGGCCACAGAGCTCGACGGCTGGGAGTCCTTAGAGGTGGTATTGACTAGGGCCAGTGCGATAACCGCGGCAAGCGCGATGCCGATGAGCAACCACGAGGCCCACTGGGAGTTACCGGACTCCGGCGGCTTATCCTGTGGCTGTGGGGAAGAAACACTAAGCATTTAATTCTCCAGATTCTGTTGTTGGTAAACGGCGCGGCCCACGGCAAGCACGTTTAATGCTAAGCCTATCCCCATGAGGATAAGCCCGGCAGCCAGGGCATTGACAAGGCTCAGCAAGGCGCCGAGGTTGATGAGGACGAGTCGGGCAAAACCCGCGCGGTCCGCGGTAGCCCGGCCGTGGTGCACCTTGGCAGGTCCCCCTCCCACCAGCGTGGGCAAGAGGTGGTGCAATACGCCCGTGACCATTTGCAAGACTCCACCACCGATGAAGGCCGGGACCAAAAATAGCGTGATGACGCGCGGATAGGCACCAAGCGCTGCGGCCACGGCATCCCCGGCACACAGGGCCACCATCCATAGCAGCCCCGCGATGACGGAAACCGATGCAGTGGTCAGCCGGGGGTTGCGCCCCAGCACGGTGGCCAGTACCGGTTGGATGATCATGATGGCGGCGAGCACGACGAGCAGCTGGGCGATGCCCGCCGCGCGCGTCCACCCCACCGCGCCGCAGACCATGGTCAGTGCCAGCCCGGCGCAGTGGACGATGAGCCCGCGCGTGCACCTGGTGCGCGCGGTGGGCGAAATCGCGGTGCTGGACAAGGTGGGAAGCAGCGTCACGATGGTGCCCACGATGGTCAGCCATGCAAATCCCCACACCATGCCGCGCGAATGGGCGGCCACCAAAAAGGAATAGTTGCCCACGCCATTGCCGCTTAAGATCACGAGCACCACGGAGGCGATCATGAAGATGGACGCGGCCGCGTAAAACGGCACCGTGACCGCGAAGGACCCGGAAAGCGATCCGCGCAAACGCGTGTAAGTGAAGGCGAGCTGCCAGGCAAGGGCGGCGATGATGAGGAGGGAGGCGGCATCGGCAAGCAGGCCCCAGTCATACCCCGCGCGATCGATAATGAGCAGGATAAGGCCCACCTGGATGAGCGCCACGCGCGCGCCCACGCCGCGGTAACCGTTATTGGCGGTGCGGGTAAGCGCCTCGGTGAAATGGGTGGAAAATACGACGATGGCGGTAGTCAGCGCGCCGATGGTCAGCGGGTGGATGAGATCCCACCACACCACCGGCGCGCCCAGGTGACCCGCCACGTTGATGCCGATGCCGATGAGCACCCACGCGCCGATAAGGGCTGCGGTCACGATGTGCCAGCGGCTGCGGGCGGCCAGGGAGATGTCATTAATGTGCACGGTGGGCCTCCTTGACCGTCAAAGTTACGCCGCAAGCGAGGAAAACCAAGACGGCGGCAATGGTGGTCAGACCGCCTACCTGGTAGGCAAGGGTGTGGCGGGAGACATCGGCAAGAATGCGCAGCGCCAGCCCGCCGTGCAGGACCGCTACGGGGAGGAACAGCACCGGATGGTAGGGCAAGTGGCGGCGGATGACGGAGGTAATGATGATGGGGGCATGGGCAAAAATCATGGACATGACAAAGCCCAAGAAGATGGCGTGCACGGAGGCGTCGTAGGCAAAGCCGGAGCTTTCCCCGTAGAGCAGCCAGAAATATCCGCCGAGGGCCAGCCAGAAATACCCGGCGAGCATGCAGGCGGCGGAATAGCGCGGCAGCCCGCGCGAGCGCACCAGGTTCTTCGCCACATCCACGCGCACGGTAGAAACCGCAACGCCGATAAGCGCCGCGCCCATGGCGCGATAGCCCACTGCCGGGGAGAGCATATAGACCACGCTGAGCGCCGCCAGCCCCAAAACCCACAGGGTAATGCGCTTTTCTGCCTGGGTGCCGGCCATGGTGATGCGGGCTAGCTCCATGCGCTCGCCGATGATCGTCGCTACCACGTAGAGCACGCACAGCGGCATCGCAGTAGAAAAGGCCGGCTCCATGGCCCACAGCAGGGCCGCCGCTACCCCGCCGATGACGCCGGTGGCCTGCACGATGATGGACAAGGCGGGCTGGCGCCGGTGGATGGTGGCATAGATAAACCCCAGCACTATGAAGCCTGCGGCAAAACACAAAGCCGGAACCTGCCGCGGCAGGCCCGCCACGATGCCCACGAAGCCGGCGACGTGGAAGATGGGGCCTATCCATGCCCACCGCGTGCGCACGGCGACGGCGCGCTCCAACCCGATGGCGCCGCCGACAAAGCCGAAGACCATCAAGGGGCCATGATCCGCAGCCAGAGAAGCTGCCGGTGAGAATCCCACGCCGAGCAGGGATGCCCCGGCGGCGAGCCCAAGCAGCAAGGACAGCCCGGCGCAAGCAAGGAAGAAGAAGCGGTGCGCGAGCCTATTATTTATCACGGCTTTAATCGTACTAATATTGGTGGCAAGGTAAAACTCTCACCCCACCTCCGAAAGGATGACTCTCCCCATGGAACTTCCCATCACCGATTCCTCCCAGCAACACTCCATTCCCACCCTCAACGCCACGGAAATCCCCCACGCCGTGCGCCACGGCGCCATCCACGGCGCTTTGGGCACGCTGAACGTGGGCCAAGCCATGATCCTCATTGCCCCGCACAACCCACTCCCTCTACTCAAGGAAGTGGAAGAGCGCGCGGAGGAATTTGAGCTGTCTTACCTCAAGGAAGAAGAAAACGACTATCACATCAAGTTCACGCGAATTTCGTAGTGTATTCCCGTGCTAATCGATAGGCTAAGTGGTGATAACTCTATCTCTCGTACATAGTTGTCTACATAACACGGAGCATTCACTATGAATAAGAAATTTGCCGCAGCCGCCGTGGCTGCGACCGGCCTGGCGCTCTCCGCCTGCTCTCCCGATACCTCCACCACCTCCGATGCAGAGCAGACCAGCTTGAACTTGCTGGCTGCATCGTCCACCCGCGTCATCAACGATGAGCTGGAAAAGCGCGCTTCCGAGTTCGACACCCCGGTTGACCTCGAGTTCCAAAATGGCGGCTCTTCCGACTTGGTCAATAAGCTGAGCGAGGGCGCTCCTGCAGACCTGCTGCTCACCGCGTCCAAGAAGACCATGGACAAGGCAATCAATGACGGAACCGTCAAGGACCCGAAGGTGCTTGCCACCAACGTCATGGTGATGGTTGTACCGAAGGGCAACCCGGGCAATATCCACTCCATCGAGGATCTGCAGAACGAAGACCGCTTCGTCATCTGTGACCCACAGGTTCCATGTGGCGATATCTCTTCCCAGATCATCGAAGAAAACAACCTGGACGTAAAGCCTGCCTCCCAGGAGCAGCAGGTCGCTGACGTTTTGGGCAAGGTTGTCTCCGGTGAGGCCAATGCCGGCTGGGTCTACTCCACCGACGCTGCAGCCGCTGGCGATGACGTAGAGGTCATCGAGATTCCGGATGCTGATAAGTTCGCCAACCAGATCCTGGGCGCCGTTTCCGCCGAGGCTGAGCACCCAGAAGAGGCGCAAAAAGTCCTCGACCTGTTGGCCGATGACTTTGATAAGACCTGGGAAGAGTACGGCTTTAACCCAGCAGATTAATAAATGACCCCTCCCCAGCCCATACGCCTTAAATCTCCCCTCGTTATCGGCCTTATCGGCCTCATCGCGGTCGTTGTCATCCTCGTTCCCGTAGCCTCCCTGGGGCTGCGCGTACCGTGGAACCGCATCGGCGAATACCTCGCCAAACCGGAGATTTGGGACATGCTCAAGCTGTCCCTTACCGCGGCATTCCAATCAATGCTGCTGGCGATGGTGCTGGGGACCGGTCTTGCCTTTTGGGTCCAACAGCTCGGCCGAGGCAGCGGCGTTATCCGCCTGTTCATTTATTTGCCCCTGGCCATGCCGCCCGTGGTGGGCGGCCTCGCGCTTACCGCAGCCATTGGCCGCAGGGGCTACTTGGCCCCGTTTCTTGACGCCATAGACTTCCATTTTGCTTTTGCTTTTCCCGGCGTCATCGCCGCGCAGTGCTTCGTCGCCTTGCCCTTCGTCGTGGTGGCGGTCGATTCCGCCCTGCGCCAATTGGATCAAGAGATCTTGGCCTCTGCCGCCAGCGTGGGACTTTCCCGCTGGGAGGTACTGCGAAAAATCACCATCCCCTCCATCGCCCCCGCCCTGGCCACCGGCGCCGGCCTTGCGTTTGCGCGCTCCCTTGGCGAGTTCGGTACCACGCTGACCTTTGCGGGCTCCCAGCCGGGCGTGACCCGCACGATGCCGCTCGGCATTTACTTGGAGCGCGAGGTCGATACCGATGGTGCCTATGTGCTCTCCGCCATCCTCATTGCGATGGCTATCCTCTGCCTCGCCCTCGCCGGGCTTCCCTCTCTCCTCCAGCGTTCCTACCGAGCGCAGGCCCGCGAGCTACACAGCATGGACTATGAGAAGCTCAGCGCCCTGACGGCCCCAGAAAAGGCCCCCACCCTAAACGTCACGGCGGATGGAGAGACCACGGAATTTACCCCGCGCGCGATCACGGCCATCGTCGGTTCCAATGGCTCGGGCAAGACCACACTCATGGGGCGCATCGCCGGGCGGCTGACCGGCGCGGAGATTACCGCCGACCCAGATGAGATCGTCCTGCTTACCCAGCGCCCCGGCCTGCCGCCGCGGGCCACCGCCAACCAGGCCATTGCGATGGTCACCCGCGATAAGCAGCGCGCCACGGAGTTGCTGGAGGCGGCGGGCTTGTGTGAGCTTAACGATGTCCCCGTGCCCGCCCTTTCCGGCGGCCAGGCCGCCCAAGTGGCCCTCGTCCGCGCGCTCGCCGCGCGGCCCACCATCCTGATTTTGGATGAGCCCTTGGCGGCCATCGACGTGGAATCCGCCAGCAAGTGGCGCCGCTTCCTGCGCGCTACCCGCCATGACCGCACCACCTTGCTGGTGACCCACAATGCGTTGGATATTGCCGGGCTTGCCGATGACATGGTGGTCATGAATTCCGGCCGCGTCACCGCCCACGGACCTGCCGCAGACCTCCTCGATGTCCCACCCACCGGCTTTGTGGCTAATATTGCAGGGCTCAACCGCGTGGAAGGCACCGTTTCAGAGGCCACCGCTGCCGAAACCGTCGTTACCTGTGGAAACACTACCGTCACCGGCGGGCCCGCCGAACTCCGCGCCGGCGATAAGGCAGCGGTCACGTTTAAGCCAAGCGACGTGCACCTGACGTCCGACGAGGCTACCGGGGTTAATCACTGGTCCACCAAGGTCATCGCGGTGGAAGCAGCCAGCATGGCGGATGCCCGGTTGAGCCTGAATATGGACGGCCACACCATTACCGTGCCGGTAAGCAGGCAGGTGGCTTTAGGTATTGATACGGGCGATACCGTATCCTATAGCGTGGCTAAAGATAAGATTTCTGTTAATCAAGCCCCTCATCAGCACTCAGAGATACGAAGTTAATCGCATGCCCAATTCGCTCCCCCGCCCCAGCTCCGATCTTTTCCCGGAAGCGCTCAAGCTATCGCCTAAGCAACGCGAGGTACTCACGCAGCTGCAGCATTATCCACGGGGAGCGCGCGCTGCAGAGGTAGCAAAAGATTTAGGCATGCACGTCAATACCGCGCGCGGGCACATCGATGAGCTCATTCAGGTCGGCGCCATTACCGCCGTTCCAGAACACAGCTCTGGGCGCGGGCGCCCTTCCCTAGTGTACCAGGCCCGCGTGCCGGATAACCGTGCCATCGCAGAGGAATACGTCAGCCTCATTAGCGTGCTGACCTCCATGCTCGCGGGCAAGGAAGAGCTCGATGATTTCTCTTCCCCACAGGCACGGGAATTGGGGCGGCAGTGGGCGCGCGCCACGGGCGCGGATATCCAGAGCGGCGCGCTCGATACCCTTTTTGCCACCCTGCGCGATATGGGTTTTGATCCCTCGCAGGGCGCGGATCCTTCCGAAATCGAGTTGAATGCCTGCCCGTTCGTCTCCTCCGGAACCACCCCGAGCCCCTTTGTCTGTGCCATACACGCTGGCTTTTTGCAAGAAGCCAGCGGTACGGACACGGACATCGCCTTAACGCCGATGCAGCGCCCCGAAGTGTGCCAAATCGAGATTAAGCCTGTGTAACTTCCACGCGGACCGGGCCCGCGACCTTGAGATCGAAGACGCGCAGGCCCTGCTCGCGGGCATCATCAAGAATGCTCTCGTCGATGTCCTCCGTGTGCAGCACCATCACCGTCGGCCCCGCCCCGGAAAGATAGGCGGCGTACCCGCGGTTGCGCAGGCGGTTCACCCACTCCGCGGTCACGGGAAGCACGTCGGCGCGATACGGCTGGTGCAAGCGGTCGCGGGTGCCTTCCCACAAAAGCTCTGGGTAGTTCTGCAATGCGGCTACCTGGACTGCGGTGCGGGAGACGTTAAAGGCGGCATCGGAATGCGTCACGTGCGAGGGCAGGACGCGGCGCACCGCCTGGGTGGAGGCATGGGAATCCGGCACCAGCGCGGTGGCCCGGATATCGGGATGCACGTTGATGGTAGCGGCCTTGTATTCCGGCAAGGAGCGGCCATCGACGGGCACCGTCGTCCACGAGACCACGGCGCTGCCCAGTACCGAGGCCGCGGCATTATCCGGGTGGCCCTCAAACGCCGAGGACAATTGCACGAGCTGATCTTGGGTCAGCGGGCTGCCCGCCAAGGCATTGCCCGCGGCAACGCCGGCGACCGCTGTAGACGCCGAAGAACCCAGACCGCGCGATTGGGGAATCGTATTATGCGAGACCACGCGCAGCCCTGGCACCGTAGCTTCGGCAGCAGATAGTGCGGACCGGATGGCCTTGACCATCAGGTGCGATCCATCGCGCGGAAGGTCATCTGCCCCCTCGCCAAAAATCTCCACCTCGAGGCCGGAGGGAATGACCTCCACCTCGGCGGTGTCGTACATGCTCAGTGACATGCCCAGGGTGTCATATCCCGGCCCCAAATTCGCCGTGGAGGCGGGGACGGTGACTATCGCTTTGGTGCCGACTTCAACTTCGATGCTCATGGTGACTAATATATCGAACCGTTTTAGCTGCCCAGGCGGATGACCGAGTGAACGGTTTTGACCTCATCGAGCTCGCCCAAGGCGGAGACGATGTTTTCCAGAGTTGCTTCCTTGGCTGCGTGGGTAACCACGATAAGGCGCGCGGTGTCCTCGCCGTCTTCTTGGCGCACGGTGCGCAGGGATACCCCATGCTGTGCGAAAAGCGCGGAAATGGCTTCCAAAACGCCGGCGCGGTCTTGGACCTCCATATCAATGTGGAAGCGGGTATCGACCTCGCCGAAGTCCGCAATCGGCAGGTTGGCGTAGGTATTCTCGCCAGGCGCGCGGCCGCCGTGGACGATATTGCGGGCGGCACCGACGACATCGCCAAGCACGGCCGAAGCGGTAGGGTTGCCGCCGGCACCATTGCCGTAAAACATGAGCGAGCCGGCTGCCTCTGCCTCGACGAAAATGGCGTTATAGGACTCGCTGACGGTAGCCAGCGGGTGCTCCTTGGCCACCAAGGTCGGGTGCACACGCGCGTTGACCACTTCGGATCCGTCCTCGCGGCGCAGGCGCTCACAAATGGCCAGCAGCTTGATGGAATAGCCGGCATCGTTTGCCGCGGCGATATCGTCTGCGGTGATATCGGTAATGCCCTCGCAGTGCACGTCCTCGAACTTCACGCGGGTGTGGAAGCCGATGGAGGCCATGATGGCGGCCTTCGATGCGGCATCGTGGCCCTCTACGTCCGCGGTGGGATCCGCCTCGGCGTAGCCCAAGCGGGTGGCTTCCGCTAAGGCCTCATCATAGGAAGCACCGGTGGATTCCATGGCGTCCAGGATGTAGTTGGTCGTGCCATTGACGATGCCGGAGATGCGCTCGATCTGGTCGCCAGCCAAAGAGCGGCGCAGCATGCCCACAACCGGAATGGCGGCAGCCACGGCCGCTTCAAAGTAGAGGTCAACCCCGGAGCGTTCCGCAGCCTCGGCCAATTCATCAGCGTGCGCGGCAACCAGCGCCTTATTCGCCGTCACCACGGACTTGCCGGAATTAAGCGCGGTCAACACCAACTCGCGCGGGAAATCGATCCCGCCGATGACCTCCACCACCAAGTCAATATCATCGCGGGAGATCAGGGCCTTAGCATCATCGGTCAACAATTCGCTGGGCACGCCCGGGCGCAGCTTATTCTTATTCTGGATGGCGATGCCACGGATCTCTGCTGGCCCACCGATGCGATGAGCAAAGGCATCCGCATTTTCATCTAAGAGGCGGAAAACTTCCGCGCCCACGGTGCCGAATCCAAGCAGCGCAATGCCAACGGTTTCGCCTTCGCCCTTGCCGGTACGCGAATGTAGCTGTAGCTCACTGTTTGAAGCATCCATAGTCCGTCTCCATGTCGATTAAGTGGTGGAAAATGTCTCCCGCTGTATGCGGCTACAGGTCACTATACAGAACGAGCTGTCTATATTGCGACATGCGGGGGATAATATTCGTTCAGCTACAGAAAACCCCCGCCGCACGGGCCGAATGCGGCCCCTGCGTTACGGGGGTAGAACTGGGCTTAATCCACTTCCAAGGACAAAAGATCCTCAATGGTTTCGCGCCGCAACATGGGCTTGGTATTTCCCACGCGCGTTGCCACCACAGCCGGGCGCACCGCGCCGTTATACCGGGATGACATCATGTACTGATACCCGCCGGTAGCCGCGAAAGCGAGCAAATCTCCCGGCTGGATATCATTGGGCAATTCGCCTTCCTCCAGCAGGATATCGCCGGATTCGCAGTGGAAGCCCACGATGCGCGAGGGCACCATCTCGCCATCGCTAAAGCGGTTCACCAGTCGCACATCGTATTCGGAACTGTAGAGGGCGGGGCGGATATTATCGGACATTCCCCCATCGATGGAGATATATCGGCGCACCGGCAAATCGGCCTTGCCGGTTTCCACGTCTTTGACCGTACCCACGCGGTAGACGGTCACGGCAGAACCGGCCACCAAGGAGCGCCCCGGCTCCACGAGGAGGAACGGCGCTTTAATATCGAGATCTTCCGCGGTCTGGTCCACGGCGCGCAGCATGTCCTTTGCCACGCGGTCAATATCCAGCGCTTCCTCATAGGGCATATATGGAATGCCAAAGCCGCCGCCCAAATCCAGCTCGGCAAGGTCAACGCCCAGCTCGGTGTGGATCTGACGGTAGAGCTCCAACACGCGCTCGGCGGCGAGCTTAAAGCCCTCGGCATTAAAGACCTGAGAACCCACGTGGCAGTGCAAGCCACTCAAGTGAAGGTTATCTACCTCAAGGCAGCGCTTCGCGGCGGCAAAAGCCGCGCCCGTGGCCAAGGAAATTCCGAATTTCTGGTCCTCGTGCGAGGTAGCAACGAACTCGTGCGTATGCGCATCCACACCCGGCTTAACGCGAATCATTACCGGCTGCACCACGCCAGCCTCGCCGGCGATGCGGTTGAGCTCTTCGAGCTCCTGCTCATTATCGATGACCACGTGGCCCACGCCCGCATCCACGCACAGGCGCAGGTATTCCTCATCCTTATTATTGCCGTGCGCCGTAATGCGCGCGGCTGGGAACCCAGCGGCGAGAGCGATCTTTAGCTCATTGAGCGCGGCGGCATCGAGACACAGGCCCTCTTCGTTGACCCACTGCACGACCTTTTTGGAAATGAATGCCTTAGAGGCATAGTGCACGTGATCGGGTCCACCGAAGGCGCGGGCCATGTCTTGGCAGCGCGAGCGGAAGTCGTCCTCATCGAAGACGTACAGCGGAGTCTGGAACTCCTCTGCCAAATCCGGCAAGGGCACTTCCGCCACGGTGACGACGCCATCTTCCTGGCGGCTCGCATTCCGCGGCCACACGTGGGCGGGAAGCTCATTGAAATCAGTCATTTACATCTTCTCCGGTGAGCTCACGCCAACCATGGTCAATGCATTGGACAGGACGACGCGGGAGGCTTCCGCCAATGCGAGGCGTGCGCTGTGAATGGGCTGCTCTTCCTCCCCTGCCTTGGGCAGAACCTGGCAGGTGTCGTAGAAACGGTGGAATACGCCAGCCAACTCTTCGGCATAGCGCGCCACTCGGTGCGGCTCGCGCAGTTCCGCGGCATCTGCCACTACGGCAGGGAACTCACCCAGGGTGCGGATGAGGTCGCCTTCGCGCTCATGCTCCAGCAGGGAGAGGTCCGCACCCTCGGAGCTCACTCCTAGCTCGGCGGCCTTGCGCCCGATCGAGCACAGCCGCGCATGGCCGTATTGCACGTAGTAGACAGGATTATCCGAGGACTGCGACTCCCACAGGCCCAAGTCGATATCGATGGACTGATCCACGGACGAGCGCACCAGCGAATACCGCGATGCATCGACACCGATGGCGGCGACCAAATCCTCAATGGTGATCACGGTGCCCGCACGCTTGGACATGCGCACCGGCTTGCCATCGCGCAGCAGGTTGACCATCTGGCCAATGAGCACCTCGACGCCATCGGCGTCATAGCCCAGGGCGGCTGCTGCCGCCTTCAAGCGCGGTACATAACCGTGGTGGTCAGCGCCCAACATGTAGATATTGAGATCGTGACCGCGGTCGAATTTATCGGCCACATAGGCGATATCGCCGGCGATATAGGCCGCATTGCCGTCTGATTTCACCACGACGCGATCCTTAGAATCGCCATAATCGGTGGACTTTAGCCACCACGCGTTGTCCGCCTCATAAAGGTGGCCTTCAGACTTCAAGGTCTCAAGCGCCTTGTCCACCGCCCCGGATTCAAAGAGCGAGTTTTCGTGGAAGTAGACATCAAAGTCCACGCCAAATTCGTGCAGGGACTGCTTAATCTGGGCAAACATCATCTCCACGCCATCGGCGCGGAAGGCCTCCTGCACTTGGGCAGCATCGCCCTCGAGCGCGCTTGGATTCTTTTCCACCACCGCGCTTGCGATGTCGTGGATATAATCTCCGCCGTAGCCGTCCTCCGGCGTGGGCTCGCCCTTTGCGGCGGCTACTAGGGAACGCGAGAAACGGTCGATCTGGCCGCCGTGATCGTTGAAGTAGTACTCGCGGGTGACCTCTGCGCCGGAAGCCGTGAGCACCCTGCCCAGCGAATCGCCGACGGCGGCCCACCGCGTACCACCCAGGTGAATCGGGCCGGTGGGGTTGGCGGATACAAATTCCAGGTTAATCTTCTTGCCCGCAAAGGAATCATTGGAACCGTAGTCCGCGCCTGCCTGCAGAATCTGGGCGACGATCTCGCCCTGGGCAGCGGCGGCCAAGCGGATATTAATAAAGCCAGGGCCAGCAATATCGGCCTCTGCGATAGCGTCATGCTGAGCCAGTTTTTCCGCTAACCAGCCGCCAAATTCGCGCGGATTAGCGCCGGCTTTCTTGGCCACCTGCAATGCGAGGTTGGTGGCGTAGTCACCGTGTTCTGGGTTGCGGGGGCGCTCAACCGTGACAGAGTCCGGCAATACGGACGCGTCTAGGTCATGTTCTGCCATGACCGCGGTGGCGGATTCTTTAACTAAGGTGGCCAAATCAGCTGGAGTCATGTGGCAAGAGTCTAGTTCACTGCCCCGACACGTGCGAAAAGAAGCACTGGCTAACATTTCCGAGGGTGGAAATTGGCCATTTGATAGACCTCTTAGGCAAACCTATATTGCGATATATATTACACAATATATGCTGATAGCAAGGTGATACACCCTACGATTCACCTGGTGAATGTGTAGGGTTAATTACACCTCCATGACTGAAAAACTAATAAGGAGCACCGTATGCGCATTGCGCTTTTTTCTACTTGCATTGGTGACACCCTTTTCCCGGACGTCCAAAAGGCGACGGCATTGGTCCTTTCCCGGCTAGGTCACGAAGTGGTCCTTCCGGAAGAGCAAACCTGCTGCGGTCAGATGCACATCAACACCGGCTACCAGAAGGAAACTCTGGGGATGATCCGCTCTTATGCGGATGCCTTCGCGGACCCTTCCATTGACTACGTCGTGGCCGCCTCCGGTTCCTGCGTGGCAGCAGTTCGCGACCGCCACGAGAGCATCGCCGACCGCTACGGTACTTCGGCCGATGTGGATGGCGCGCAGAAGACCGCGGGAAAGACCTACGACCTCACGGAATTTTTGGTCGATATTGAGGGCGTGACCAACGTCGGCGCTTTCTTCCCGCACCGCGTGACCTACCACTCCGCTTGCCACGGCCTGCGCTTCCTTAAGCTAGAAGACCGCCCCTACAAGCTTTTGCAAGAAGTCGAGGGCATCGACTTGGCACCGCTGGCCAATAGCGAGGAATGCTGCGGCTTCGGCGGCACCTTTGCCCTGAAGAATCCGGAGGTCTCCCAGGCCATGGTCTCCGATAAGACTCGCCACATTAAAGACACCAAGGCCGAGTACGTGACCGCCGGTGACTCCTCCTGCCTGATGAATATCGGCGGCGCCCTGCACCGCCAGCGCTCCGGCATTCGCGCCCTGCACATGGCAGAGATTTTGGCCTCCACGAAGGAACACCCGTGGCAGCCTGACTCCGCCGCTTACTCCAAGGAGACGATGCTCTAATGACCTCTTTCCTCGATACCACCCCACCACGCGCCCCTGAAGGCTACGGCAACCTGCGCGGTAGCAAGGCCTTCGTCCCGCTCGCGCACGTCGGGCTAAATAACGCCACCCAGCGCCACAACCTGCAGCACGCGACCACGACCATCCGCCAAAAGCGCGCCAACACCGTGCAAGAAGTAGATGACTGGCAGCAGCTCCGCAACGCCGGTTCTGCCCTCAAAGAGGACGTCGCTGCCCGCATGCCGGAGCTGCTCGAGCAGTTTGAAAAGGCCGTGTCTGACCGCGGCGGCATCGTCCACTGGGCACGCGATGCCAAGGAAGCCAACGAGATCATTGAAGGTCTCATCCGCGAAACGGGCGAGACCGACGTGGTCAAGGTGAAATCCATGGCTACCCAGGAAATCGGCTTGAACGAGCACCTCGAAGAGGCCGGCATCCACGCCCAGGAAACCGACTTGGCAGAGCTCATCGTCCAGCTTGGTGACGATAAGCCTTCGCACATTTTGGTGCCTGCAATCCACCGCAACCGCGCGGAGATTCGCGATATCTTTGTCAATAAGATGCCCAATACGGATGACTCGCTAAAGGCTGAGCCCGCGGAGTTGGCCGAGGCGTCCCGTAAGTTCCTGCGCCAGCAATTCATGAAGGCCAAGGTCGCCATTTCCGGCGCCAACTTCGGCGTGGCCGAGACCGGCACCGTAAACGTCGTGGAATCTGAGGGCAACGGCCGCATGTGCGTGACGTTGCCGGAAACGCTGATTACCGTCATGGGCATCGAAAAGCTCGTGCCTACCTTCCAGGACCTGGAAGTCTTCCTGCAGCTGCTGCCTCGTTCCTCCACCGCGGAGCGCATGAACCCCTATACCTCCATGTGGTCCGGCGTGACAGAGGGAGATGGCCCGCAGAACTTCCACATCGTTCTGCTGGACAATGGACGCACCGCTGCGCTGTCCTCGCCCATTGGCCACCAGGCGCTGAAGTGCATCCGTTGCTCGGCCTGCCTGAACGTCTGCCCCGTGTACGAGCGCGCCGGCGGACACGCCTACGGCTCCGTGTACCCGGGCCCCATCGGTATCTCGCTGACGCCGCAGCTTACCGGCATGAAAGACCACAACGATCCATCGGCAAGCCTGCCGTATGCCTGCTCGCTGTGCGGGCGCTGCGATGACGTGTGCCCGGTGAAGATTCCGCTTTCTGATGTCATCGTGGAAAACCGCCATCAAAAGGTCACCCACGCTGCCTCCCCGATCGAGCCGAAGCTCTTCAAGACGGTGCAGCTGCTCTGGGATAACCCGAAGATGTGGGATAAGGTCACCCACCTCGTGGCGCTCGGCCGCGTGATGGGCGGGTTCAACGGGACCATCGAATCGCTCCCGCTGTTTCTGTCCGGTTGGTCCGATGGCCGCGATACCGCGATTCCACCGAAGAAATCCTTCCGCCAATGGTTCGACTCCGAAGAAGGCAAAGAGCTGCTGTCCAATGCCCGTAAGGAGGCCACCAAGTGAGCGCAAAGCAAGACATCCTAAACCGCATTCGTTCGGCGCAGAAGCAGGCTGGGCTTGCAGATCACGTCGATGTGCCGCGCGAATACCAGCGCGAAGGCACGCTTAACGATGACGAACTGCGCGAGATGCTGGTCGATCGCCTTGAAGATTACAAGGCAGAGGTCCACGTCACGGAAGAAAGCGATCTGAAAAAGACGCTGGATACCATCGTCAACGACCGCAACTGCACCGACATCCGCTTCGCCCCAGGTATGAATGCCGATCTTTTTGATGGCCTTCCTGCCCGCCCGGACGACGAGGATGCGGATCCGCGCGAGCTTGACGATGCCGATGCCGTAGTCACCGAGTCCCTCGTGTCATCCGCACAGACCGGCACCATCGTATTGCAGTCCGACTCCCGGTGCGGTCGCCGTGCCCTGACACTGGTACCGGACCGCCACATCTGTATCGTCCGCCGCGACGAGGTTGTCTACGGTATCCCCAAGGTCATCTCCCGGATGGACCCTGACAAGCCCGCAACGTGGATTTCTGGCCCTTCCGCGACCTCCGATATCGAGCTCTCGCGCGTCGAAGGCGTGCACGGCCCGCGCGATCTCATTGTGATTATTGTGAAGTAGCGTGGTTAGGGTGCCGAGTTAGGGCACCCGCCGCGTGGAAATTCCTGCCACGAACCTGAAAAAAGCATAAGCTGACTCTGACGAACGCTATAGAAGTCGGAGCTTTAGCTTATGCTTTCTTTTTCTAGAAAAATTTCTACCGTAGTATGCGCCAGCGCCCTCGCACTGGGCGTGGCAGCCCCCACCGCCGCGGCGGCGGAGCCGGACATTACCTGGGAGGATTGCCCCGCTCAGGTGAACCTAGATGGCGCCGAATGCGGCCGGGTAGAGGTACCTACCTACTACGAAAACCCCGAGGCCGGTACCATTAGCGTCGGTTTCGTTCGCGTGCCCGCGGCACAGCCAGATGCGCGCCGCGGCGCGCTCTTTACCAACCCAGGCGGCCCCGGCGGTGACGCTTATTCTTGGGCTGGAAACGATGCCGTCGAGTGGCCCGAGGAGATCCGCAACGAGTGGGATCTGATCGGCGTCCAGCCGCGCGGCCTGCCTGGTTCCACCCCGGTGGATTGCGCTACCACCCCGAACTTCAATCCCATCGAGGCCACTACGCAGATCGGCAAGGCCACCCGCGATGCCTGCGAGCAGAATACCCCTGGATATACCAACTCTTTGACCACCGCCAACACCGCCCAAGACTGGGAAATGGTGCGCCAAGCGCTGGGTGAGGACGTCATTGACATCGCCGGCGTTTCCTACGGCACTTACCTTGGCTCGGCTTATGCCACCAAGTATCCGCAGCACACCGGCAAGGTGCTGCTTGATTCCGGCATGAGCCCGCAGCTGGCATGGAACGGCATCTTCGCCTCGCAGCAACAGGGATATGAAAATGCGCTGCAGGATCTTTTCCAATTCATCGCGGACAATGACGCCACCTACCACTTGGGTACTACCCCACTCCAGGTCTATGAAAAGTGGTCGCAGAAAGTCGCCATGGAAGCCGGCGCCCGCCCCACCGTATTGCCACCGGATGCGAAAATCGGTGACCTTCCACCAGGGCTCGAGTTCGCCGGCCAACCGGGCGCGGACATCATGACCGCCACGGGTGAGCTGCGCGTGCAGGCGGAATTCCTCGCCCACAAGGCGCTTAACCCGCAAGCAGATCAGAGGGCCTCTGTAACCTTGGGCAAGACCCGCGAGGTCGTTCCCATGCCCGCGCACTGGGATGAGTTTGCCAAGTACTTAAACGGCAGTAAGCCTCTCGAGGTCGTCGATGATCCGGAGCTTGCTCGCGCGGTGCAACAGCAAACAATCCAGATGATGAATATGCAAAACCTCATCGTCTGCAACGAGAACACCGTCGCCGGTAACCCGTGGCTCTTCCCCACCTACTTGTGGTCCAACTTCGTCACCGGCGATATCTTCTCCCTAGTTAATTCCATGTATGGATCTGGCGCCGGGTGCGGCGGCCGCGGACCCGTGACCGGCGGTGTCTCACTCGATGGCTCGCACCTTGCCACCAAGCCCCTGCAGATCCAAGGCACGGGCGATCCGCAGACCCCGTACCAGTATCACGAGGCACTCTCCCAGCCCATGCAATCGCGCGTCGTCACCGTCCACGGTCCCGGCCACGGGCACTTTGCGCTGGGCAATAAGGCCGTCGATGAAATTGGCGTGCACT
Source organism: Corynebacterium accolens (assembly GCF_023520795.1). Taxonomy (NCBI): domain Bacteria; kingdom Bacillati; phylum Actinomycetota; class Actinomycetes; order Mycobacteriales; family Corynebacteriaceae; genus Corynebacterium; species Corynebacterium accolens. Next base: position 1,028,262 of record NZ_CP046605.1, on the reverse strand, counting down.
ATCTACGCACCGGTGAGGTAACCACCTCTGACGCACCGGGCCTGATTTAGTTCCGCGGCAGCCAATGCGCTAGAATCACATCGTTGGGAATTTTCCCAGCGATGTCTCCGTAGCTCAGCGGATTAGAGCATCGGTTTCCGGTACCGAAGGTCGCAGGTTCGATCCCTGTCGGGGACACAAAATTTTTAGCCCCTCGCTTTTGCCAGCGAGGGGCTTCACTATGCGCCCCGTTTTCGGATTAAGTAGCCACCGAGGGTTCAGGAAGGACCAATCATCCTGAACCCCGAAGCTACCCCTCCAATACTAAACGAAAGGACAAAATCGTGAGCGCACGAACTCTCTACTTCATCGCCCTGGCCCTACTGGCCATATCCCTGACCATCAACGTCATCAACGGGTTCACTACCTCCAGCACCATTCTCACCGGTATGGCGGTGGTTGTACTTGGCTGTGCCACCTACAAGAAAGTATGGAAAAAATAAGCCTGCGAATCACGGACGCAAACGCCGAGCGGAAATTGTGGGACGGGGCTAGGGCCAGCGCGTGGCAGGTGTCGCGAGCCCCGCTTTAATGTGAGTAAAGATCCCCATACTTAGTCTCTATCCATAGAACGTAGAAAATTCCACCGTCTTTCCAGCCAACGAATGGAAGGTTTTCTTGGTGCCGGAAAACGCGGAATCTGGTTAGCTCTTGGAACTGCCTAGGGATTTGAGCTTTGATTTCGTTTTTTGGGATAAATTCCGAGCCGAGCCCGTGCCTGTGGTGATTAACGAGATCTGTCCAAGAAATTAGTGAGCGTTTGTGCCATTTGTCGAGGAATTCCCTGCGCATTCTATCGGTCATTTTCCCGAATCCCCATCCGCTCTGCAAAAACGTTGTGGACAGGAGCGGGTATTCGTTTGATGCTGCTCTTATGGCACTCAAGACGCTTGTATCGGCACCACTGTGACTCTTTGAGGCAGGCCGAGTGCCACGTCTCTTACTTTTCTTTCCCATATCTAGTCGAAGTACTCTTTGAGGTCTGCATCGGAAATCTCGAGCCCCCGTTCTTCTTCAACGAAGTTTTTCTTCCAAGGCGACTCCGTGTGGGTTTTATTACGTAAAGCCCATGCGGAATAGGGCCCGTACTTATTCCATACTTCAATCAAGGTATCTTCCACAGGCCGGTAATCGTCCCAGTTGAAGTCATCAGAAATAAACGTATCGGGGTCGATGGGGCTCTTGCCGTACTTTTTAAGCTCGTGGTAGATGTCTACAACGACAGGTCCGTGGGCCCATGCTTCCATCCGTTCATTGAAGAGTGGTACCCCTCCGGAGGCTCGCATATAAAGACCCTTTGCGTAATAAAGCAGCTTTTGAATTTTCAGCGGAGTGAGATCGGCTTCTTCGGTTTCTTCAGCCCAAGCTACGAGCCATTCTGCGATTTGGCGGGCAGTGAATTGCTTCATTGTGCACCTCCTTCCTGCTTGTTCTTAACGTTACAGCACCTAGATAGCACTTTCTATTCCTACCTACTCGGTAGGGGCTTGACCCATGCAACCTGGCTTTCAATGGATTCCATTGTCAAACTATTAGGCTTATGAAATACTAAGGTATCTAGAATCACAAAAGTTATGCAGTATAGGCGAGCCATGGAGGATACCCCTTGCCCACCTTAGAAATTGACCATCTTAATAAATCTTTTGGCAGTGTCCGCGCGCTGCGGGATATGACCTTTAGCGTGCAGGAGGGCGAGATCTTCGGTTTCGTCGGTTCCAATGGCGCGGGCAAGTCCACCACCATGCGCATCGCGCTGGGCGTGCTCGCGAAAGACTCCGGCGAGGTATATTTCGATGGCTCCCCCATTAATGACGATAACCGCCGCCGCATTGGCTATATGCCCGAAGAGCGCGGACTCTACGGCAAGGAACCGCTGCTTAGCCAGCTGACGTTTCTGGGCACCCTGCACGGCATGAGCAAGCAGGCCGCCCAGAAATCCGGCTCGGAGCTGCTGGAACAGCTAGGGCTGGGAGAGCGCCAGGACGACAAGTTGGATGACTTGTCCTTGGGCAACCAGCAGCGCGTGCAGCTGGCCGCCTCCCTCATTCACGATCCGGATATGTTGATTCTGGATGAGCCCTTTTCCGGCTTGGACCCCGTTGCGGTCAATGTCATGTCAGACATGTTGCGCGAGCGCGCCGCCCGCGGGGTGCCGGTCATCTTTTCTTCCCACCAACTGGACTTGGTGCAGCGCTTGTGCGACCACGTGGGCATCGTCACGCAAGGCCGCATGGTAGCAGAGGGCACGGTAGATGAGCTGCGTACCCAGGGAGCTTCGCGCTATGCGGTGGAAACCCCTGCACGCGGGTGGTACCCGGAGGGCACTCACTTGGTTGAGGCAACTGACCAGGGCGTGGTGCTCGAGGCCGATGATGGCACCGATGACCAAGCCATCTTGCGCGCTGCCATGGCCGCTGGCCCCGTCCACTCCTTCGGCCTCAAGGTCCCAGACCTTACCGAGCTTTTCCAAGACGTCGTCACCAGCACCACCAGCACCGAGGAGGCCTAGCCCATGCAGTATTCGGCAATGAAGACCATAGGGACCGTCGCCAAGCGCGAAATGGCGGTTGCCCTCAAGACCAAATCCGTTGTCATCATGATGCTGCTGCTTATCATTGGTGCCATCGCCACCCCCATCATCATTGACTTGCTGTCCGGTGGTGACGATGAACCAGACTCCGTCGCCGTGGTGGGCATGGAGGCAGACGCATTCGCTGATTCCGGGCTGGAGACGCAGGCCGCAGATGACCGAGATGGCGCGGTGCAGCTTATCGATGACGGCGACGTCGACGCCGCCCTCGTGCCCGCCAACGACGAGGGGTGGGAGCTTTTGGCCAACGGCACCGTCTCCACCACGATCTCCACCACAGTCAATCAAGTGGTTGCGGCGCAGGCGCAGGCAGAGGCACTAGATACGCTGAATATTGATCCCCAAGAGCTTGCCGCCGCCACCCCATCGACCAAGGTGACCGCGGTAGATCTGGAAACAGATGAAGCCTCCGAAGAACAGATGGGCAATGTTGCCATCGTCCTTATCGCCGCCATCGTAGTGGTCTTTTCCATCATGACCTTCGCAGGGCTCATCGGTGGGCGCGTTACAGAAGAGAAGTCTTCGCGCGTGGTCGAAATCATCCTTTCCACGGTGCGCCCGGTGGATTTCTTGGCAGGCAAGGTCATTGGCAATACCATTATCGGGCTGCTCGGCACCTTCCTCATCTTGGCCGGCGGCGTGGCTTCCCTGGCATTTACTGGCGCAGCAAGCGAAATCCAGCTCGACTATGGTCTAATCGCTGCCCTGCTCGTCGGGGAAATCCTCGGTCTCTTATTCTTCGGCAGCCTCTATGCCGCAGCCGGCTCCATGGTGCAGCGCACCGAGGATCTGCAATCGACGCAGATGCCCATCCTGCTCATCGTCTTTGCCACCATGTATGTCCCCATGTTTGGCTGGACCAACTTGGATGCCACCTGGATGCAGGTCATGGGCTGGGTGCCGCCGGTCTCCATGTTGGTCGCTCCCCTCCAAGTTGCTGGCGGCAATATGAGCTGGCTGGGCTTGGCAGGAAGCTACGCGGTCCTCGCTGTAGTTACCGCGCTCATTCTCGTCGTTGTCGCGCGCATCTATCGCCGCGCCATCTTGAATAACGGCAAGAAGATGACTTGGCGCCAGGTGCTCAAGAAATAATAATAAATCCGGCCTCCCACTTTCCAGGGAGGCCGGATTTTTCTATTGCGCAGAATTACTCAACGATGAATTCGTTGGTGATCGGCTGGGTGATATCCAGGGTGCCGTGCTCGATGTAGTACATACCAAAGAACATGGCGCCAACCAGCACTACGGCCAGCAGCATGTAGGGAATCCACTGGACAAAAACGGAAACCCAGCCCTCGGATTGCTGGCGGGCCGCCGCCTCGCGTTGTTCTTGAGCCTCGCGCTCGTTCATAATGATAAAACCTCTCGCTTCACCGAAGATTAACTAAAAGTATCTTAACAGTTTATGGCCTCCGCGGTGGCATTAGATCCCCGGATCTTCATCATTTAATAAAGCCTCGAGGAATGCCTCGCGGTCCGCGAACATTTTCTCGATGTCCTCTTCCGCGCCCACGATCCAGGCATCGGCATCCTCATCAAAGGTCACCGCGAAATCGGGGTAGGCTTCCAAGGCTTCTTCCGTCGCGGCAATCTGATCGGCATCGGCACGGTCCTCAGCAAAAGCCTCTGGATCACCAATGCGCTGGCCCAGCTCACCCAAGGCCGTTAAGCCATACGTTTTATGCTGCTTTTTCGGTTGCTGGAAAAGTTCTTGTCCCATCATGGCGGTGTTATTTTCCTCCATTCAATAAAGAATCCGGGACGAATCCCGAATAGCCTGGGATGTTATTGACCTGCAATACCCCGTGGAAAAAGCGCTTGAGCGCGGGAACGTCATCCGCGTGGAGATGATCAAAGACCAAGCGGCGGACGGATTCCACGTGCTCGGGGGCCGCGCGCTCGAGGTGGTGGAGCCCTGCCTCCGTGATATGCACGTTGACCCCGCGGCCATCATCGGTGGTTTTTTCTTTAACCAAGAGCCCGCGCTTTTCCATGCGGGTGACCTGGTGGGAGGCGCGCGAGCGATCCCAGGCGAGCTCCGTGCACAGGTCGCGCAAACGCAGGTGCTGATCTGGGGCTTCCGAAAGGGATACCAAGACCGCGAATTCGGAGACGGAGATTTCCCCGCCCGCCTTAAGAGTCTCGTCCATGCCCCTATCTATCTTGCGGGTCGCGGCCAGTAATAGGCGCCATAGCTCCTGTTCATCATCGTTTAACCAGCGGGTTTGTTCAGACATAAGGACTAGATTACCTCCTTCAGCGTGGCGATGTCGCGCTCGCTACGCCCAGGCACCCGGGAATAGCGCTGCGGCATGCAGGTAAAGACCAAAACCTGGTTCTCGCGGCCCACCTGTGAGAACAAAGTGGACATCAGTTGCAGGCGGTGGGCGTCGGTGGAGCCCAGCGCGTCATCGACGATAACCGGCACGGTTTCCTCCCCCGCCACCAAGCGCGCGATGGCAAAGCGGGTAAGGATGGCCAGCTGTTCGCGCGCACCGCCAGACAGGCTGGTCATGGCCACAGTTTCATTATCGCGGGTGCGCGCGGTCACGGAGAGATCGTCTGCCAATTCAAAGCTGATATCCCCGCCATAAATGGTGTGGGCCAGCTGGGCGAGCGCCGCCACGAAGGGCTCGGCATAGCGCTGGCGCGCGGCATCGCGGTGCTTGAGCAGCAGCTCGCGCAGGTAGCGTGCCGCCAGCGCGCGCTTTTCCACGCTTTCTAGCACCGCTTGGGCCATCTCGGCTTCTGCTTGCGCCTGCTGCTCGCGCTCTGCCGCGCCGGAGTGATAATTAATCTCGCTAGACAACTTGCCGAGCTCCACCTTCGCATCTTGCACCTGATTCTGCAGGTAGTCCAGGTGCGATTGCGCGCCCTCCACCAGGCTCTGGGCGGTGGCCAGGTCCACGGCCTCCATCTCAGAAAGCTGCTCCTGCAGCTTGCCTACCAAAGCACCCAACCGCTCTGTCTCTTCTTCCAAGCCGGCATCGGAGGTTTTCTCCCGCGCTTCGGCCAACTCGCGCTCGGCACGCTCGGCCTTCTCGGTGGCGGCCGCGAGCTCGGCTTCGAGGCGCACCACGTCGTGAGCGATGCGGCTATCGCGGAAGGGAATAAGCTCGCGGTCGAGGGCATCGACAAGCTCGCGCGCCTCTTCCTCAGCTTCTTCCGCACCAGATAGATCCATGGCCGGGGCATCATCGAGCCCGGCGACCTTGTCCTTCAGCGCCGCGTGCTGGGCGCGCAGTTCGCCCAAATCATCCGGCCCCAACTCGCCCTCGAGCTTGCGCGTGGCGGCATCCAACCCGGCATTCTGCTCGCTGTGTGCCTTGTACAGAGCCTCGGCGGCGGCGATGGAGTCAACGCCGGTGGCATCGAAAAGCTCCTGCAGGCGCGTCTCGGCCTGATCCACCTCGCGCTGGGTCTTATCGGAAGAGTACGCACCGGCCACAAAGCGGGCGGTGATATCGCCGATGGTGATCTCGCGGCCATCGACAAGCTCAATTGCGGGCTGCTTGCCGATGTCCACCAGCTTCCCATCCACCCCAATCTCCGCGCCTTCGGGCCCGGAAAATTCCACCTTGGCGGCGGTGGCATCGTGCAGGCGCTTGGCCAAGCCGAGATCGGCATCCGCCTTGCGGAGTTCCTCGACATCCGCGGCGGTCATCTCGCGCCCGCGCTGGGCTATCTCCGCCTGAGCCTTCTCCACGCCACGAGCCAATTCCTCCACCTTGAGCAGGCGCTTATCCAGGCGCTTAAAGGTCTCCTTGTCCTGATGCAGCCGCGCCTGCTTGAGCGTTGCGCGCGCGGTGGCGTAGTCCTCTTTGGCGGTAGCCAGCTTCTTTTCCACCGCCTCTTTATTCTCGTTTTCCTCCGCGGCCTTCTCGCGGGCGGTCGCAAGTTTATCCGCGGCGCTCGACTTTGCGGTGCCAGCGGCCTCGAGCGCCTCGACCATCTCCCGGCGCTGGGTTTGCGCATCCTTCGCGCGCTGAAAGTCCTCCTTAGCACGGGTGAGCTCGGCCTTGTGCGCATCCACTTGGTGCTGGGCCTGCACGGCTTCGTCCGCGGCAGCTTGCTTCTCGGCAAGGTCCTGGCGGGCCCCGGGAAGCTGCGCTTCGGCTTCTTCTTGCTGGTGTTCCAGGTGCTCGTAGCGCTCCACCACGGAATCGAGCCCGCGCACCGCAGCGGTTGCTTCCTCCAGCTCTTGCTCGGCACGCTCCAAGGTCTCCTGGGCCTTTTTATACTCGCCGGCTGCCTTGCCCGTCTTTTCGGTGTAGTAGCGCTTGTATTCCTTATCTACCTTGCCCAAAAGCTGGGAATCATCGCCGGATACCTCGTCCTCTGCCAGGCCGGACTCCTGCTCGAGGGCCTGCGTCAGCGACGGGATGCCCACCGCGGAGATGGCGTCATTGGGGTCATCCTGGCGCATAAAGAGGACATCGAGAAGCTGGCGATCCATGTTCTCGCTTAAAATCTGTTCCAGCTCGTCATCGGCCTGGCGCCCGGTATATTGCGCGTGGCGCGGGGCGGAGATGGCCAGCTCGCAGTACTTCTTCTGCAACCATCGCTTGGCAATGCGAAATCGGTACTGCCCTACCGAAATATCCGCGATGACCTCCGGCGAGACGTCCTTGCCCACCGGCTGCAGGTCCCGGATACCGCTGGGGCGCGCCGTGTGTTTTTCCGTCAACACCACATCGAGAGCCTCCACGATGGTGGATTTACCGGCCTCGTTCTCGCCGTGAATGACCACCACCCCGGTTTCTGGAAGGTCATCCAACACCAGATGCTCGATGCCGCGGACGTTTTTAATTTCTAAGCTGTGGATGCGCATGTGGTTTATCCTTCCAGGCGAAATAGCAGGTTGGCGGCGTCGCGGGCCACCGGATCCTCGCGGTTATCCAGCAGCTCCTGCAGGGCGTCGGCGGCATAGCCGGAAATATCGAGGTTGGCTAGTTCATCTTCGCTAGGCTCCAGGAACAGGTCCATGGTCCGCTCGCGCGGGCGCAGCGAGGCAAAGACCGCCTCCAACTCATCCAGCCCACGCTGCAGCCGGGCGTGCGCCGCGACGCCGAGGGTCCCCTGCAGGCTGTATTTAACCGCCGTGCGCACCTTATCCGGGTACTCCTCCAGGCTGCGCAGGAAGCGCTCGACATCCTCGGTGGAATTGACGGAGGCATCGAGGGCCTCAAACGTCCAGCGCCCAATGCTGCGCTTATCGATGTCTATATCCTCCCCCTCAATCCTTACCACCAGCGCATTCCCGGAATCGGCCTCGCCACCACCGGTGGAGCACTCCTTAAAGTCCGTGGTCTCCGGGCTGCCGGAGAACCAGACGCGGCCGGTTGTGCCCAGGCTGGCCGTCGAGTGAGTATCGCCGAGTGCCAAGTAATCGATCACCCCGCGCTCCAAGCACTGCTCTACGAATTCCAAGTCGATGGTATCGGCATCTCCCCCGCTAGAGCGCGAATCCACCTGGCCATGGCCCACCGCAATCCGAATCCCCTCCATGGGCTCGAGCGGCTCTAAAGCCTGACGCACCAAATCGTGGTTGGCGCGCTTGGACAGGTACGGCGCCCCCACCAATTCCACGCCCTTGCGCACCTCGATGGGCTCAGAATCCGCGATGACGTGCACGTTGTCGGCGCTGGTGCGATAAAACACCGAGTCCGCGACCAGCGGATCGTGGTTTCCCGGCAGCACATATACCGGCACGGGCAAGCGTTTAAACATCTCGGTAGCGCGGGCCAAGATCTCCCGGGAGAGCGCATTGTGTTCAAATACGTCGCCGGCGACGACGATGAACTCCGCGCCGACCTCCTCCGCGAGCTGGCCTAGGTGCATGATGGCGGACTCGCGGTCATCGTTGAAACGACCTTGCGCCTCCCCCTTCAAGAACCAGCGGGTCATGCCCAGCTGGAAGTCGGACGTGTGGATAAAGGTCGTTGCAGTCATAATCAGTGCGTTAAGTGGTAGTAGAGGTCTTCAATATCGGACACGGCGCGCAAGAGATCGATATTGGTATGCGATACGGCTCGAAGGGCCTTGCGCAAGAGGTCAGGATCGGAATCCTCCAATGCTGGGGCCACCTTGGGCTGTGGCAGCTTAGGCATCTCGCGGCCATTCCAGAACACGTCGTTCTTTTCTTCCGCGGATAAATCGCTGGCGCCAAAGCTTTCACGGGAGACCTGCTGCGATTGCTCCATGACGGCCTTTTCAAGGCGCGCAAAGTCTAACCCGCGCATATTGAAAATCACGGCGGGATCCGCATCCGCGCGGGTGGCGAGCCTATATCCCACCGCCACGATGTGCTTGCAGGTATAGGCGGAATCCGGGCAGGTGCAGGAAAGACGCAGATCTTCGGCGTCGCTGGCGAACAAGGTATCCAGCGCTTCCTCAGATAGCAGGCCCTTGCGCGCATTCGCTACGGAATTGGGCGTGCGCGCGAATTGCCCGGCGAGTGCCGCGATATCGTCATTATCGCGGTACGGCAGCTGGATGAGTACGGAAAACGGCTCGTTCTGGGAACCGGCCACGCGCCCATGGATGGCACCGTTACGGATCTCCAAACCAACGACGTGCCCGCCCTCGGCGTACTGGCGCCCGCGGGTAATCCGCCCCCGGTCCGCGTCATGGCTGGTAAAGGAAGAAATCCGAGCGGCGGTCTTGGACAGCAGCCGCCCGCTGCGGTCAACATGGTTGACCTCATCCGGGGTGCTTACGCGCTTGCGGGTGCCAAAGTTTGCGTAGATGACATTGTCATCGCCTTTGACTGCCATCCGCTTACTCCTTTCCCCGGTAACTCATAAGCTCTGCCAGCTGGTCCGGCTCCAGTTCCGTGAGCCAACCTTCGCCTTCACCGACGACGGCCCCAGCCAGCTGCGTCTTGCCATCCAAAATGTCTTGAATGGATTCTTCCAACGTGCCAGCGGTAATCATCTTATACACCTGCACGTTGCGGCGCTGACCAATGCGGAAGGCGCGGTCCGTAGCCTGATTTTCCACCGCGGGGTTCCACCAGCGGTCCATGTGCACCACGATCGATGCCGCGGTGAGGTTGAGGCCCGTGCCGCCCGCCTTGAGCGAAAGGATCATCGCCTGTGGGCCATCATCGGCCTGGAAGTCCTCCACCATTTGGTCGCGCTTATTCTTCGTCACCCCGCCGTGCAGGAAGGGAATCTCGTGGCCCAGCTGCCCGCTCAGGTAGGGCTGCAAGATATCACCGAAGGCCTTGTACTGGGTAAAGATCAGCAGGCGCTCGCCGGACTCGGTGGCGGCATCGACAATCCGCATCAGCTCCTTCACCTTGCCCGAGCGGTGCTTGCCCTTGATAACCACCGGCGAATCATCCCCCAGGTAGTGTGCTGGGTGATTGCAGATCTGCTTAATGCGCGTCAGGGAGGCCAAGACAATGCCGCGCTTGCTGATGCCCGTAGCATCCTCCAAGCTCTTCTTCACCTCATTGACCAGTGCCTTATACAAAGCTGCCTGCTCGGTGGTCATGGATACCGTAAGAATCTGCTCGGACTTTTCCGGCAGGTCATCGATGATATTGGGATCGGTCTTGACGCGGCGCAGGATGAGAGGTGCGGTCAGCGCGCGCAGGCGCTCGGACATCTCCTCATCATTATTGCGCTCGATGGCCTTGGCAAAGTGATTGCGGAAGAAGGACGCCGTACCCAAAATTCCTGGGTTGCAAAAGTCCAAGATGGAGCGCATCTCTGACAGCCGGTTTTCCACCGGAGTACCGGTTAGCGCCACGCGGTGTTCAGACGGCAGCGATCGCACCGCCTTGGAGGAACGCGTGGCCGAGTTCTTAATGGCCTGCGCCTCATCGAGGACCACGCGCTGCCAGGACACCTCACCCAAGAGGTTGAAATCCCGGCTGACGGTGCCGTACGTCGTAATGACCAGATCGGCTTTCGCGGCGGCCTCGAGGAACCTCTCCCCGCCCGGACGCCCCGCGCCGTGTTGCACCATGACCTTAAAATCCGGCACGAAGCGGCGGGCCTCGCGAGCCCAGTTGCCCACCACGGAGGTGGGTGCAACGACCAAGGTGGGCCCGGTCTGTTCACCGCGCTCTTTCTCCACTGCCAAAAGGGACAGTAGTTGGAGTGTTTTGCCGAGCCCCATGTCATCGGCAAGCACGGCGCCAATATTATTGCGCGACATCCAATACAGCCAGTCCACGCCCGTGCGCTGATACTCGCGCAGCTCCGCGTGGACGGTCTCCGGGATGTCCACGCGCTTAGGTGCGACCGTATCCATGCCGCCGAGCAACGCGGTATGCCACGTGCTGCCGGTAAATTCGATGGGCTCCTGAGCCATCGACTCGAGCGCCAGCTCCCGCAGCTCCGCCACCGTGACCTGGTGCTCGCTCTTCTCGTTGAACTCCGCTCGGCGACGCTCAACCTCCGCCATGAGCTGCTGCCAGCCCGGCTCACCTAGCTTCTTGGCCATCTCCGCCGAGGCCGCCAGCTGCTCGAGCTCCTTCTTGGCGCGTTCGCGGGACTTATCCGCCAGCTCCTCCATATAAGAGGAAACCTTGGATACGACCTGGGTATCGGCCATCACCCACTTGCCGCGCAGCTGGATGAGCCCGGACTTGGAATTGACCAACTCGTCCATCTCGGACTCGGTAAGCTCCACATCGCCCACGGACATGCGCCAGTTATAGTCCACGAGCTGATTCATGCCGATGTGCTTCTTCGTGGCGGCTTCCGCCGGATCCCGCGCCTCGCGAGTTTCCAGCTTGGCCTTCGTATCCATCTGCGCCCACGATTTGGGCAGCATGACGGTAATGCCCCGCTTCTTCAGCTCGGGTACCTCGTGCGCAATAAACTGCGTGAGCTGCTCCGTATCCAGATAAACATCCCAATCGCCGTCGCCAGGCTGGGGCATTTGCGTGCTCTGGCCCAGGCTCGGCGCCGCGCGCACGGCCTTGCGGTGGTTTTCGCGCAGCTTCTCGATGCTCGCCCTATCCAACTCATCCGCCAACACCGGCCGCGGCGAATCCGTTCCAGAGCGCACCCGCACCCGAATCGGCCACGCTGCATCTTCTGGATCCTGTTCTTCCGGTTCCTCCACGATGTAGACGAGCTGGAGTTCCACCTGGTAAAGGGAATTCTTCCATTCATTAAGCCCCCGCAGTAGTTGCGCGCGGCCGCGGCGAATGGGAGACGTCGTCAAAAGTGCACGGGCAAAGTCGTGCCACGGCATGGGCCGAGGTTCATTGAGCAGCGGCTGCAATTCCCGGTTGGCAATCCAATGGGTCAGTTCATCCGCGAGGTCATCTGACAGGGCTCTATTATTTATATGGAGAATCCCCGGTGCCGCGGCCATCATTTCTGCGAGCCAACCGCGCTCGCCCAAGCCTGAGGCCAACTGCCACATGGGGAACCACTCGTTAGCCTGGTACGCCAGCCGGAACGTCACCCTGCCCGCGCGGACAAACTTGCTCAGGCCGCTATATGCGTGGATGAGCCAGTGCAGATCCGGGGCAATCGATGCCGGCGGGTGATGATCCAGGTATTCCAGCTGGGCTAGGGCTTCTACTGCTTCTTCCGGGGCAAACATGGCCATGGGCACCATGAGCGAGACGTCCTTACCCTTTGGGGTCCGCAGTGATACTCGCGCTCGGTTCCGGAAGGATTTCTTAGCCAAGATAGCATCGACTGCCTGCGGAAACGTCCCCTCCGGCACGGCCGAAGGCATAACAATCTTGTGTCCTTCTACCTGCTCAATCCATAGACCAAGCCCCGAGACCGGCAGCCAAAGGCCATGCACAAGGTAAGAAGCCATAACGGCCAGCATAGCAGCCCCGTATAGTTTTGTTACAAGCTCGTTATATTCACGTCTTTACGCTGTTAAACGGTGAAAAACATCACCAGAGATCTATGCCACAGCTGAATTTTAGCTTGGGTGAACCTTAAGTCACCGTTAACGTAGGTATGTCCGACAAATCACTACAAGGAGTGAAACGTGCAAGAATCAACTTGGTACGTCATTGCGATGATTGTGTACTTCCTCGTAATGGCAGCCATTGGCTACTGGAGCTACAAACAAACCGACGAATATGACGATTATGTTTTGGGCGGCCGTGGCCTGCACCCATTCGTAGCTGCTCTCTCCGCCGGCGCATCCGATATGTCCGGCTGGCTGCTTATGGGTCTGCCTGGCGCGCTCTTCCTTTCCGGTTTTTCCGAGCTGTGGATGCCTATCGGCCTCCTTATCGGTGCATGGGCAAACTGGAAGTGGATTGCGCCGCGTCTGCGCGCTTACTCGGAGGTTGCGGGCGATTCCATTACGGTCCCCTCCTTCTTCGAGAACCGTCTGCGCGATAAGTCGCGCATGCTGCGTATTATCTCCGCAATTATCATTATCTTCTTCTTTACCTTCTACGTCTCTTCCGGCATGGTCTCCGGTGGTCGTTACTTCGAGTCCACCTTCGGTGGCGACTACATCACCGGTATGTTGGTCATCGCCGCAGTGACCATTTTCTACACCTTCATCGGTGGCTTCCTGGCAGTGTCCTACACCGACGCTATGCAGGGCATGCTGATGTTCGTCGCCCTGCTGATCGTGCCAATCATGGCGCTTTTCGCTCTTGACGATGCCGGCGCGATCTTCTCCTTCGCTACCGAAAACAGCTACGCTACCGACGGCGCACTCGAGCCAAACGATAACTACTTCTCTCTCTTCGCCGGTGTTTCCGCTGGTGTTATCGTTGGTAACGCCGCTTGGGGCCTTGGCTACTTTGGTCAGCCGCACATTATCGTGCGCTTCATGGCGCTGCGTAAGCCTTCCGACGCCAAGCAGGGCCGTTTCTACGGCATCACCTGGATGGGTCTTTCCGTCATCGGCGCTATCTTCGTTGCGCTTACCGGTACCGTGTACTTCACCCAGTTCGGTGAAACCATCACTGACCAAGAAAACTTCGAGACCATCTTCTTGGATATGGCTCAGGCCATGATGCACCCATTGCCTGCAGGTTTCGTCTTGACCGCAGTTCTGGCAGCGATCATGTCCACCATGTCTTCCCAGATGCTCGTGGTTTCCTCTTCCCTGATTGAGGACCTCTACCTCATCATCGCAAAGCGCAAGCCTTCCGAGGGCGTTCTGATTAACCTGTCCCGTACCGCCGTTGTGGCCATCGCGGTTATCGCCGCACTCCTGGCTATCAACCCGTCCGACTCCATTCTTGGCCTGGTCGGCTTCGCATGGGCTGGTTTCGGTTCCGCATTCGGTCCGCTGGTCATCCTGGCCCTGTACTGGAAGCGCCTCAACGCAACCGGTGCAATCGCCGGTATGGTTACCGGTGCAGTCGTCGCCATCGGTTGGGGCATGTCCCCGCTCGGCGATTCCCTCTACGAGATGGTTCCGGGCTTCTTCTCCGCACTCATCGTCACCGTTCTGGTCACCTTGGCTACCAAGCAGCCAGACCAGGAGGTTCTGGACGAGTTCGAGGAAGCCGAGAAGCTTGCCAAGCTCGTTGAGAAGGACGACTCCCTGGACTTCGAGGAAGCAGCAGAAAAGGTTTCCGATAACAAGTAGGAACCTTCCCGCACCTCGCGGAGTCCAATAGGACATGAAGTCCTATTACCTGGCCGCGCTATCATGCATAACCGCTCTCGTTATCGCATGGTATGCGTGGCCTTTTCCGCGTTTTGATGTCTCCACCGTTCCATCCCGCGCGGAATTGCAGGGCTACGACCGCGACGAGTTCGGCGGCTGGCAGCCAAACGGTGCATGCACCACGCGTGAGGCCATCATGGAGAACCAAGCCAGCGAGGCGTTCGCAGACTGCCGGCCGCAATCCGGCACGCTCTATGACCCCTACGCGGGCGAGATGATTTCAGCCACCTCCCCTATTGAGGTCGACCACATCTTCCCACTTTCTGCCGCCTTTGACATGGGTGCCGCAGAATGGGACCAAGACACCAAGATCCGCTTTGCCAACGATCCCCTCAACTTGGTGGCGACCAGCCGGAAGCTCAATCAGGAAAAGTCCGATTCCCTCCCCTCCGAGTGGCTGCCGCCCGCCAATCGCTGTGATTATTCGCGGCGCCTCGCAGAAATCGCGCGCAAGTACGAGTTACCGTTGCCCCGCGCGGATGTCCGTGCAATGAGAAGGCAATGTCGGTTCGATTTCTAGCAGTTAAATTGATTAGGGTGAACAAGGCAACTTTTCTTAACTGAAGGGCATCCTCCATGACTACTTTGTTCATCTTCCTGCACGTGGCAGCGGCCATCGTTTTGCTCGGCCCCGTGTGCATTTCCACCTCCATCTACCAGACCCAGCTGCAGGGCGCAGCGCAGGGCGATAAAACGGCCCTCGGCGCCGCCCGCAACTTGCACAACATCACCAATACTTACGGCTACATTTCCGCCCTCGTGCCGGTCCTTGGCCTTGCAGTGTTCCTGTCTGATATTGAAACCTTCAAGAGCCAGGTCAACTTCCACATCGCCATCCTCGTGGCCATCATCGCGTGGTGTCTGCTCTTCTTCCTCATCCTCCCTAAGCAGCGCACGGCGCAGGCAGCCCTAGAATCCGGCGATACCGCCAACCTGGGCTCCATCAAGAAGTCCCTGTCCGCTTTCGGCGGCGTCTTCAACCTCCTGTGGATCATCTGCCTTATCCTGATGTACATCTAGGAAGCCATTTACTTTTCGGGGACAGTGTCATCGCTGTCCCCTTTTTCATGCGTGGACTCCTCCCGAAGTTCTTCTTTTAGTTGCTGCGCATCTGCATGCGCATTCTCCCTCCGCTTCTGCGTCGCCTGTGCCACCGTCTGCGCCCACCTGCGGTTCTTGGGCGCCAACGGCCCGCTGGCGGAGTCATAGACCCACGTAGAGTCATCAAAAAGCCAGACGATGTCCCCGCTTATCGGGTCCTTGATATAAAACGCCCTCCCATCGGTCTTAATGTTGTGATGGTGCTGGCATAAGCAGGTGAGGTTTGCTGCCGAGGTCGGCCCGCCGTCTGCAAAGTCGTGCCGATGGTCCATCTGGGACGCTACCGCCGGCCGCGTGCAGCCTGGCCACCGGCACGTGCCGTCCAAGCCCTCTACAAACGCCCGGATATCTGGCGGCGTCACATAGTTAGGGTTCTCCGCCTGACCGGCCTTCTCCATATCCCTTGTCGCTGTCGCCCGAGCCTGTAGGTCATCCGCGGTCTCCGGGGATACCCAACCTAAATTCTGTACAAACGCGGGTCCATCCGGCAGGTCGCAGCGATACATATTCAACACGACCTTGGCCTTCGCCTGCGCCTTTCCAGTCAGCAGCTCCACTGCGGCCTCAGCCATCGTGAGGTCCTTGTCCGTAGCGATATCCCGAATATTGCGGTCGATTATCTCCGCGGTTTCCAACCCGACGTCCAGACAAACCGCGGCCCACTCCCCGCCTGTAGGTTCAACGCTATAGGTTTGCTTGCGGCGCGGATCCCGCGAGGCAATAGAGGGATCGAGGCGCACAATGAGCTCGCGCAGCTTGCGGCGGAGATTGCGGTGCGAGGGCAGCTTTTGATTGGGACGAGTTGGGGTCAAGTAGTTGGTCAGGGCGTCATCGATAGTGAATTTCTTCTCCGCATCAATGGCGCCGAGTTTGGCTAGGGTTTGGTCAATCGTAATCAGTCGGTCTAAATCTAAATGGAAATGCTGTTCTTGCCGGGCGCGCAGCCGCGGCAGCTCCTTTAATCGC
Organism: Corynebacterium accolens; assembly: GCF_023520795.1. NCBI lineage: Bacteria > Bacillati > Actinomycetota > Actinomycetes > Mycobacteriales > Corynebacteriaceae > Corynebacterium > Corynebacterium accolens. The sequence continues at coordinate 1,011,935 of NZ_CP046605.1, read as the reverse complement.
TCGAAGGCGAAAATAATATTTCTAATGCGGGACTGACGCGCCCCGGTTAAATCAGACAGTGATTGGCTAATAATTTCGATATCATCATCTGGGTCAGGATGAAGATTCTCCCAGAACTGGTATTCCGCCTTCCTAATCTCCGTAGCTGCACGGGAGGTAGAATTTTCCGGATTGGTATTGGCATAATATGGCGCATTCATGGACTTCCTTTCAAGAGATTTACTAGAACATGCTTTCGCCATACACCATACAAAACCGCTCTGACACACTACCCCCATTTATAGTAAAAGCGCAGGTCAGAAGGCATGAAAAAAGGGCCTCTAAAAAGAGGCCCTTTGGAGGTTTAATTAGTCGCGGAAGCGACCACCATGTTTGCGTCCACCGCCGCCGCCATCACGGCGAGGCGGGCGACCAGTATCCTTCTGAATCTTGATGAGCTGCCCAGAAATCCGGGTATCCTTCAGACGGTCCAGCACAGCTGGGTCCATGTTCTTCGGCAGGTCCACGAGGGTGTGCCCCACTGCAATGGTGATGCGGCCAAAGTCCTTGGCTGACAGGCCACCTTCGTTGGCGATTGCACCGACGATGGCACCTGGGCGGACATTCTGGCGCTTGCCGACGTCCAACCGGTACGTCTCAAAGTCACCATCCGGCCGCTTGGAGCCGCCGCGGTTCTTGCCGCCGCCCTTGAAGTCGCGGTCGCGCTTGCGGTCATCGCGATCGCGGCGGTCCTTCTTTGGCTTGGGCAAAGGCTTGTCTTCCAATAGGAAGTTCTTGCCACCCTGGTGCATGACGGCCAACGCAGCGGCGATGTCATCCATCGCGACGTTGTTGTCTTCCGAGTACTTGCGCACCAAGTTGCGGAAGAAATCGGCCTGCTTGTTGTCCATGGACTGGGTAATGGCCTGCGCAAACTTTTCCTTGCGCTTCTCATTGACCTCATCGACGGACGGCAGGTCCATCTCTTCGAGGCGAGCATTGGTCACGCGTTCGATGGAGCGCAGCATGCGGCGCTCGCGCGGGGTGACGAACAGGATTGCCTCGCCGGAGCGGCCGGCACGGCCAGTACGGCCGATGCGGTGCACGTAGGACTCGGTATCGTTCGGGATATCGAAGTTCACCACGTGGGTGATGCGCTCGACGTCAAGGCCACGCGCGGCGACGTCGGTAGCGACGAGGATGTCCAAGCGGCCATCCTTGAGCTGATCGACGGTGCGCTCGCGCTGCGCCTGGGCGATGTCGCCGTTAATGGCAGCAGCGCTGTAGCCGCGATCGCGCAGGGCCTCGGCCACCTCTTCGGTCTCATGCTTGGTGCGGCAGAAGACGATGATGGCGTCATAGGTGATGACCTCGAGGATGCGGGTAAAGGCATCCATCTTTGCGCGGTGCGGAATCAGCAGGAAGCGCTGCTTAATGTTGTCGTTGGTGCGGCGCTCGGACTTAACGGTTACTTCCGCCGGGTTGTGCAGGTACTGCTTGGACAGGCGGCGGATGGCATTAGGCATGGTGGCGGAGAAAAGCGCCACCTGCTTGCGGTCAGGGGTGCTTTCCAGGATGCGCTCAACGTCTTCCTGGAAGCCCATGTTCAGCATCTCATCGGCCTCATCGAGGACGAGGAACTGCAGCTGGGACAAGTCAAGCGAGCCCTTTTCCAAGTGGTCGATGACGCGACCCGGGGTACCCACGATGACCTGGGCGCCGCGACGCAGGCCAGACAGCTGGATGCCGTAGGCCTGGCCACCGTAGATGGGAAGAACTTCAATGCCCTTGAGGGTTTCCGCGAAGGATTGGAAAGCGTCTGCAACCTGCAGGGCGAGCTCGCGGGTTGGTGCGAGGACGAGCGCCTGCGGGTGGCGCGCCTGCGGGTCAAGCTGGGACAAGACCGGCAGCGCGAAGGCTGCGGTTTTGCCGGTACCGGTCTGTGCAAGGCCCACGACGTCGCGGCCTTCCATCAGGATCGGGATGGTTTCTGCTTGGATAGGGGACGGCGTGGTGAAGCCTACTTTCGCAACGGCTTGCAGAATTTTATCTGGCAGGCCGAGGTGCTCGAACCCCTGGGAGTTGTCGTTGGCCGAATCTTTGGACTCAGCGCCGGTGCCCTCAGAAGTATTCGCAGCCCTGGTGTCCTGGTTGACACCTTGCGAGTTGTCCTGAGATTCCGACTTATTAAAATCTTCCGGCTCGTTTACGCCGCCGGTGGCGTTATCGGTAATGCTCATTGCTTGTCCAACCCTACGCGATACCGGCGGCAAACTCCATTCCTCGCTATACCCCCGCCACGAACGTGCGATAGCTCAGCGGCATACCCGGCCGGTAGGCCAAGTGCACCGCGCTGGGAGCATCGAGCACGTGCAGGTCAGCGGCAGCTCCCTCCACCAGGGTGCCCTTCGCGGGGCGGCCCTGCGGGTCGAGTCCGTTGCCCACATTATGGCGGCGCAGCGCCGTGGCACCGCCTGTGGTGGCGGCGTGGATGGCCTCGTCGACGGATAGGTGCTGCTGCAGGACGGCCGTGGTCACGCAGTAGTTCATCGACGAGGTATAGGAGGTACCTGGGTTGAGGTTGGAGGCGATGGCGAGGGTGGCGCCGGCATCGAGAAGCGCACGGCCAGGCGCCAGGGGCTCGCGCGTGGAAAGATCGCAGGCTGGGAGCATGGTGGCCACGGTCTCAGATGCTGCGAGCTTTTCGATGTCACTATCGCTCAGGTAGTTCACGTGATCAACCGAGGCGGCGCCGAGATCGACCGCGAGGCTAACCCCCGGGCCCTCGCCAAGCTGGTTGCCGTGCACGCGCAGGCCAAGGCCCAACTTTTTACCGGCTTCTAAAACCCGGCGCGACTGCTCTTCATTGAACGCGCCGCGCTCGCAGAAGACGTCGATCCACTGGACGTATTCGGCAACGCCGTCCAGCATCGGGCCGACGACCTCATCGAGGTAGTCTTCCGCATCCGCTCCCGGCGGCACGAGGTGGGCGCCGAGGAAGGTCACGTCGTCGACGTGCTGGGATGCCACGCGCGCGGCTTCCACTTCAGATTCCGTGTTGAGGCCATAGCCGGTCTTGGTCTCGAAGGTGGTGGTGCCACCGCGGCGGCCAGCGGCCACGCGCTCGGCGACGAGCTTATCCAAGCGCTCCGCCCCCGCCTCCCGGGTGGCGTCCATGGTCACCGCGATGCCGCCGGCCTCGTAGGAGCCGCCGGACATGCGGGCCTCGAACTCGGCGGAGCGGTCGCCGTCGAAGACCATGTGGGTGTGCGAATCCACCCAACCGGGCAGGACGGCGCGCCCGCCCAAGTCCACCTGGTCATCGGCGGCAGGTGCCTGAGAGGCGGGGCCAATCCAGGCGATGGTGCCGTGGTCGGCGATAAGGGCGGCATCGTTAAGCGTGCCGTGCTCGCTGACCGTGCGGAGCTCTGAAATTCCGGTAAAAAGTGTGCTCATTTAATCCCTTGCCTTAAATTCCATGGGTACGCGAACGCCGCGTTCTTTGGCTACTTCCTCTGCGCGAGAGTACCCGGCATCGACGTGGCGGATAACGCCCATGCCTGGGTCATTGGTCAGCACGGCGCGCAGCTTGGCGGCGGCGAGATCGGTGCCATCGGCAACCGTGACCTGGCCGGCGTGGATGGAGCGGCCCATGCCCACTCCGCCACCGTGGTGGAGGGAGACCCAGGTAGCGCCGGAAGATACGGCGGTCATGGCGTTGAGCAGCGGCCAGTCAGCGACGGCGTCGGTGCCATCGAGCATGGCTTCGGTCTCGCGGTACGGGGAGGCAACCGAGCCGGAATCGAGGTGATCGCGGCCGATGACGATGGGGGCCTTAATCTTGCCCTCGCGCACGAGGTCATTGAAGAGCAGGCCGGCCTTGTGGCGCTCGTTGTAGCCGAGCCAGCAGATGCGGGCGGGCAGGCCCTCGAACTCGACGTATTCCTCGGCGGCGTCCAGCCAGTTGTGCAGGTGCTCGTTTTCTGGGAAGAGCTCCTTTAGGGCTCGGTCGGTGACCTTGATGTCTTCCGGGTCGCCAGACAGCGCTGCCCAGCGGAACGGGCCCATTCCCTCGCAGAAGAGCGGGCGGATATAGGCGGGAACAAAACCTGGGAACTCGAAGGCGCGCTGGTAGCCGGCGTGGCGGGCCTCATCGCGGATGGAGTTGCCGTAGTCAAAGACCTCGGCACCCTCGTCCTGGAATTCCACCATCGCCTGGACCTGTGCGGCCATGGATTCGCGAGCCTTTTTGGTAAAGGTCGTGGGATCAGCCTTGGCCTCGGACTGCCAGTCATCCACGGTGATTTCGGTGGGCAGGTAGGACAGTGGGTCGTGCGCGGAGGTCTGGTCGGTGACGATGTCTACCTTGAACTCCCCGGCGCGCTGGCGGCGCAGCACCTCTGGGAAGACCTCGGCGGCGTTACCCACCAGGCCCACGGAGAGGGGCTTCTTGTTTTCCTTGGCGTCGAGGACCAGGCGCAGGGCCTCGTCCAAGTCGGTGACCACTTCATCGAGGTAGCGCTTGTGCTGGCGGCGGCGCAGGCGGTGCTCATCCACGTCCACGATGAGCACCGCTCCCCCGTTCAGCGTCACGGCGAGCGGTTGGGCACCACCCATGCCGCCACACCCGCCGGTCAGGGTCAGGGTGCCGGCCAGGCTGCCCTCGAAGCGCTTCTTGGCCACGGCCGCGAAGGTCTCGTAGGTGCCCTGCAGGATGCCCTGGGTGGCGATGTAGATCCAGGAGCCGGCCGTCATCTGGCCGTACATCATCAGGCCCTCGTCCTCGAGCTTGCGGAAGTGCTCCCAGTTGGCCCAGTCGCCCACCAGGTTGGAGTTGGCGATGAGCACGCGCGGTGCCCATTCATTGGTCTTCCAAATGCCCACCGGCTTGCCGGATTGGACGAGGAGGGTTTCATCGCTTTCTAAGTCCTTCAGCGATTCCACAATGGCATCGAAGGCCTCCCAGCTGCGGGCTGCGCGGCCGGTGCCGCCGTAGACCACGAGGTCCTCGGGGCGCTCTGCCACCTCTGGGTCGAGGTTATTCATCAGCATGCGCAGTGGCGCTTCGGTTTGCCAGGATTTTGCGTTGAGTTCGGTGCCGCGGGGTGCGCGGACTTCGCGTGGTTCAGACATGGCTTCCTTTCGCTCGTGCTTATCGACGCCGTGCCCTACCCCAAGGCCGGTTTCCCGGGGCTGTCTCCCGGGGGCTTGGCGAGCGTCACAGATATCAATTTAGTGTGATGCACAACGTATTTAGAGCTTGCACAGTCACCAACTGTCTGGCATTTCAGACTCGACGGCTACGATGGCAGTCATGCGCCACGTATTGCCCGCCCTCGCCGCCGCCTGCCTGCTGGCAGGATGCTCCAACCAGCCAGAGGAAGTTCCAGAAGAACCAGAAAACTATGTGGCCCTCGGGGATTCCTACGCAGCGATGGGCTCGACGACGCTCCCTCTCGATCCGCCCGATTCCTGCGCACGCGCACAAGATTCCTATCCAGAACTCGCCGCTCAGGAGATCACCACGAGCTCTTATCGCAACGTCGCCTGCCAGGGCGCGAGCACGTTGGATGTTTTATCCTCCGCGGGCGAGCACCCCGCCCAGGTGGATGCACTGGCCGCGGATACGTCCCTTGTCTCCTTGAGCATCGGCGGCAACGACGTCAGCTTTGTGCGCCTGACCCAATGCGCAACGGACGATATTTGCCAAGACGAATCGGGGGCGCAGATAGAACTGGAGCTGCACGATCTGCCCCAACGCCTAGACAAGGTCTACGAGGAAATCGCCCACCGCTCACCTGAGGCGAAGGTCATTGCCACCGGCTATATACCCCTCATCAATCCCGGCGAGACTTGCCCCTTCATAGAAAAAATCCCGGCCACAGACCGGGAGTGGCTGGCAGATACCATCCAGCGCATCAATCAAACAGTGCGCGAGGCCGCCGAGCGCAACGACGCCACCTACGTGCTGCCTGATAATGCCTCGCAGCACTCCGCCTGCTCTGACGAACCGTGGGTGGACTTTACGGGGCAGGATACCGATTCCTTCCCCATGCACCCCACCCATGCGGGCCAAGTGGCGATGGCGCAGGCGGTTAGCGCAGCTCGCTCGTAGCGGCCTCGACGGCATCGATCAGCGCGCCAGACTTGACCAGGCGCACGGTCTCCTCGATTTCCGGCGATAGGTAGCGGTCGGTGCCGGGACCAGGAACGGTCTCGCGCAAGGCGGCAATGACCGCGCCGGTGCCGCCAGCGGGCGTTCCCTCGCGCATGTCGATGGCGCGCGCCGCGGTGAGGATCTCCACGGCGAGCACGCGCTGCAGGCCATCGACGGCCTTGCGCAGCTTGCGGGCGGCGGACCAGCCCATGGACACGTGGTCTTCCTGCATGGCAGAAGAAGGAATGGAATCGGCCGAGGCCGGGGTAGCCAGGCGCTTTAATTCGCTGACGATGCCAGCCTGGGCGTATTGGGCGATCATGTGGCCGGAGTCGACACCGGGGTCATCGGCAAGAAAGGCGTTCAAACCGCGGTTGCGGGCCGGATCCAGGAAGCGGTCGGTGCGGCGTTCAGAAATGGACGCCAGGTCCGCGGTGACGATGGAAAGGAAATCGAGCGCATAGGCCACCGGCGCGCCGTGGAAGTTGCCGTTGGAGACCACGCGGCCGTCCTTGGCCACCACCGGGTTATCCACGGCGGCGGCGAGCTCGCGCTCTGCCACTTGCGCGGTGTGCGCCAAGGTATCGCGGAAACCGCCGGCCACCTGCGGCGCGCAACGCACGGAGTAGGCGTCCTGGACCTGGTTCTTCTTGAACTCCTCCAGAGCTGCGGCGAGGATTTCGGAGCCGTCTGCCACCTGGCGGATATTGGCGGCAGAATCGGCCTGGCCTGGGTGCGGGCGCAGCTGCTGCAGGTCATCGGCAAAGACCACGAGGGTGCCAAGCAGGCCTTCTACCGTCATGGCGGTGGCGATATCGGCGGTCTTGGCGGCCGCGCGCAGGTCAGTGATGGCCAGGCAAAGCTGACCCAGCATGCCATCGGTGCCGTTGATAAGGGCAAGGCCCTCCTTCTCGCGCAGCTCCAGCGGCTCGATGCCGGCGGCAGCAAGGGCCTCGCCGGCGTCCTTGAGCTCGCCGCCCACGCGCACCTCGCCCTCGCCCAGGAGCGCTAGGGCGCAGTGGGCCAGCGGGGCCAAGTCGCCGGAGCAGCCCAGCGAACCGTATTCGCGCACCACCGGCACGATGCCGGCGTTAAGGGCCTTGGCGTAGGTTTCTACCACCACGGGGCGCACGCCGGTACGGCCAGTGCACAGGGTGGATAGGCGCAGCAGCATGAGCGCGCGGATGACTTCTTCTTCCACCTCAGGACCGGTGCCGGCCGCGTGGGAGCGCACCAGGGATAGCTGCAGTTGCGCGCGCATCTCTTCTGGAATGTGACGGCGGGCTAGCGCGCCGAAACCGGTGGAGATGCCGTAGACCGGCGTGGGGTCCTGGGCCAGTTCTTCGACTCGGTCGCGCGTGGAGGCGACCTCGTCCAGGGCCTCGGCGGAGATTTCTACCGTGGCGCCGTAGCGGGCAACGGCCACGACTTCCTCAATGGTCAGCGCTCCGACGCCGACGGTAACGGTGGATGGGTATGCATTAGGCATGATGACTCCTAGTGTCTTTAGGGCAGCAAAATATAGCTCACGTCACAGCCTAACGCGCTAGCCCGCATGCTACCTCACTTTTCGCGCTGGCGATACATTTTTCCCGCGACTTTCTCCGCGGCCTGGCCCAGCGCCGCGATGAGCGCCTCCACCCTATCGCCCGGCGTGGACACGGGATAGGTCACCGCAATGGCCGCCGCGGGCCGCTCCAGGTGGTCCAGGATGGGCACCGCCACCGAGGCCTGTCCCCGCGAGATTTCTTCCACCTCTTGGTCCCATCCGCGCGCAAGGGCCCGGTCCAGCTGCTTTTTCAGGAGACCAAAATTTTCCCCGCCCGCGGTATCGAAGGCGGCCTTGACCTCCCATTCCGGCAGGTGCGCCAGCATCACCCTGCCCGAGGCCGTCTTATGCGCCTGCAGGCGCACCCCCACCTCCGTAACCAACGAGGTAGCGCCCGGCGCGCGGACTTCCTGCAGGTATAGAATCTCCGAGCCCGCCATGCGCGAAAGATGACCGGATCCGCCTACCAGCCGCGCGCATTCTTCTAGGTCGCGCGTTGCCATGCGCACCAGCGGCTGCTGGGTTACATACGCAGAGGCCATCGAGTACGCGGCCAGCCCCAGGCCGTAGGTCTTGTGCTCCGGCAGGTGGGCAACGAACCCGGCATCGACCATTTCCGCGAGCAGGTGGTACGTGGTCGAGCGCGGCAGGCCGAGCTCGCCTTGGATGCGGGCGGCGGAAATCGGGACATCGATAGTAGATAGCAGCTTGAGGATGTCTAGGGCATGGCGCGCGGCGGGGACTCGGTTAGCACTCACAACGTCCAATTATATTCCGCCAGTGACAGACAAATTCACCGCACGCTTCTAGTATCGGCACTATGAATACCGAATCAGCCCCACTTTTTACTCCCGCCCCCGAGTGGTCCGGCCGCTCCGATGGCCCCGGCGCCGAGCACGCGCGCTGGCATAGCGTCATCAACCAGGCCGAATCCGCGCCCGTGACCCTGCTGGGCTTTGCCTCCGATGAGGGCGTGCTGCGCAACGGCGGCCGCCAAGGTGCCGCCGCCGGCCCCGCCGCCCTGCGCACAGCCCTTGGCTCCCTCGCGGTTCACCACGGCCACGCGCTTGCCGATGCCGGAACCATCACCACCCAAGGCGATGATCTCGACGGCGCACACGAGGCCCTATCTGACAAGGTCGAAGAACTCGTCCGCAGCGCTACCCTGCCGATTATCTTGGGCGGCGGGCACGAAACCGCCTTCGGCTCCCACCGTGGCCTGTTCCGCGCGCGCGGTGCCACCCCGATCATCAACTTGGACGCCCACTTCGATCTCCGCCACGCGGACCACGCCACCTCCGGCACGCCCTTTACCCAGATTTCCCAGCTCACCGATGACTTTGACTACACCGTCTTCGGTATTTCCCGCCCCAATAACACTGCGGTGCTCTTCAACGATGCCGAAAAGCTCGGCGTTAACTACACCCTGGATGAGGAGCTGCTAAACCTCACCCCGGCCGAATGCGGCGCGCTCGCCACCCAGGCCACCGCCGCTGCGGACAAGGTCCACCTCTCCATCGACTTGGACGTGCTTCCCGCCTCCACCGCGCCGGGTGTATCCGCCCCGGCTAGCCTCGGCGTTGCCTACGAGCGCATCCGCGCCCTGGCGGTCGCGATCGCGGCGACGGGCAAGCTCGCGCTTGTCGATGTCGTCGAGCTCAACCCCACCTTCGACATAGACAACCGCACCGCCAAGGCAGCGGCGCGGCTTATCGATGACATCGTTAACGCTCACCTCACTGCGGTAAGCGGGCAGTAAGACTCAGAACAGCAGGTGCGCAATCGGGGTCGCAATCACGATGGTGAGGGCGACGCGCTCAAACCAGATGATGACCAGGTGGGATAGCTTCACCGGAATCTTGGTGGCCAAAATGCACGGCACCAGGGCGGAGAAGAAGATGATGGCAGACACCGCCACGACCCCGATGACGAATTTCAGCACCATGGAATCGCTGCCTGCTACAGCGGTGGCGGGTAGGAACATCTCCGCGATGCCCATCGCCGCGGCCTTGCCGCCGAGTTCCGGCTCCGGCAGCTGCACAATCCAAGCAAAGGGGTAAAACAGGTACCCAATCCATTCAAAGATCGGGGTAAACCGCGCAAGCAGCAAGCCAATAAGGCCCACCGACATAATGGACGGGACGATGGCCGCGGCCATGCGCACGCCGTCGCGCAGGTTATCCCAAATGGCCTGTGGCAGCGACGGCGCGCGCTGCAAAGCCAGCATCGCCTCGCGCCACGCATTCTTAAACCGCGATCCTTCTACCGGCTTTTCCGGGTCTGGCTCTACACCCGCGCAATATTCATCCGGGATCGTCCGCAGCGGCGGGATGCGCACGGTAATGGCCGTAACCAGGAACGTCACCAGCAGCGTGACGGCAAAGTAGGTGCCCCAGATATTCATCAAATCCAGCTGCTTGGCCACGATGACCATAAACGCCGCCGATACCGTGGAAAACCCCGTGGCAATAACGGCAGCTTCCCTGCCGGTATAACCGCCCTTTTGATAGACGCGGTCCGTGACCAAAATGCCCAGCGAATACGAACCCACGAAGGATGCCACCGCATCGATGGCGGATCGACCCGGCGTCTTCCACAGCGGGCGCATGATGGGCTGCATCAGCACCCCAACAAATTCCAGGAGCCCAAATCCAATAAGAAATGCCAGGAAGGTACCGCCGATGGGCACGATAAGCCCCACCGGCGTGGCAATGGAGTTCCACAAGAAGGGAACCAAATCTTCATCACCTAATACCCACGGCAGCGCGTCAATAACCATGAGGAAGGAAATGATGGCACCGGCGATATTGAGGACCGCAAAGACCGCCTGCAGCGCGCTTTCCTTAAACGCCCCCGTACTAAAGCTACGCACCGTTCCATACACGGCGAGCGCAAAAATAAGCCACGGCACCACCGCCGGAATGCTATCGCGCACGATGGTGACCATGTGGTCCAAAGGAATGGAGTTCTTTTCCTTATATGTCACAGGAAAGAAGAACACGAACGCGCCAATGGCGCTATAAACAAAGAGTTTCCACCGTCCCTCAGGCCGCGGGACTTCCCCGTCATGGCTCTGGGTGGAGGAATTAACTGAATTAGTAGATGTCACGATAGACCGCCCCTCAAGCTTGCATGATGATCAAGCCCGCGCGACAGCCTGACGCGAACATTGGGAATATGTTAGCTAAATTACATCTAGTTGTCTAGCGTTTCCTGGCTCAAGGCACAATGGAACTATGTCTAACCCCATCCGCGTCGTCGGTGCCGTCTTTCACGATGGCAACCGATTCCTCGCCTGCCGCAAGAAACCCGGAAAACCCCTAGAAGGACATTGGGAATTTCCAGGCGGAAAAATCGAACCGGGAGAATCACCCGAACAGGCTTTAGCCCGCGAAATTCGCGAGGAACTCAACCTTACTGCCCGCGTAGGTAGCAAGCTCGCGACGACCACCTACGAATACGACTTCGCCACCATCGAACTAACCACCTTTTATTGCACGCTTATCAGCAGCGAACTTCACCTCAGCGATCATGACGCAACCAGATGGGTCACCCCCGCGGAAGCAATGCAACTGACCTGGGCGCCAGCGGATATTCCAGCCGTGGAGAAACTTTGCCCCTAGAATCTTGTAGCTATGAGTCATTCCCTGGATTCCTCGCTCCCCTTCGGCGTATATGAAACCCCGGTGACCTCCCGGATCCGTGAGCGAATGGAAGAAACGCAAAGCCGACACCCATCGGCGGGATTTGGCCTCGGAAATGGCACGGATGATAGCGCTCGCGGGCGCTATACATCGGCCATGTCTCAACACATCGGCGATTTACTTGAACACCGTCTCATGGGGCTCAAATCCTCAGCAGACCGAGTAGCCCTCATCAATACAATCGCTGGTCTTCTTGGCGAGGATGAAGACATCGATACCGAGCAACTCCTCTACGCCGTCTACAACACTTCTTTAGCCGAACCTCCGCTGCTTCCCGATGTATCGCTGACGAAGAGCGCGCTTTTTACTAATGCCCAGGGCGAAGCCAGTTTGACCAGCGAGATTGAACGGGAGATAAAGACGGCTGATTCTGTCGATTTACTGTGTGCTTTCATCAAGAGCTCCGGAATCAGTGTCCTTGACCAGCAATTGCAATACCTGCGCGATAACCAGATACCGTTCCGCTTGTTGACCTCCACTTACTGTGGTGCCTCCGATGCAGCGGCACTTAAACGCCTGGTAGAAAAATATCGCGCTGATGTGAAGATTTGCTATGAGCATAAATCCACACGCCTACACGCCAAAGCATGGTTGTTCCGACGGAAGACTGGTTTCGACACGGCTTTCATTGGAAGCTCGAATCTTTCGAGGTCTGCTCTTATCGATGGCTGGGAGTGGAACGTGCGCGGCTCTGCTACGGCAACGCCTGAGGTCATTGAAAAGTTCATAAAGACCTTTGACAGCTACTGGCACGATAGCCACTTCAAAACTTTTGACCCCGCGCGGGACATGGACCGTCTTCGGGAATCCCTGCGCATTGCCAAAGGTACGGAGTCCCCTCAAGCTTTGCGTCAATTAGAGCTTTCTGGCTTGGAAGTTACTCCCTATCCTTATCAAGAAGAGATGCTCGAGGCGCTGCGGTCGGAACGTGAAGTAAAGGATCGCCACAAAACCTACTCGTTGCGGCGACAGGCACCGGCAAGACCGTCGTAGCTGCCCTGGATTACCTCAATCTTTGCCGGCAGTGGAAGCGTCGCCCACGCTTACTCTTCGTGGCACACCGCAAGGAAATTCTTCACCAAGCGCGGCGTACGTACCGCGAGGTGCTTAAGGATGCCGACTTTGGCGAGCTGCTTGTCGATGGCACCGAGCCCCGGCGCTGGGACTTTTTATTTGCGAGCGTTCAGTCGCTCAATTCCACTCGCTTAGAAAAGCTCGCGCCAGATCAATTCGATGTCGTGGTCATCGACGAATTCCACCATGCAGAAGCTCCAACGTATAACGCGCTTCTTAGTCATTTTGAACCAGACGAATTACTTGGGCTGACCGCAACGCCTGAGCGCGGCGATGGCAAAAATGTGCAGCAGTATTTCGACTACCGCATTGCCCATGAGCTACGCCTCTGGGATGCCTTGCGCCTGCAGCTGTTGGTCCCCATGCACTATTACGGAATCGCAGACGGCACGGATCTTTCCTCACTCACGTGGAATAGAGGAAAGAAAGATTACAACACCACCGAGCTATCAGAGTTCTATATCAAGTCTGGTGAAAAGCGGACGCGATTCATTCTGAATGAACTGGATAAACGGATTTTCGATCTTTCTGAGATGAAGGCGATCGGCTTTTGTGTGTCCATCGCCCACGCAGAGCACATGGCGCAGCAATTTCAGCACTTTGGAATTCCCGCCCAGGCCGTGACGAGCAAATTAACTTCTTCTGAACGCGCAGAAGCCATTCAACAACTCGAAAGCGGCGCCATCAAGGCCCTCTTTTCCGTTGATATTTTCAATGAGGGCGTCGACATCCCAGCGGTCAATACACTGCTCTTGCTCCGGCCAACCCAAAGCCCGGTTATCTTCCTACAGCAACTTGGCCGCGGTCTTCGCCTTGCTCCCGGAAAGGATTCTTGTACCGTATTCGATTTCATTGGCCAACAGCATGTTGAATACGATTTTGAGCGCAAATTCAATGCGTTAACGAGAAAACGCGGAAAACGCCTGCTTACCGAGATAGAGCAGGGCTTTCCCACCACGCCGCCGGGAACGCATATCCAATTCGATGAGTCGACGACGGAACAGGTCCTCAACAACGTAAAGAAGACGGCACGGAGCAATTTGCGGAATGTGCGTGCGCTGGTAGCGGAATTGCGAACTACCGATCTCAAAGATTTCCTCGAGGAGGCAAACCTCGAGTTGGAGGATATTTACCGCCCCAACAAATACTCCTGGACCCGCCTACTGCGCGAGGACGGCCTCCTCGAGCCACGTGACGATGAGATGGAAAGCTTCTTACTCAACCGGATTAAAGTTTTCCTCCACGTCAATGATGCGACACGCATTGAGGCTTATCTTCGAATCCTAAAATCCGCCACTTCGCAATTCGGCGATATGACGCCCACTGATCAAGCCTTCGCACGAATGCTGGTCTTGGGCTTTTGGGCTAATTCCAATGCACCCAGCCCGTCTTCTTTTGACCAAGCGCTGGGGATATTGCGAGAGCACCCGCGAGTTATTTGGGAGCTCGAACAGGTCATGCGTCTACAAAACGATGCTTCGCGCATTATCCCGCAGCCAAGCGAGGACACCGTTTTGGAAACCCACGCCGATTACTCCCTGGCAGAGTTAGTCGGTGCTTTGCAAACAGGCGAACTAGAAAAGCTGGTCAGCCTTCCGCGCGAGGGAGTGAAATATTTCCCCGATATGAACATGGACTTGTTCTTGGTGACCTTCCAAAAAGACGATCAAGTGAGCGCCACCACCAATTACCGTGATTACCCGATTTCACCAGAACTTCTCCACTGGGAATCGCAATCTACTACAACCTTAAAATCGAAGGCCGCACGCCGATATATTCAGCATGATGAGCTCGGCGGGAAGATCCTTATCGCCTCTCGCTTTACTAAGAAGAACTCCGTGGGCACCGCGAGCGCCTATACATTTTTGGGTGCTGTGGATTATGTTTCCCACCACGGTGAAAAGCCCATTCAATTCCAATGGAAGCTGCAAAGAACCATGCCAAAGGCGCTGTACGCTGCTGGTCGGACCGTCGCTTAGCACGCGTGGTTGAATAATTGGGCTGCACTTTACCCGTCAATAGTGATACATTTCCTTTAAGTGATTCGGACCACAGCCACCTAAGGAAGTGTCATGAGCCAATCAAATAACCACAACGGCGCAACATCCGCCGAAGGCCAACAGACACAGAACTCTGAGCCACAAGCAAAGGTGAAATGGACCCTCGTAGGTCCGGGTTTGGTCGCCGCAGCCACCGGCGTCGGTGCCGCTGACCTAGTGGCAACCATGATTGCCGGCCAGCGCTACGGTTACGCACTGTTGTGGGCCGTCATCGTCGGTACGATTATGAAAATCGTGCTGGTGGAAGGCGTCGGCCGCTATAGCTTGGCCACTGGAAACACCATGTTCCACGGCTGGCGGGAGCTAGGACGCTGGACCTCGTGGTACTTCGCGCCCTACATCGTCATCTGGGGATTGGTATATGGCGCAGCCGCCATGTCCGGCACCGGCTTGGCATTGAGTGCGCTCTTTCCCGGTACTAGCTTGACCATGTGGGCCATCCTGACCGGTGTATTGTGCTTTGCGCTTACGTGGTTGGGTCAATACCAGCTCTTTGAAAAGCTTGCCGCCGTATTAGTTGGCATCATGTTCGTCACCGTGGTGGGCATCGCCGCAATTACCGCGCCTAATTTGCCAGAGATTCTGCGCGGACTCGTCCCCACCATCCCGGATGGTTCTTTCGTCTACGTGCTCTCCATCGCCGGCGGTGTCGGTGGCACCATTACCCTTGCTGCCTACGGTTACTGGCTGCGTGAGAAGAAATGGTTCACGCCCAAGTGGATGAAGGTCATGCGCATGGATAACTCGGTGGCTTATGCCGTCACCGGTATCTTCGTCCTGGCTACGCTGGTCCTTGGTGCCGAGCTTTTGTATAGCGCCAATGTCGCTGTCTCCGATAACGACCAGGGTTTGGTAGACATGGCGGACGTGCTGGAGGCCCGCTACGGAACCTTTATTTCTAAGTGGTTCATCGTGGGATTCTTCTCAGCCGCATTCTCTTCCTGCTTGGGCGTGTGGAACGGTGTATCCCTCATGTTTGCGGACTACGTTGGTCACCTGAAGAACCTCCCACAAGGCCACCCCAGCACCAGCACGGGCGGTAAGTACTACCGCGCTTACCTCATCTGGTTGACCTTCCCACCAATGCTTCTCCTACTGCTGGGCAAGCCCACCGGGTTAATCATTGGCTACGGCGTCTTGGGCGCATTTTTCATGCCCTTCCTGGGACTTACGCTCTTGGTACTGCTTAATACCAAGCACACCCCGAAGGAATGGCGCAATGGCTGGTTCATCAACACCCTGATGGGCATCATTTCCGCGGCCTTTGTCTACCTGTGCGTGTCCCAGGTCGCAGGGCTCTTCTAGCCTTGTTGCTCGTAGTCTTCAAGGTACGCGCCGATCACCTTTAAGTGCTCCACCTCTCGGGGCAGGATGTGCCGGCGCGTACCATCCTCGAGGCGGCGGAGTACCCAAGTATTTTCTTCGATCCACCAGGCACGGCCCACAAATATGTCTGAATTATGCAGCCGTACCCAAATAATCAAGGCGTTATTGACTGCATCAAGAAAGCGCGCGTTTAAGTCATCCACACGCGCATAACTTAGCCGGCACAGAGCGGTTGCCGTCAACTATTTTTTCGGCATGCGTTCTACTTCCACCTTGGACTCCTGGCGGGGCTCACGGCCGAAGAGCCAGGCGATGATGCCGAAAATGGCAATGGCACCGCAGACGGTGAAGGCTGTGGGGAAGCCATAGACATCGGCAAGCAGCCCAATGAGCATGGGGCCCACGATCTGGCCGAAGTCTCCTGCCATCTGGAAGGCCGACAATACCTTGCCGCCGGAGCGCTCGTTGCCCACGATGTCTGCCACCGCGGCGGTCTGGGAAGGATTGATTAGGCCCGATGCTGCACCCGCAAGGGCGGATACGAGCAATAGGAACCACACACTGGTGGCCAGTCCCATGAGCACCATGAAGATGGCGGAGCCGACCAAGCCAATCAAGATAAGCGGCTTGCGGCCATGGAGATCGGACCACCGGCCGGAGAACTGGAGAATAATCGCATTGCCTGCGGCGAAGGCCGCGAGAGCCAAGCCCGAGGCTGCGGCGCCATTATGGAAAATCGCGGCGGCGAAAAGCGGCAGGACGGACACGCGCACGCCCATATTGATCCACCCGTGGGCGAAGTTGGAGGTCAGCACCGCGCGGAAGGCAGTATCGCTCCAAGCTTCCTGCAGGCGCATGGGCGGCAGTTCCGAGGTGGTGGTTTGGGAGTGGTTGACCCGCGGCATCTGCCACCAGACAACGAAAGCAGCGAGCATCACGCCGATGCCGTAGATGAAAAATGGCCAGCGGAAGCCCAGGAAGGACAGGCTGGCGCCGAGGACAGGGCCGGCGACATTGCCCAGTAGGAATGCCGTGGCGTAGGTGGCAGAGCACTTACCGCGAATCGACGGTGGAGACAGGCGCACGATAAGGCCCATCGCGGAGACGGTAAACATGGTCGAGCCCAGCCCCGCCAATGCGCGCAACACCACAATGTGCCAATACTCTTGGGCAATGGCAACCAAACCCGTGGTCACGGCCACGGTCATCAGGCCCACCAGGTAGACGCGGCGCGAGCCGACGCGATCCACCAACGAACCAGACACGGGCGCGAAGATCAGCCGGGAGGCGGCGAAGATGGAGACCACCAGGCCGGCGGCGGCCATCGATACATCGAAGCTGACCACGAACTGCGGCAAAAGCGGTGCGATAAGGCCATAACCTAAGGCGATAATGAACGCCGCCGTTACCATTACCCAGATTTCCCGCGGCACCTTGGGCTTTTCGTAGGGCGCCGGTTCGGCATTAGCACTCTTCATAGCACGTGCAACCTTATGCCTTTGAAGGTCTGAAAGCTATTTAAGCTACTTTTTCGAACATGTGTTTGTATTCTTCGAACTCGTGTCGGCCATACGGTTTAGAGTAAGTGCCATGCACAACGTAGATAAGAACTTTTCGCACACAGTACCCAGCCAACCCAGCGCCACGGCGACGGAAATCGCCGCCGACTTGGCCTATCACCACTATGAGACCGTCAGCTCAATTTCCGCCATCATGCATCACCCGCGGTCCTTGGCTCGTCCCACCCCGACGTGGCGCCCGCCCATAAAGCAGTTGCCAGCCACGCCAGGCGGTGCGGACTACAGCATGAGCATTACCCGCCACCGCGTGGGAGCACGAGTAAAGGCGCGGATCCGCGGGTTCGGCGAAAGCCGCATCCCCGCCTACCTCATCACCATTCGCATCACCGATAACTTTGGGCAGGTAGTCGATCCCGCCACGGCGGAAGGGTGGATACGCACGCTTGTCCCTGCTGAGTTAGCTGGCGCCGTCCACGAGATCTCTCGCGGGCCGAATGCCACCTACGTGTGGCTGGTGGATAGCGCCTTTAAGCCCGTACGCTCGCCGGAATCCCTTTTCGCGGGATTCCAGCAAGCGGCTTAGGGGCTTAGTTGTTGTCGCCCTCGTCGTCAGCGTCAGCGTCGTCGTCTTCGGTGAAGGTGTCGAAGAACTCAAGGTCCTCGTCATCGTCATCATCGGCGTCTTCGCAGAAGATGTCGTAGACGTCTGGTTCCTCGAAGTCATCCTCATCAAAGTTGACGAGCTGGGCCTCCCAGTCCAGAGCTTGTTCCGAGACCAATCCGAGCACGTCGAAGAGGCGGTCGAAATCGGTGTAGGTGCCCAGTTCCAGGGCCTCAGCGGGGACTTCCACGATGGGGATGTCATCGGAGCCAGTGTTGCCAAAGAGGGCAAGGCGCTCGTTTTCATCGAGGTCCTCGCCTTCCTCGTCCACCTGCCACATCTCCGTCACGGCCTCATCCTCGAGCTCTTCAATGTCTTCTTCATCGAAGTCGAAGGCCAAGAAGCGCACGATGGCAGAGGGCACGCCGTCGATGGTTTCTACTAATACGCGCAGCTCTGAATCGTTGCCTACTTCCGCCACCACGAGGTGCGGGTTGAGTTCGTCCTGGTCAAACTCCAATTCCGCGATGCGCTCATCGGTACCTTCCAGGAGGTCACGCAGGACGGTAACAACCTGGTCGGTGGCGATGTGGCGGGAGACGGCCTCTACGGCGTCGTCGACAGAAAAGGCGACGGAGACCAAGACGGCCTCGAATTCTTCATCGTCTTCATCCACATCCGCGGCAGCGATGTATACGTTGGCGGCAGGCAAGAGAGGATCGATTTCAACAAACTGGATTTCCAAATCAGAGGTGATTGGAACGAACATGACGTCTTCGTTGACGCGGGACTCGATGCCCTCGGCGTCCAATGCGGAAGCGATATCTTCGAAAAAGCTCATGGTGGTGAAAAATCCATCCTTCGGAAGCAGAGGTCCCCGCGGTGGGCAAGACGCCGCCCGCGGTCACTCTGGATTCTACCGCTAATCCCTCCGGTGTGGTTGGAAACCAAGAGAGCGCACTAGCTCTGGGCGGCCACTTCCCCACTCCACCATGTGGTAATCCTCCCACGCCTTGCGGCGACCGTCGTTGGGGGCGTGCACGATATAGGCCTGTTCATCAAAGATCATGGTCGCGCGCTCACCGCTCTCATAGCGCGGCCACTGCGCCTTCGGGCTGCCGCCGTGGATGAACGCGGCCCAGTGATCCTGCATGGTGGAGGTCAATTCCTCCATCTCGGCCCGCGAGCCCCAGCCGGTTAACAGGGAGGCGCGCGAGGATTGGGGATCGCCAAAGACATTGCCCAATTCCATCGAGTGCATGGCACCTAAGCCCAGCCACTTCAAGACGGCAGAGGCGAAGTCGAAGCGGTACATCCAGGTATCGGCCACTTCAGAGTGGGCGCTGGCGATGCGGGTGGAGGGTGCCCAGAAGAGGGCATCGGCAAGCAAGTGCGCAAAATCCTCCCTGCGGACCGCGCCGCGATATGCGGCAACGACCTCAGGGGCGTGGTGGGGATCGTAGGAGGCCAAGAGCCGCAGGGCTGCACGCTCCCGGGCGCTTTGGCGCTGAAAGAGGAACTTGCCAAAGCTGGCTTCATCCGAATTCGTGCCTATCAGCAGCGGGATTTTGTGCTGGTGGCCCTGCTCAAAGGCGGTGATGGGGTGCTCGGGCAGAAGCTCGCCGTCCACCGTGGGCGCGTAGCAGGAGTTTAAGTGCAGTAGCTCGCCGGCGCGCCACATCATGGATTGGCCGGAGCGCACCACATCCGCGCAGTCCTCCTGGCGCAGGTCATCCACGCTCACCCGGCGCGGCAGGCCCGCCCGGCGCGCAAGTTCGCGGGCCCACAAGGTGGATTGGGCGCGGGAATGCACCAGCGCAATCGGTGGGGATTGGGCAATGGCGCGGTGGAAGAGCCCCTCGGCCGTCGGGCTGGTCATGAGCGCCAGCACCGCGGCGCCGCCGGCGGATTCGCCCATGAGGGTGACCGAGTCTGGGTCACCGCCAAAGGCAGCGATATTGTCGCGAACCCAGTTAAGGGCCAGAATCTGATCCGCCACGGCGGGGTTGGCGCTGCACTCGCCGCCGAGGCTGCGCAGATCCAGATATCCCAGGGCGTTGAGGCGGAAGTTGATGGATACGTAGACCACGTTCATGCGGGTGGCGAGCTCAAACCCGCGCAGCATGAGCATGTGGGACGAGCCCATGATGAAACTGCCGCCGTGCAAGTACACCACGACGGGCAGCTTTTCCTCCGTGCGGGGGCGCACGATGTCGAGGTACAGGCAATCCTCGGAGCCGACGATGCGGTCGGTCCAGGAGTACGTGGGCTGTGGGGCGATTGGCCCGAACTGACTGCAATCGCGCACCCCGTCCCAGCGCGGTGCTGGGCGCGGGGCGCGGAAGCGGTTGTCGCCGGCCGTAGAGGCGCCGAAGGGAATGCCGCGCCATGTGCGCACCGGACCGGCGCTGATGGGGCGATCTACTCGCAGGTCTTCTTCGATGACCCCGCGCACCCAGCCGGAGGTCGTGCGCACGGTGAGCTCATCCGCGTAGGCGTTCTGTGCCTGTTCGTGGGCCTTACGGGCGCGCTCGTGTGCGCGCATGGCCCGCAAGCGCGCGGCAGCGGTGGACTCTTCGGAATAAAAGTCCCCAGTGTCACGTTGATTTTCCTGCGGGTAAGGCATACTCCCTACCTTAGGTAGGTTGCACGCCGGTGGCGATCCGAATCGCACATGCGCGCCCACCTTATTTCAAGGTCAGGGCTATGCTAGGTAAAAATTCAATTAATACCACTGCCCCAACGAACTTAAGGATTGGTGTGGGAAAAGGCATGTCCATATTTAAAAAGTCCACCCCGGATAAAGCAGCTAGCGACACGTATGACATCGATCCGGAGCACAGCGGGCGGTTTACTAGGGCGCTGCTGAGCTCCCTGGACCGCGCGGTATCCGTGCAATCTGGTGTTATTTCCAAATACGTCAAGAACCTAAAGAAGCACCACCCGGATGCCACTGACCAGGAGTTGCAGGGCTTTATTAACAAGCACTTCATCAATATCACTACTGGCACGGGCGCGGCCGCCGGTGCCTCCGCATCCGTGCCCGGCATCGGGCTCTTTACGGGTGCGGCCACCATCGGTGCGGAATCCGTGGTCTTTCTTGAAGCCGCCGCGTGGTACATCCTGGCGTCAGCGTACTTGCGCGGCGATGACATCTCCTCGCCCGAGCGCCGCCGCGCCCTAGTGCTGGTGGTATTGACGGGCTCGAAGGGCTCTGCGGTGGTCGATACCTTTGTCGGTGACCTCGGCACGGTCACGGGGGCGCGTTCCGTGGCCTCCCTCTCCCGCTTTTCCGGGCCCACGCTATCTGGCATCAATGGCCGGTTGACCAAGGTATTTACCAAGCAGATCACCAAGCGCATGAAGTGGGCCTGGGTGGGCAAACTCATGCCCATGGGCATCGGGGCGGTCATTGGCACGAAGGCCAATCGCAAGCTGGCCAATCAGGTCATCGAACACGCCCGCCAGCAGCTCTCCCCTCTTTCCCACACAAAGGCGGGGATTCGATGATCGTTTAGAGCGAATTCGCTACCCCTAACATAGTGAAGGTGAGGGATTGGCCCGTATCATATAGGCAGACACTTTGGCGGGTGAGATATGCGCTCGTGCAAAGTCCGAACTAAAGTCGAATAAACGACCATTTTAAAGCAGAGAAATGAGGCGAATACCTGCCGTGAGCACATCGAGCATCTTCGGCCCGAATGCGTGGCTGATAGACGAGCAGTTCCAGCAGTACTCCAAGGATCCTAGCTCCGTAGACAAGGAGTGGCGCGACTATTTCGAAGCAAACGGCGCGCCCAAGGCGCAGCCAGAAGCTGAGGCTCCTTCTCAAGCATCTAAGCCACAGCCAAAGAAGGCGCAGGCAGAGTCTAAGTCCTCGGCCAAGAAGACCGAAGGCACTACCACCGCCCGCAAGCAAGAGGCCCGCGATACCAACGTGAAAGAGTCTGTATCTAAGGCCAAGGAAAAGTCCGCGAAGGCTAAGCATTCTGCGGGCAAGAATGCGCAGTCTCCGCTGGATAACCTAGAAGATTACAAGGGCGGCGACGAGCGCCAGCTCAAGGGCATGTTCAAGGCGATTGCTAAGAACATGGAAGAATCCCTCGAGATTCCTACCGCTACCACCGTGCGCGATATGCCGGTCAAGCTCATGTGGGAAAACCGCTCCATGATCAATGACCACCTGAAGCGCACCCGCGGTGGCAAGATCTCCTTTACCCACATCATTGGCTACGCCATGGTCAAGGCCGTGCAGCTGCACCCTGGAATGAACGTGCGCTACGAGGAAAAGGACGGCAAGCCCTTCGTCGTCCAGCCCGAGCACATCAACCTGGGCCTGGCCATCGACCTTCCACAGAAGGATGGCTCCCGCGCCCTCGTGGTCGCCGCCATCAAGGAGTGCGAGACTAAGTCCTTCGCCGAGTTCATTGAGGCTTACGAGGACATCGTTACCCGTTCCCGTAAGAACAAGCTCACCATGGATGACTTCTCTGGGGTCACCATTAACCTGACCAACCCGGGCGGCATCGGCACCCGCCACTCCATTGCCCGCCTGACCAAGGGTGCAGGCTCCATTATCGGCGTTGGTTCCATGGATTACCCGGCAGAATTCGCCGGTGCCTCCGCTGACCGCCTGGCTGACCTGGGCGTCGGCCGCCTAGTCACCTTGACCTCCACCTATGACCACCGCGTTATCCAGGGTGCAGAATCCGGCGAGTTCCTGCGCACCATCGGCCAGCTTATTGTTGATGATGCCTTCTGGGACGAGCTCTTCGAGTCCATGGGCGTTCCTTATGAGCCCTTCCGCTGGGCACAGGACATCCCCAACTCCGGCGTGGACAAGAACACCCGCGTCATGCAGCTCATCGAGTCCTACCGCTCCCGCGGGCACTTGCTTGCCGATGTCAACCCCCTCGGCTGGTCCCAGCCCGGCCTGCCTAGCCCGGATCACCGCGACCTCGACATCGCTACGCACGGCCTGACCATCTGGGATCTGGACCGCGTCTTCAACGTCGGTGGCTTTGGCGGCAAGGAACAGATGACCTTGCGCGAGGTACTCTCTCGCCTGCGCGCTGCTTATACCCTGAAGGTCGGTTCCGAATACACCCACATCCTGGACCGCGACGAGCGCAGCTGGATGCAGGACCGCCTCGAGGCCGGCATGCCAAAGCCGACCAATGCCGAGCAAAAGTACATCCTGCAGAAGGTCAACGCCGCCGAGGCATTCGAGAACTTCCTGCAGACCAAGTACGTGGGCCAGAAGCGCTTCTCCCTCGAGGGTGCTGAGACCCTCATCCCGCTGCTGGATTCCATCATCGACACCGCTGCGGGCCAGGGCCTCGACGAGGTCGTCATGGGCATGCCGCACCGCGGCCGCTTGAACGTGCTGTTCAATATCGTCGGCAAGCCGCTGGCGGATATCTTCGGCGAGTTCGACGGCAACTACAAGGGCGGCCAGCTCGGCGGCTCCGGTGACGTGAAGTACCACTTGGGCTCCGAGGGCGAGCACCTGCAGATGTTCGGCGATGGCGAAATCAAGGTCACCCTTGCCGCCAACCCGTCGCACCTCGAGGCCGTCGACCCAGTCATGGAGGGCATCGCCCGCGCCAAGCAGGACATCTTGGACAAGGGCAAGGACGGCTACTCCGTCGTTCCCGTCATGCTCCACGGCGATGCGTCCTTCACCGGCCTCGGCGTCGTGCAGGAGACCATCAACCTGTCCCAGCTGCGCGGCTTTACCAACGGCGGTACCGTCCACATCGTGGTCAACAACCAGGTGGGCTTTACCACCACCCCGGATTCCGGCCGTTCCACCCACTACGTCACCGACCTGGCCAAGGGCTTTGACTGCCCGGTCTTCCACGTCAATGGTGATGACCCAGAGGCCGTTGTCTGGGTAGGCCAGATGGCCGCCGAATACCGCCGCCAGTTTGGCAAGGACGTCTTCATTGACCTCGTGGTCTACCGCCTGCGCGGCCACAACGAAGCCGATGACCCATCCATGACCCAGCCGCAGCTGTACTCGGTCATCGAGAACCACGAGCCGGTGCGCGAGCACTACACCAACGAGCTCATCGGCCGTGGCGACCTGTCTGCCGAGGACGCCGAGGCAGCCGCACGCGACTTCCACGACCAGATGGAGTCCGTGTTCACCGAGCACAAGGAAGCCGAGAAGGCCGGCCCGAAGGAACAGACCGGTATTACCTCTTCGCAGGAGCTCACCCGCGGCCTGGATACCTCCATCACCGCAGAAGAGATGGCCGAGCTTGGCGATGCCTACGGCAACCCACCCGAGGACTTCGAGTACCACAAGCGCGTGGCCAAGGTGGCCAAGGACCGTGCGAAGTCTGTCCGCGAAGGCGGCATCGACTGGGGCTGGGGCGAGCTGCTCGCCTTCGGTTCCCTGGCTAACCAGGGCAAAGTCGTGCGCCTGGCCGGCGAGGATTCCCGCCGCGGTACCTTTACCCAGCGCCACGCCGTGACCTTCGACCCCCGCAATAGCAACGAATACAACCCGCTCAACTCCCTGGCAGTGTCCAAGGACAATGGCGGCAAGTTCATGGTCTATAACTCCGCGCTGACCGAGTTCGCCGGCATGGGCTTCGAATACGGCTACACCGTGGGTAACCCCGACGCCCTTGTGGCATGGGAGGCTCAGTTCGGT
Source organism: Corynebacterium accolens (assembly GCF_023520795.1). Lineage (NCBI taxonomy): Bacteria > Bacillati > Actinomycetota > Actinomycetes > Mycobacteriales > Corynebacteriaceae > Corynebacterium > Corynebacterium accolens. The sequence goes on along the minus strand of NZ_CP046605.1, from coordinate 987,301 downwards.
GACTTCGCCAACGGTGCCCAGACCATCATCGATGAGTACCTCTCTTCCGGTGAGGCCAAGTGGGGCCAGTTGTCCAGCCTGGTTCTCCTCCTGCCGCACGGCTACGAAGGCCAGGGCCCGGACCACTCCTCCGCCCGCATCGAGCGCTACCTGCAGCTGTGTGCGGAAGGTTCCATGACCGTGGCTCAGCCGTCCACCCCGGCTAACCACTTCCACCTGCTGCGCCGTCAGGCTTTGGGCGAGATGAAGCGCCCGCTGGTCGTCTTCACCCCGAAGTCCATGCTGCGTAACAAGGCCGCCACCTCCTCCGTTGAGGAGTTCACCGAGGTCAAGAAGTTCCGCTCCGTTATCAATGACCCCCACTTCGTGGACGTCAACAACAAGAAGGTCGGCGACACGGACAAGGTCAAGACCATCATGCTGGTCTCCGGCAAGCTCTACTGGGACCTGGAGAAGAAGCGCGAGGCCGACGGCCGCGATGACATCGCCATCGTCCGCGTGGAAATGCTCCACCCGATTCCGTTCAACCGCCTGAGCGAGGCATTCGAGATGTACCCGAACGCCACCCAGGTCCGGTTCGTACAGGACGAGCCCGCCAACCAGGGCCCATGGCCGTTCTACAACGAGCACCTGCGCGACCTCATTCCGGATATGCCGGAAATGGTCCGCGTCTCCCGCCGCGCCCAGTCCTCTACGGCTACGGGTAACGCCAAGGTGCACCAGATTGAGCAAAAGAACCTGCTCGAAGAGGCCTTCGACGTTTAACCACGTGTAACCGCCGAAATGGCGCCTAGCGCGCTGCGGCGCTAAATGCCCCAGTGAGGTTATTTCCTCACTGGGGCATTTTCATGCGTCTTTACCTCCCGCCAGCCACCTACCCGCCCCTCGCGCTCACCGGGAAAGAGTTGGGGCGTCGGCGAGCAACGCCCGTAAGCGCCAAGGGAGAATACGGCAGCTAGGCGCGAAGCCACCCGCCCTTGCCGCTCACGGGGAGGGCAATCGCACGCTGAAGGTCAGCTGCCGGTGAGCGCGAAGGGCGCGGTGCAGGTATCGCAGCCCAGGAAAGGCGCGGCCGACACAACCACACCCCACCTACTCTCCCCTCGCGCTCACCGGCGAAGCGGAATGGTCATCAGCACGCACCGCCCGTGAGCGCCAAGGGAGAGTACGGCAGCTAGGCGCGAAGCCACCCGCCCTTGCCGCTCACGGGGAGGGCGATCGCACGCTAAAGGTCGGCTGCCGGTGAGCGCGAAGGGCGGGTGGAGGTGCCAAGGGGCGCGCCGGGGTGAGGCGTGATTGAAGCGCGGGCTAGGAGCTCGTCAGGCCCGAACCGCCGGTGGACGCGGAATCGCCTTCGCTGTCAACGATGTCGCCGCCTGAGGATTGCATCCATTCGCGGACGGCCTTTTCCACGCTGCCCTTTTCCTCGGCGTCTTCGGCTAAGTCGAAGAGGTCTTTGTGCGTGATGAACTTGGTGAGGGAAGCAAAGGCGATTTCTTCCTCACGGTCGAAAAGCCCCTTCTGATAAACCACCACGAAGTTTTCGGGCAGTTCCGGCTCCGCGTCCTCGCAACCGTAGGCTCCGGAGGGCTCTACGGTGGCTAGATCCGTGGGCAGAGAGGACATCAACGCAATATGAGTGCGGGCGAGGAAGTCTTCCCCGCCTGGCTGGCTGTCTTCTTCGGCCTTCTTATAATCTTGCGAGATGTCGCGCGCCTCGCTGGGGTTGAGATAGCTGAGGAAATCGCCCGTACAGCCAACATAGAAGTTGCCTTCTGGATTGAGGCTGCGGCCTTTGTCTCCGTGAGACTGGTATTTGTCCTCTTTGAGCACGGTGGCCTCGCGCCCTGCCCGCGCGAGCGTTTGGCGGTAAATCTCGCCCAGCACCACTTGGTCGGTGTCATCTGGGTCGACCACGATGTCTACGGACTTGCGGTCACTAGCCTCTGCGGAGGGCTCGGTAACAACGTGGTCAGCGCACCCTGCCAGCAACGTGGCGCTGAGTACAGCGCCTGCACAGGCAAGGGCAGGACGGGCGAACATGCGCATGGTGTTAGACGTTCTCCTTCACTAAATGCAGTGGCTTCTCGCTGAGTCTACCGCGCGGGCGTGTTTACCTGAGGTAGCGCCGTGACTAAGATGGCAAGAGTTATGTCTAGCTCTATTACCGAATCAGCCGTACGCGAGGCTCTTTCCCACGTACAGGATCCAGAAATCGGCCGCCCCATCACCGAACTGAATATGGTGAAATCGGTCGATATCGAAGGAAACGACGTCACCGTTGGTATTTACCTGACCATCGCAGGCTGCCCCATGAAGTCCACCATCGAGACCAATACCCGCGCCGCGGTCGAGGATATCGACGGCGTTGGCAAGGTTACCGTGACCATGGACGCGATGAGCGATGAGCAGCGCCGCGCGCTCAAGCAGAAGCTGCGCGGCGGCCAGGCCGAGCCCGAGATTCCTTTTGCCAAGCCGGATTCGACGACCCGTGTCTTTGCGGTGGCGTCGGGTAAGGGTGGCGTCGGCAAGTCCTCGATGACCGTCAACCTGGCCGCAGCGCTGGCGGATAAGGGCCTGAAGGTGGGCATTGTCGATGCCGATATTTACGGCCACTCCGTGCCCAGCCTGCTCGGCTCGACCGATGGCCCCACCGTGCTTGATGATGAAATGCTGCTGCCGCCCATCTCTCACGGCATTAAGCACATCTCGATTGGGCAGTTTGTGGAGGGTAACGCGCCCGTCGTCTGGCGCGGGCCCATGCTCCACCGCGCGCTGCAGCAGTTCTTGGCGGACGTCTTCTGGGGCGATCTCGATGTCCTCCTCCTCGACCTGCCCCCGGGTACCGGCGATGTGGCGCTGTCCGTTGCGCAGCTCATCCCGAATGCGGAGCTGCTCATCGTCACCACGCCGCAGGCCGCCGCAGCCGAGGTGGCCGAGCGCGCCGGATCCATCTCCCAACAAACGCGCCAACGCGTGGCCGGCGTGATTGAGAACATGAGCGCCATGGTCATGCCGGATGGCTCCACCATGGACGTCTTTGGTGAAGGCGGCGGCCAGATCGTCGCAGACCGCCTCGGCGTCATCCTGGGCCACGAGGTTCCGCTGCTGGCCTCCGTGCCGCTGGATCCGGCCCTGCGCTCGAATAGCGATGCCGGCACGCCCATCGTGCTCGAGGCACCCGACTCCCCTGCCGCGAAGGAAATTAGGGCGGTGGCTGATAAGCTCGCCATCCGTTCCGATTCCCTCGTGGGCAAGAGCCTCAACCTAGGCGTGAACTAAGGGCGCATTGTATTAGGTAACGTCGCTCCACTCAGAGCCGCCGCCGGTGGAATCCTCCCCACCACGCTGCGGCTTTTGTTGTTGCTGGGGCGGCTGCTGCGCCGGCTGCTGTGTAGTTTCGCCGTATACCTCGGCATAGTTAAAGGTGGGCCGGGCGGGGCCATTGTTGTCCTGCGCGCGCTGTTCGGGCTCTTTCGGCGCGGTGCCGGATTTGATGTCTTCGGCCATCTTCTTGGGGTTGAAGTCGTCCCAGGCGGCATCATCGCCATCGAAAAGCGCCTTGGTAATAGCGCCTTTGGGGCCTAGCCGCGTCCACTGCGCCGCCTGGTTGAGCGGGCCGCGAATATCGTCAAATTCCGCGGAGATGGACCCCATCTCGCCGTTGAGCTCGGCCTTCGCGTTATTGATGGCCTTGCGGGCGGCGTAGATGGCCGCGCGCACGTCCTTGATGACCTCCGGCATGCGCTCCGGGCCGATGATGACGATGCCGAGGAGGACAATGACAATAATCTCGGGCCAGCCAATGGAAGAAAACACGGTTAAATCCTCGCCCTCCGTTTAGTTCTGCCCGCGCTGATTGTGTTTAATCGCGCGTACCACCGTCTCGACTTTATCCAGGAAATCCTGCTCCGGCCGGTGCGCCGGGGTCGACGCATCGGGGCCCGGGGCCACACCCTCCGTAGCCATTCCCGCCAGCTTGGCCAATAAGGACTGCGGGGCCTTCACCGCGGAATCATCGCTGCAGTGACGCACCCACTCGGAGGCGTGACGCTGGTGGTGCACGTCGGCGCGGCACTCCGCGCAGTGGACTAGGTGGATGCGCACGCGGTGCATGGCTTTGGGCTCCATCTCCCCGTCCACGAAGGCAACGACGGCCTCTGGGCCAAGGTGACCGATGGAATCGCTGCGCCGCGCCCGCGCCTTTGCCTTATCCCGGGCTTTCGCCTGCGCGGGAGTGAACTCGCCCCGCACGCTGAGCGTGGAGAGGGTGCGGCGTCCTCGCAGTGAGTCCATCGACACCCTCCTCACGTTCATTCCACAGACGGATTACTCACACTTAAGTCCCCCTGCCGCGTGGCAGGGGAGGTAATGATTCGATTCTAGCGCGTGCGCAGCAAGATGCGCGCCTCCGCATTGGTCTGTGCCTCTTTTTCCAGCGCCGCGCGCAGTTGGGAGCGGCCGCGGTGGATGCGAGAGCGCACCGTACCCATTTTCACGCCAAGGGTTTCGGCGATTTCGTCATAGCTCATGCCTTCGATATCACACAGAACCACGGCGACGCGGAAATCCGGCGCCAAGCTATCCAGCGCGGACTGCAGCACGGGGTCCAAGTTGGCCACGGTATAGGCCTGCTCCGGGGTCATATCCGTCCCCGGCACCCGCTCGTAATCCTCAGGCAGGGACTCCATGCGGATCTTGGAGCGGTGGCGCACCATATCCAAAAAGAGGTTCGTAGTGATGCGGTGCAGCCAGCCGCCGAAGGTACCCGGTTGGTACTTATCCAAGGAGCGGAAGACACGCATGAAGGTCTCTTGGGTGAGATCCTCGGCATCCTGCTGGTCACCGGATAAACGGTAGGCCAAGCGGTACACGCCATCGGCGTGCTCTGCCACCAATTCGGCCCACGAAGGCATCGTGGCTTCCCCAGCATCGAACGCCGCGGTACCGGTCAACTCCACGTTCGGATCGGTGGAGGCAACGGACTCGGCATCGCGCTTCGTTTCTGTCATGGGTGTCATTTTTCTATACTCGGCGCGGAAACTCCAGCCACTGCGCTGATAATATCCTGTGAGTCCGTCACATACTTCCCACAGACCACAATTTCGCTGGCTAGGCGCGTTTTTGCCACCCTTGCGCGCAACTTTACCTATTGTTTTATTCGTGACTACTACCGCATATGACGCACTGCGCTCCTATATCGATTCCACCAGTGAGCCTTCGGCGGCTCTCCGCGGCGCCCGCAACCACGCCGAGGAATACGGCCTACCCGTCCCGGATGAATCCACCGGCCAGCTTCTCACCACGCTGACGGCGACGTCTTCCGGTGTGGTAGACCGCCCCCAGGCCGTGGCGATTACCCCCGCCGCCTCCGTCGTGGGCCTCTACCTGTTCGCGGGCATGCCGGATAACGGCATCCTCACGTGCATCGACCCAGAAGCCGAGCACCAGCGCAGCGCCAAGGCCGCCTTCCGCGAGGCCGGCTACGCCCCCACCCGCGGCCGCTTCCTTCCCTCGCGCCCCCTCGACGTGCTCGAGCGCCTGGCTACTGAGGCCTACCAGGTCATTTACGCGGACGTCGCCGCCCTCGACCTCCCCGCCCTCATCAAGGCGGCCTGGCCCCTGCTGCACCAACACGGCACGCTGGTGCTTGCCAATGCGCTTCTCGATGGCACCGTCGCCGACACCTCCCGCACCGACCGCGATACCGCCGCCGCGCGCGAGGCCGATGAATACCTCCGCGAGCTCGAGGGCGCCACCGTGACCCGGCTCCCACTGGGTTCGGGGCTGACGCTGGTGACAAAACTTTAAGGGGGCATCGGCAAGCAAGGGCCCCTGCACGCGCTAAAAGATATCCGTATTCTGGGTGTACATGACAGCCGGACACTGCCCCATAAAGTTCGCGAAAGCACCGCGTGGCAGGTCAACGAGTTTCCTCCCCGGCGTGGCTGCCACCCCAACCCAAGCTTGTAACCCGCACCTGATTTAAGAGAGGAATGCCGTGACGACTCACCGCCCCGAACTCCACTTCATCCCCGATGCCGGCATCCTAGACGCGCCCGCCGGCGTCCTTCGCGATGGCGATACGTGGCACATGTTCTACCAGTACCGCCCCACTCCCGATGCCCCGGCTCGCTGGGGACACACGTACTCGGAGGAAGCGCCGTTTAACTGGCTGGACTGCGATGACGTCCTCGCGCCCGTCGGCGGCGAGCTCGCCCTCCGCGCTGGGTCCGTGGCCCAGGGTGAGGACGCTATCAACCTCTATTTCACCTCCGTTGCCGCGACGGGCACCTCCATTCGCCTCGCGCGCTATTCCGGCATCGACGATGTCTGCGAGGTCTCCGATGACTCCTCGGCCCTCGACCCCAACGTCGTGCGGTTTGGCGAGGTGGCTGGCAATACCACCGACCACACCCGGTTCCGCTCGCCTTCCGTTGTTCCCGATTGGGCCACCGATGACCGCGAGGACGGCCACAAGGGCTGGCTCATGCTGGCACTTTCTGGCCGCACCGACACCCCGCAGCCAGTCATTCTAGAAAGCCACGACGGTATCTCATGGTCCCTGCGCGGCGGCCTTACCTTCGAAGGTGACCCGGGCTTCCTCGACGGCGAAGTGCCCGCCGATTCCCCCATTCCTCCGGTGGTCTCCCCACGCATCGTGCGCCTGCGCGATGAAATCGACGAGGAAATCTACGACGTCCTCTTTGTCACCCTCGAGCGCGACGGCCGCGACGTCTCCGGCTACCTCGTGGGCCAGCTGGAAGACACCACCTTCACGGTGGTCTCCGGTTTCCGCCGCGTGGACTTCGGCCACGATTTCTCCCGCCCGCGCAATACCAATGCCACCGCAGGCACGATTCCTGAAGAAAGCCGCTACGAGCGCGCCGTCATCCTCGGCCTGCTCAACGGCAACGGCCGCGGCGACGACGCCACCCAGCACGCCTCCTGGGATGCCGAGGGCTGGTCGAATGCCCTCTCCCTGCCGCGCCAGGTCACGCTCGAGGGCGGCGTCCTGTACCAGGCACCGGCCACCGGCCTGCCCGAAGCGGTCAAGCTTTCGGATTACGCGCGCTCCTGGACCGGCGTCATGGAGGTTCCCACCGGCTCCAGCGTCACCATCACCCTTCGCGATGGCAACGGCGACCCCGCCGCCTCCATCTGCCACTCCGGCGAGGAAATCAGCCTCGATCGTTCCATGAACAAGGCCTTCGATCACTTCTTCGCCGATTCCGCTCCCGCCACCGCCACGCTTGCCGATGGCGACTCCGACACCCTCACCATCATCCAAGACGGCTCCACGGTGGAGGTCTTCGTCGACGGCGGCCTCATCGCCATGGCCTCCCGCGTGTACTTCGACGGCGGCTGCTCCGGCATGGATGTCGAAACCACCGGCGACGCAGTCATCGAACAAGACTGGCAGCGCTCCGGCTCCAAGCTCTAATACTGCAGCCCTCCTACCCGGCCACCCGCCTCTCGGCCCCGCCTTTCTGCCCCGCCTGTCGCCACCCGCCCTTCGCGCTCACGGGCAAGGTGGAGGGGCATCGGCAAGCAGCTCCTCGTGATCGCCAAGGGAGGGTACGGTGACTGGCCGATTCCACACCCGTCCTTCGCGCTCACCGGCAAGCGACTCCAGCCATCAGAATGTGCTTGCCGTGAGCGCAAAGGGCGGGTATTCTTTCCATCTGGCCCCAGGACCGACCGCACGGGTCAAATGATGCCGTCCTTAGCCGCATTCTGCACCCTCGTTTTCCGTCAGCCACCGCCCTGCCGATGCCACCAGCCCTTCGCGCTCACCGGCGAGGCGTCGCAACATCGGCAAGCAGCTCCTCGTGATCGCCAAGGGAGGGTACGGTGACTGGCCGATTCCACACCCGTCCTTCGCGCTCACCGGAAGCGAAAAAGAACCGCCCCGCGCGCTGCTGGTGAGCGCGAAGGGCGGTACAGGTTGCCGCGAGGCAGACCTGCGATTAAGAAACCGCGCGGAGGCGGTCTAGGCGGGCGCGGGCGGTGACCGTCAGCGTGGGTGGAAGGGCGGCCATGCGCTCGGCGAGCTCGTCGGCGCTGATGTGCCGGGCGGACGGGCTCATTCCTACCTGTGCGGCGATGGCCGCTTTATCCAGGTGAATGGGGAAGGAAATATCGACGGGGTCGGCCGCTTGCTCGAGGTAGCCTTCCGCCTGCTCATACATGCGCTCGACCTTGCCCTCTTCCACACCGAGGATGCCGAGGGGTTCGCGCAGCTCATCGAGGTGCCCGGCGCCCGGGGTCAGAACGATGACCTGGCCGCCGGGGGCGAGGACGCGCTGAAACTCGGCTGGGTTGCGCGGGGCGAAGACGACGGAAATGGCGTCGATGGATTCATCGCGGATAGGAAGTTGCTGCCAGACATCGGCAACCACGGCGCCCACGCGCGGGTGGCACTTGGCCAAGTGCTTGGCTGCGTGCGGGGAAATATCAAGCCCGACGCCGCGCGCGCCATCGATGGAATCAAGCGTGTGGGCTAGATAGTAGCCGGTTCCGGCGCCGACCTCGAGGAGCGAGGCGGGCGTAGATGCAGACAGCGAGCTGGCATCGAGCGCGTCTTGCACCGCGCCGGTCACAGACTCGACGAAGGGCGCGAAATGGCCGGTGGCTAGGTACGCTTCGCGGGCGTTGACCATATCCATGTCATCGCCCTTGTGCTTCAGGCCAGCACCGGCCGCTAAGGTCACATACCCTTGCTTGGCCACATCAAAGGAATGGCCAGACTCCGAAACGAGGCGGGAAAAATCATCGGCGCCGGAAAGCGCCGTGCCGTCGTTTGGATCGGCCAGAATGTCGACGATATGAGAAAGCATGTACCCAGACTAGCTAGAAACCTCGGTCAACAAAGAACCGAGCTCCGCGGCCTCTTCTTTGTTCAGCTCGATAACGATGCGCCCGCCGCCGTCGGATGGGATGCGCATGACGATCTTGCGGGATTCCACCACCGCTTCCATTTCGCCGCCAGTGGTACGTGGCTTCATTGCTGCCATAGTAGGGCTCCTTAACTTTCTTCGTTTCTTTCCAGCTTAGTCCCTTTTTGCCCGCTTTTCCGCGCGGCCTCCAATTCCTGCTCCAGCTGGGCGAGCAGATCATCGACCTGATCCTGGCGATACCCACGCGGGACGACCTCGAATTGCACATCCTCAAAACGGCCTTGAGCTGCGGCGACGCGGTTATTTTCCAGTACCTTCTGCGGCTCATCGGGCGGGTCCATCACCGTCCCGGGCCCAAAAATCGAACCCCACAGCCACGTTCCGATCACAATGAACGCAATGAGCACCACAATGAGCACAATCCAGGACAGCATGGCTTAAATCCTACCTAGCAGTGGCGGGCGCTGAGCAATCGGCGCACTCACCCCAGCGCGCGAAAGCAGCGTGCGTGCCACGATATCCGCCATCGGCGCGAGCTCATGAAGCGGCCGGTTGCGGTGGACTCGAGTGCCTAGGTCGACTTGTGTCAGCCCGCCGCGCTTACCGATGTCCACCAGCAGCCCCGCTTCCACCCCATAGCCCTCCACGAAGGGCACCTCTAGCGCGGCAGAGCGGCGAAGCGCGTACTCGCCGCCTAGGGGCTGATCGATGTGGGCTAGCTCTGGGAAGAATTGCCGGATGAGCGGCTTTGCGGTCAATTCGGTCACGCGTCCGCCGCCGGTGGGTTGGCCGTTCAGGCTGCGGCGATAGCGGGCCTTGACCATGTTCACACTCGGATCCGCAAAGGGCGCCGCGAGCGCTGTGACCATGCCGGGCGCGGCGGATTCTAGGTCGGCGTCGATGAATACGACGATGTCCCCGCGCGCGGCGGCGACCCCGCGCCAGAGGGATTCGCCCTTGCCGGGGCGCGGCGGTTCGGGTAGGATATGGCGCCAATTGCGCACATCGGCACCGGCGGCGCGCGCCACTGCGGCGGTGTCGTCGGTGGAGTCGGCGTCGATGACGAGCACTTCGAGTGGGTCATCGGCAAGGCAGGCGCGGATAACGCCGGCCACGGTGGATTCCTCATTGAGCGCCGGGATGATGACGGAAACGCTCATGCGAGCCCGCGCGTGGTGTCAAGGGGTGCGGCCGTGCCCTGGATGGCGGCGGTCATGCGGATGACGTCGACGGTCTCAGCAACCTCGTGGACGCGGAAGGCGGCCACCCCGTGCGCTGCGGCCCAGGCTGTAGCGGCGAGCGTTCCGGCGACGCGGTCTCCTACCCCGCGCGCGAGGGTTTCGCCCACGAAGTCCTTATTGGATAGCGCCATGAGCACGGGCCAGCCGGTGTCGACGATCTCGTCGATGCGCCGCAAGAGTTCTAGGCCGTGATAGGTGTTTTTACCAAAGTCGTGCGTGGGATCGATGAAGGTGAGCTCTTCCGGGCAGCCGAGCCCCGCGGCCCTTTCTGCCAGGGCGGTGGTCTCAGCAATGACATCGGCGACGACGTCATCAAAGTGGACGCGGTGCGGGCGGGTGCGCGGGGTAATCCCGCCGGTATGCGAGCACACGTAACCCACGCGGTGGTGGCCGGCGACCTCGATAAGCTGCGGATCCCAGCCGGCCCACGTGTCATTGACCAGCCCGGCCCCGGCGGCGATGGCGGCCTCGGCCACCTCGCTGCGCCAAGTGTCGACGGAAATGAGTACCTCTGGGTGGCGCTCGTGCACGCGGGCGATGGTGGGCACGACGCGGTCGATTTCCTCCGCGCTATCCACCTCCTCACCCGGCCCAGCCTTGACTCCGCCAATATCGATGATGGAGGCCCCTGCCGCAATGGCTTCATCGCAGCGCTTAAGGGCGGGGTCCATGTCAAAGGTGGCCCCCTTGTCATAAAAGGAATCCGGGGTGCGATTGACTATCGCCATCACGCGCGCGAGGCTCAACGCGGCTCCCTAATGCGTTTATCGCTCATGACCTTGTGGCGCTCGATGATGTGGGCGACGGCCTCATCGGGGTCATCGGTAAGCAGGAAAAGCTCTTGGTCATCTTCGTTGATGTACCCGCCGGCGGCAAGGGTATTTTTCATCCATTCCAGCAGGCCAGACCAGTACTCGGTGCCCATGAGTACGATGGGATAGTTGGTGACCTTACCCGTCTGAACCATGCAGAGAACCTCGAAGAATTCATCCATGGTGCCCATGCCGCCGGGCAGGCAGACGAAGGCCTGGGAGTACTTCAAGAACATGGTCTTGCGGGCAAAGAAGTAGCGGAAGTTCAGGCCCAAGTCCACGTACTTATTGAGGCCCTGCTCGTGCGGCAATTCGATGCCGAGTCCCACCGAGAGACCATCGCCCTCGTGCGCGCCCTTATTCGCAGCCTCCATGATGCCGGGGCCGCCGCCAGTGATGACGGCGTAGGCGCACTCGGCGAGCTTGCGGCCGAGTTCTTCGGCCATCTGATAGCTCGCATCCTCAGGCTTGGTGCGCGCGGAACCAAAAACCGTCACTGCCTTAGGCAGCTTAGCCAGCGCATCGAAGCCGGCGACGAATTCACCTTGGATGCGCAGCACGCGCCACGGATCGGCATGCTGCCATTCGTGGTCCGCGCCGGATTCCAGCAGGCGTTGGTCAAAGGTGGAGCCTTGTTCTCCCTCGCTGCGCAGCAAGAGCGGGCCGCGCAGGGTACGCATGTGGTCAGGGGTCATTTTTATCCCTTCAAGTAATTAAGCAGAGCGGTTGAAACTTCGGTGATTTGCGCCGTGGGCACCTGCTCGTCCTTCTTATGCGCAAAGCCCGGATCGCCGGCGCCAAAATTCACGGCCGGAATGCCCATCTCAGCAAAGCGCGAGACATCGGTCCAGCCGAACTTGGCGCGGACGTTGCCACCGACGGCATCGACAAGCGCGCGTGCCGCAGGCTGCCCCAAGCCAGGCAGGGCGGCACCGGCGATGTCATCGATCTCTATGGTGACGTCCTCATGCTTGCCGATGACCCCCTTCATGTACTCCAGCGCCTCCTCCGTGCTGCGATCCGGGGCGAAGCGGAAGTTGACGAACATCCATGCCTCGTCCGGCAGGGTATTGGTGGCCACGCCAGCCTCCATGTGGACGATGTTCAGGCCCTCGCGGTAGGTGCAGCCATCGATGGTGACCTCGCGCGGCTCGTAGTCAGCAATGCGCGTCATGACGGGGGCGAGCTTGTGTGCAGCGTTGGAGCCGAGCCAAGCGCGGGCCGAGTGCGCGCGGGTGCCATGCGCCGTCACGCGCAGGCGAATCGTGCCCTGGCAGCCGGCCTCGACCAGGGCACCGGAGGGCTCGCCGAGGAGCGCGAAATCGCCCTGCAACCACTCGGGGTGGTCCTTTTGCAAGTGGCCCAGTCCATTAAATTCAGTGGATACCTCTTCGCCCTCATAGGCGATGACGGTCAGGTCATGCTGGAGCTCTTCCGATTCATGCAGGTGAGCAAAGGCGTTGAGGTAGACCGCCATGCCGGATTTCATGTCCACGGTGCCGCAGCCGAACATGATCTCGGCGCCATCTTCGGCGGTGTCCATGCGATGCGGTACGTTATCTGCCAATGGAACGGTATCGATGTGGCCTGCAAGAACCACGCGGGAATCCATCCCCCGGTTCGTGCGCGCGCACACGGTATTGCCAAAGCGGGCGACCTCCACGTCTAGACCACGCAGGGCTTCTTCCACCGCATCCGCGATGGCCTCCTCGTGGTGGGAGGGGCTCGGGATATCGACGAGCGCCTTGGTCACTTCAATGGGGTCGGCATATAGATCTAAAGTCACAAGCCGCCATGGTAGCGCCCCGCTGGGTCCGTTGCATTGTGTAATGTTCACTTCACTGTAAAAAATAACCTCTCACAAGGTGGTAATTATGGCCGAAGCCACACAATTGAAATCGCGACACCTCACCATGATGGGCCTTGGCTCCGCGGTGGGTGCCGGTCTCTTCTTGGGCGTCGGATTGGGAATCCAAATCTCCGGCACCTCGGTGCTCATTTCTTATGCCGTCGCCGGCGTCCTCATCGCGCTCATCATGTGGATGCTCGGGGAAATCGCCGCGGCCCGCCCTTCTCTGGGTTCTTTTTCCACCTACGCCGGCCAGGCCTTCGGCCACTGGGCGCGCTTTACGATGGGCTGGATCTACTGGTTCATGCTCATCATGGTCATGGGCGCCGAAATCACCGGCGCCGCCGCGATCATCGGCAGCTGGTTCGATATCGCCCCGTGGATTCCCGCGCTCATCGCGGTGGCCTTCTTCGCCGTGGTGAATTTCGCTGCCGTGCGCGGTTTCGGTGAATTCGAGTTCTGGTTCGCCATCATCAAGGTCGCCGTCATCATCGCCTTCCTCGTCATCGGCATCCTCATGGCACTGGGCATCCTGCCCGGCATGGATCTCTCCCGCGCTGGAACCAACTTCACCGATAACTTCCTACCCAATGGCATGCCCGGCTTCGCCGCGGGCCTGCTGGCCGTGGCCTTCGCCTTCGGTGGAATCGAGCTGGTGACCATCGCCGCCGCCGAGTCCGAGGACCCCGCCCGCAACGTGGCCACTGCAGTGCGCGCCATCATCGTGCGCATCATGATCTTCTACATCGGCTCCATCGTGGTCATCACCATGGCCTTGCCGTTTAGCCAGATCCAAGACGCCGATGCCGCCGCCGATTCGCCCTTCACCCTGGTGCTTGAGGCTGCCAAGATTCCTTTCGCCGCAGGCTTCATGGAGGCCATCATCGCGCTGGCCCTCCTGTCCGCCTTCAACGCGCAGATTTACGCCACCTCCCGCCTAGTCTTTGATATGGCCAAGGACCACTGCGCGCCCAAGTTCTTCCTCAAGACCAACCACTCCGGCTCCCCCATCAATGCCGTCATCTTGTCCATGATCTTCGCCTTCGCCTCAGTGGGCCTCCAATTCTGGAACCCGCCGGGACTGCTGGCCTTCCTCTTCAACGCCGTCGGCGGCTGCCTCTTGGTGGTCTGGGCCTTTATCGTCGCCTCCTTCCTCAAGCTGCACCCGCAGTTGAAAGCGAACGGCGAACTAACGGACATCCGCGTGCCCGGCTACCCCTGGTTGCCTTGGGCAACCGCCGCCGCGTTGGCCGCGCTGACCATCTTCATGCTCTTTGATCCCTCCGCCCGCAACCAAGTCATTGCCGTCATCATTCTCTTTGCCGCGCTCGTCGCCTTGTCCTTCGTGGTTCCCGCGGGCAAGCGCGAACAAGTACGGCAGTAATTGCTAAGCTAGCCACCATGACTTCTGCATCCGCACGTGGCCTGGCAACCATTACCCACGACGGCACCGTCTTGGACGTTTGGTTCCCAGCAGTTCATACCGATAAGCAAGTAGAGACCACCGGCACGACGCGTTTGGAGGAGACTCCGCAGCAGTTCTCCGCCCTCGTCGGCCCCGATGAGGAGCGCGGCGTGGCCCGCGTGGCGGTGGAAACCTCCATCGCTGACCTCGACGAGGCCCCCACCGATACCTACGACGCCTACCTGCGCCTCCACCTGCTCTCCCACCGTGAGGTAAAGCCGCACGGCCTCAACATGGACGGCATCTTCCGCCACCTCAATAACGTGGTCTGGACCAACTACGGCCCCTGCGCCGTCTCCGATTTCCAGATGGTGCGCGGCCGCCTCGCCTCCCGCGGCCCCGTCGTGGTCTACTCCGTGGATAAGTTCCCCCGCATGGTGGACTACGTTGTCCCCTCCGGCGTGCGCATCGGTGACGCCGACCGCGTCCGCTTGGGCGCCCACCTGGCAGAGGGCACCACGGTCATGCACGAGGGCTTCGTCAACTTCAACGCCGGTACCCTGGGCGCTTCCATGGTGGAAGGCCGCATTTCCGCGGGCGTCGTCGTGGGCGATGGCTCCGATATCGGCGGCGGCGCCTCCATCATGGGCACCCTGTCCGGCGGCGGCAAGGAAGTTATTTCCATCGGCGAGCGCTGCCTACTCGGCGCTAACTCGGGTATTGGCATTTCGCTTGGCGATGACGCCGTTGTCGAAGCCGGCCTCTACGTCACCGCCGGCACCAAGGTCGCCGTCTTTGGCAAGGTGGCTGAGGCCTTGGGCGTCGGCAATGGCGAGGCCGTCAAGGGCTCCCAGCTTTCTGGCGCCTCTGGCCTGCTGCTGCGCCGCAATTCCGTCTCCGGTGCCGTCGAGGCCGTGGAGTGGAATGCTGAGGCCGTCGCACTGAACGAGGACCTCCACAAGAATTAACGCCACCCCAATTCCGGTGCCCTGCGGGCGAGAAATACCATGGAGAAGTGTCTGATAACTCTTCTACCCTTGGTTCTGGCCTGAAGGTCCGCCACCTGACCATGATGGGGCTTGGCTCCACCATTGGCGCCGGTCTCTTCCTCGGCACGGGCGTCGGCATTTCCGCCGCCGGCCCAGCGGTAATCATCGCCTACGCGATCGCCGGATTCCTCGCCATCCTCGTGATGCAAATGCTTGGGGAAATGGGAACGGTCATCCCCGCCTCCGGCTCCTTTTCCGAATACGCCGAACACGGCATCGGCCGCTGGGCGGGCTTTACCCAAGGGTGGATCTACTGGTGTGCCACCGTCGCCGTCCTTGGCGCCGAAATCACCGGCGCCGCAGGCTTCATCGGCTCGTGGTTCGACGTCCCGCCCTGGATCCCCGCCGCCATCTGCGTCGCCGCCTTCGGCCTCGTCAACTTGCTGCGCGTGCGCACCTTCGGCGAGTTCGAGTACTGGTTCGCACTCATCAAGGTCGTCGTCATCATCGCCTTCCTCATCATCGGCGTCCTCCTCATCTTCGGCCTCCTGCCCGGCCACACCTTCGTGGGCACATCCGTCTTCCTTGCCGATGGCTTCATGCCCAACGGCCTCGGCGGCGTCGCCGCCGGCCTGCTCGCCGTAGCCTTCGCCTTCGGCGGTATCGAGGTCGTCGCCATCGCCTCCGCCGAGTCCGAGGATCCCGAGAAATCCCTGGTCAACGCCGTGCGCTCCACCATCTTGCGCATCTCCGTGTTCTACTTGGGCTCCGTGCTCGTCATCACGTTCCTGCTTCCCTATTCCAGCCTGGACGCCGCCTCCACCGCCGCCGAATCGCCATTTACCATGGTCCTCGACCGCGCCGGCATTCCCGGTGCCGCCGGCATCATGGAGGTCATCATCGTCCTCGCGCTGCTATCCGCCTTCAACGCGCAAATCTTCGCCTCCTCCCGCATGATGCACTCGCTCGCCTCCCGCGGCGAGGCCCCGCGCATCTTCGCCGCCACCAATACCGAAGGCGTGCCCACGACCGCCATCGCCTTGTCCGTCGCACTGTCCGCGCTCATGGTCGTCCTCAATTACGCCGATACCGGCTGGTTGCTCACCTTCATGCTCAACGCCGCCGGCGCTTCCCTGCTCATCGTCTGGGTCTTCATTGCCGTCAGCCAGCTGCGCCTGCGCCGCCAACTCGAGGCCCTGCATCCCCTCCCCATCCGCATGTGGGCCTTCCCCTATCTCACCTGGTTCGCCCTCGGCCTCTTCGCGGCCATCGCGGTGCTCATGCTTACCGATGCCACCGCCCGCACCCAACTCCTCTCCGCTGCCGCCATGTTCGCGGTGCTCGCCATCGCGGGTGTGCTCAATTCCAAGGCTCGCGGCATCGACCCGACCTCCACGCTCCCTCTGACCTAGCTTTGCCTCCAGCCCCACCCTTGGCGCCCTACACCGCCTCGCATCTACCTCCACCGTTCACATCCGCCCCGCCCCTCGCGCTCACCAGCGCAGGGCGGGGTGTTCCGTTTTCACCTCTCGGTGAGCGCGACGGGGTGTGGGCCCGTCCTCCGCGCTCACAGAAACCAAAAATGGGCATCGGAAAGCGGGGGCGGTGAGCGCGAAGGGAGGGTTGCGGGGAAGTTATCCACAGGGCAGCGGCGAGAATAGCGCGCGGGAACGCAAAATGGGACGGTTATCCACAGGCTAGCGAAATCCGTATGGACGGGGAGGCGGCCCCTTTTTAAGTTGAAGCCATGGGGGCATGGACAACCGCGCAGTTGCGCGAGCAGGGACTAGGCAAGGACGCGATTCGGCGGCGGGTGCGCGCGGGCAAGCTGCACCGCGTGCACCGGGGAATTTATACCGACGAGTGGTCGCCGCTGGCGGTGGCGAAGGCCCTGATGCATGGGCTGAGCCGCATTCATTTTACGGGGAAGACCGCGCAAGAAATTCACCTCGACCGGCCGCTGACGTTTCCGCTGGAGGCGGAGGGCCCGCGCACGCTGCGGGGTAAGAATTTCCGGGTTTCGCATTCTCGCCTCAAGGCAACGAGCCTGGTCAAAGGGCTGCCGGTGGTGCAGGTTCTGTGGGCTGCTCGCAAGATTGCTAGGGCCTGTGGCCCGCTGCTGGAAGAGTTTTACCGCGGTGAAAAGGGGCCCGGCCGGCTGGAGCGGGACCGCAAACGAATGGGCCGGACACCGCGTGCGTTGAAGGAGACGATTCGGCGCTCCGCCATCGGCGCGGATAGCCCGCCGGAGCGGAAAGTCAGCCGCGCGCTGCGCGCAGAAGGCATTTTCCCTGTTCACAACGCCCTGGTGTGTGGGTACCGGTTCGACCTATTGATGGGCAAGCTCATCGTGGAAATCGACGGCTGGACCTACCACAGCCACAGCATCGCGTTCCAGGCCGACCGTTCCAAACAGAACGCCGCAACCGCACACGGGTACGCGGTCCTGCGCTTTACTGCCGATGACGTCACGCACCACCTTGACCAAGTCATCCTGCTTATCAAAGCCACCCGTGACCTGCTCAAAGGCCGCAAGCCACAGCTTCCTATGTCCGCCACCCAGCCATATTGGCGCTGGCATCTATGCGTATAACCCTTGCCATAATGTCAGGTTTGCTTTACATTAGGTCATGTAAACACGACAAGAGAGGTGATGATGTGGCCGGACAACCCAACATGGTCCGCAAGTGGCGGCGCTGGCGCGAATGGTCGCAAGGCGAACTAGCAGAGCGCGTCAGCGTCTCCCGGCAAACTATCGCAAATATCGAGCGCGGCAACTACTCCCCGTCCGTGCACCTCGCATTGGACATCTGCCACGAACTAGACAAAACAGTCGAAGAAATCTTTGGAGCTGAACAACATGATTAACGCCATCGCCAACATATCCCTCAACCACATCGAGCGCGCCTCCACCGACGAGTTCGAGCGGGACATCCTCACCAAGGCCTCCGCCATCACCCTCACCCCAATCACCTTCCTCGAGCTCATCGTCGCCGCCATCCTCGCCTGGTCCCTCCCCGGCCGCCTCAGCCTCCTCGCCCTCCTCGCCATCGTCCCCTCCATCGCCGGCACGTCCCTCAGCGCCGCCTGGATGCGCAGGCACATCGCCACCCCCACCGGCCGCTCCAACTGGACTTTGACCGCCCTCTACCTCATCCCGATGTTCCTCTGCTTCGCCGGCATCGCCTACCACGCCTACGCGCTTTCCGATGCCGCCGCCCCCTACCTCATCGGCGCCACCGTAGGTGCCATCACGTCCGTCCTCATCTCGCCCGCACTCCGACGGAAGCAAAACCGCCGCGACCAGTCCCGCCTCGACGCCGAGCTCGAGGACTAATGCTCACTCCCACCGCCATCACGCACTCCACCACCCGCCCTTCGCGCTCACCGCGGACAGCGGGTGGTTTCCGTTTGCTACGCCCCGTGAGCGCGAAGGGGCTAGCGTCAGCGGCGCCCGGCCTTCCCGCCCTTGCCGCTCACAGGGAGTAGGTTTCACCGCCGGCAACTGTTGTCGGTGAGCGCGAAGGGCGAGGCCTCCCGTGCCGCTCACCGGGGGCGAGCGCTGCGCACGACAACCACCTTCCCGTGAGCGCGAAGAGATGAGTGCCCCGCACGCACTCGCTTGGCGATGCCCCTCCCCGCCCTTGCCGCTCACCGGCGGGTACAAAAAGACCCCAGCAGCCCCCGCTGGTGAGCGCGAAGGGCGGGGCCGGGGTGGCGAAACGAGCCGGGCTAGGCAGAGCTAGGAGCAGGTAGTTAAACCGGCGCGACCTCGTCGACGACGACGGGCTTATTGGGCTTGGAGCGGAACGTCCAGAGCTTGTTGATGATGAAGTTGATGGGCATCGCCACCACGATGGAAATGGCCTGCGCCCAATAGGACTTGGTGCGCAATCCGGTGGAGTTATCGAAGACATCGGTGGGCAGCCCCACGGGCGAATTGGGGTTCATGAGCAGCGTCAGGATGACCTGACTGACGATAAACGCCCCGATTCCCGCCAAAAGGAACGGGAAGAAACCGCGAATCCAGGACACTTTGGACACGGTCCGGAAGGTCCACATGCGGTTGAGCTGGTAGTTCCAGGTATTGGCCACGAGGAAGGAGATGGTGGCAAAGACGTGGTACCAGCGGATGTGGAATGCAGAGCCGAAGAGGTTCATGAAGGGATCCTCGGCAAAGATATCCGCCGCGCCAAAGAGTTTCTGCGCGAGAAAATACACGAAGAGGTTGACCGCGGTTCCCGAGCCGCCGACAAGACCGAACTTAAGGAATTGCCCAAAATTGGACGCAAAGCGCGCAACGCTGAGGTCTGCCATGGGCCGCCTTTCTTGCCGGAAGTTAGTAATTACCTGATTGTAGTTCCTAAGCCCCGCGAACTGAAAAACTGACGCTCCGAATGTGATAAAGGATCTATAAAAGATATAGTTTCGTGCAGCAAGGAAAGCGGACACGAGAAATCGTAGAGGTCGAGCGGACGCGGCGTGGGATAGGTGTCATCGCCAATGAGCGGGCTCCCAAGGTGGTTCAGCAGCACCCGCAGCTGGTGCGTATGCCCGGTCCGCGGCCACATGGTCACCTCCCGCCCCGCAGCGCGCACATACGTCGAAGTCGGCGTGCCATTATCAGCCACGAGCACCTGCCTGCTGCCCCGCGGCTTGTGCATCGGCAGCCTGATTTCCTCATCGCAGAAAAGCGGCTGCTTGACGATGCCCCTATACCTCTTCACCGCCCTCCCCTCCAGGAAGATGCGCTGGTAGTCCGCGCGGGTCGCAGGATTGCGCGAGCAGATGACGAGACCGGCGGTCAGGCGGTCGAGGCGGTGAAGCGGCACGATTTCGTCTTCGCCGAAGTCCACGCGCAGGCGGGTTTGCAGGGTTTCACGCTGCAAGCGGCCATTCGTGGTGGTGGGAAGAAAGTGCGGTTTATCGGCAACCATGATGTCTTCATCCGTGTGGACTACGCAGTAGTCAAAGGGAATCGGATCCTCCGGCGGGACGAAGGGGTGATACCACGCGGGAATGGGGCGCGAAAGAACCGTACCCGCGGGAAGGAGGGTTCCCTCCGGAAAAGGCGAGTCGCCAGCGCGGGCGGCCCAATATTCGCCTTCTACAGGAACGCGATCGCGCAAGACCACCCTGCGGGGAGAAATCCCCTCCCGCGCAGGCGGGCGAAACGCGCGAGGTGAGTTAGGCACTGGCGAGGCGTTCGACGGCGGCGCGCACCCGCTCATCGGTGCCGTTTAAGCCAATGCGCACGTGTTGTGCGCCCGAGGGACCGTAGAAATCACCGGGGGCAGCGAGGATACCGAGCGAAGCCAACCAGTCGATGGTCTCGCGGCAGTCTTCGCCGCGGGTGGCCCAGAGGTACAGGCCGGCGTCCGAGTGGTCAATGGTAAAGCCCGCCTTGATGAGCGCCTGCATCAATTCGGCGCGGCGCGCGGCGTAGCGCTGGCGTTGGAGGGCTTCGGTGGGGTCATCGTCAAGCGCGGCAACCATCGCCGCCTGAATCGGGCCTGGCACGATGAGGCCGGCGTGCTTGCGCAGCTCTAGGAGCTCCGCGATGAGGTCATTATCGCCGGCGAAGAATCCGGCGCGGTAGGAGGCCATATTCGCGGACTTGGACAGCGAATGCATGGCAATAAGCCCGGTATTATCTCCGTCGGTCACGCGGGGATCCAGGATGGATACCGGCGGGTTGTCGTCGTTCCAGCCCAAGCCCATGTAGCACTCGTCGGAGGCGATGATAGCGCCCGTCGAGCGGGCCCAGGCCACGATGCGGCGCAGCTCCTCTACCCCAGCGACGCGGCCCGTGGGATTGGACGGGGAATTAATGAATACCAGGGAGGCATCCTGGAAGTCTTCGTCGACGCGCAGCGGGGTGGCCCCAGCGAGGAGGGCGCCAACCTCGTAGGTGGGATAGGCCACCGAGGGGAAGGCGACGGTCTCGCCGCGCATGCCCAACAGGGTAGGCAGCCAGGCGATGGCCTCCTTCGTGCCCACCACGGGCAGGACGCGGTCTACGTCCATGTGGTAGCGGCGGCGGAGGGCGGAGGCGATGGCTTCGCGCAGCTCGGAAGTGCCCTGCGTTTGCGGATAACCGGGGGCCTCGGCGGCAGAGGACAGCGCCAGCTGCACGCCGGGGGCGACCGGATCTACGGGGTTGCCCACCGAAAGGTCAACGATTCCATCTGGGTGCGCCTGGGCCTTCTTCTTGGCGCCAGCCAGCGAGTTCCAGGGGAAATCCGGAAGCGATTGTCCTAGCGGTGTGCGGGCCATGAATTACTCCTGATTCTGTGGGGGCAGCGCGGCTACCATTGACGCATCGAAATCTTGCGGGCCAAGGGCTGCCGCTCCACCGGGTGAGCCCAAGTCATCGAAGAATGCTGCGTTGGCATCGTTGTAATCGATCCACTCATCGGGAACGTCGTCCTCGTAGAAGATGGCTTCTACCGGGCATGCGGGCTCGCAGGCGCCGCAATCCACGCACTCATCTGGGTGGATGTAGAGCATGCGCTTGCCTTCGTAAATGCAATCGACGGGGCATTCCTCAACACAGCCGCGGTCCATTACATCAACGCAAGGTTGAGCGATTGTATAAGTCATGGAGAATCCTTGAATCTTCCTGATTTCATGGGGTTGGGGGATGAAATATAGTATGTCACTTCTGCTTTAGGAAAGGCCAAACGCCGCCGCCAATCCCAGCCAAAAGCAGGAGCAAGCTGAGAATATTATTGCCCACTATGACATCGCCGGTAATCGGAACCAGCAGCATAAGCCCGAAAAAGCCCAGGCCCCAGACAATGAGCGGGATGGCTGCGATGTAAGTACTATCACTCCACAGCCGCGCGGTGCGGGTTAACACCACATTGAATGCGGCGGCGATGAGGATGGTGATGGGAAACGCGATGCTCGCGCCATCAGCCAGCGGAATCCGGGCGGTGAGGTAAATGACCTCCAGAAATAGCGATAGCAGAGCGCCGAGGGAGAGCCAGATAAGCCCTGTGACCTGCTCGCCGCGGCTAAAATCAGTGCGCATTACAGATCCCCTAGGAGGTCGGTTGCGCCCGCGCCCCTGCCGAGTTGGAAGTATTCGGCACGCAGCAACGGCATGAGCAATCTATTGGACAGGCAGTAGGCCCCTGGCACCGCGGCGGGGTCGTGGACGGCGGCCACGGCGGCCTCGGGGTTGGTGGCGGTGGTGGTGCCATCAGCCAGCCAGATTTGGGTGGCGTGGGCGCGCATGGCGGCGCGTTTGGCGTGCAGGGCGGCATCGTCAAGCGCGAAGGCCAGATCCGCGCCGGCGGTGGTGAAATTATCCAGGTACGCGGCATCGGGCTTGCGCCAGCCCGCGGGCGCGTCGAGGGTCTCCAGGCCGGAGTAATTGGCGGCGCGGTCAAAAATCGCCCACCAAATGCGCGTGCTTGCCGATGCCGCCTTTTCCACCACCCTATGCACCGCCACGTGGTCCGGGTGGTTATAGCCGCCATCCGGCCCATAGGTCAAGATGGCGTGCGGCTGGAGCACCTCTAATTCCGCGCGGAGCAGATCTACCGCCTCATCCAGGCGATTGACCAGCGCGCGGGGGTTGTCGTGAGAGGGCGATCCCACCATGCCGGAATCGTGGAAGTGGCCGAATCCACCCAGCTGTATGCCTTCTACGCCTAAGGCAGTGAGGGCGCAGGCCAATTCGCGGGCGCGGAAGCCGCCGAGCTGATGGTGCTCGGCAAGACCTTGATAGGGCGCGCCGATGACCTCGCCGTCCTCGCCAAGAGTAAGGGTGATGACCGTGACCTGTGCCCCGCGCGCGGCCAGGGTGGCAAGGGTGCCGCCGGTAAAAAGCGTTTCATCATCGGGGTGTGCGTGCACTGCAACAACGCGGTAGCCCACCAAGTCCTTAGTCCTCATCTATCCTCCAAACCGGCGCGGTGACCAGACCTTTATCCCAATCATCAATACTTTGGCCGGGGCCTACAATACCCTCCCCCAGCGCGTGCACACGCGTTTCATCTAAGAGCGGGACGTATAACACGTCCTGGGCGTTGATCTCGCGGATTCGCCCCAGCGCGGTCGAGGGGCTTATCTTTCCGGAAAGGATGTCCATGCGCGTCTCAGCAGCGTTGTCGGGGCAGAACCCGGAGAGATCCCCGGCGAGCGGTTCGTCTTCGGCGCAATTGAAGATATTCGCGGCCGACAGCGAGGTTAAGGTGATATCCTCCCAGGTCACGACCGCATCCACCTTGCCTTCCGGCAGCAGCTTAGAGGTAATGGTGGTAAGCCTATCGGTGGTGACCTCGGCGGGGATGCCGTGAGCCTCGAGGATATCGTAAAGCGTATTTGCCGCAGCCAAAGCCGTGGGGCTGGTCGGATCGACGGCGAAGCGGATGGGTTTCTTGCTGGCGCGCTCGCGCAGGGCGGTCAGGTTCGCCTCGCCGGAGACCGGGTTATGCCCGGCCTTCAGGTTGGAGGCGCGGCCGGTGGCGAGACGGGCGACCTGCCCGGTATCGATAAGCGAGGCCAGACCGCGTCGCGCGGCGGCGTCCTCCAAGGCTCCTTGCTCGGTGGACATGTGCAAGCGCAGCTGGCGCGGGCGGGTGACCGTCTTATCGCTCACGTGCCCGAGCAAGCCAAGCGCCTCCTGCGAGGTCTGATCCGGGGTGAAGTCCGCGAACCCAATCTGGCCGGAGCGCAGCATATTCAGCGCCTGGGTGCTATCGCGCACCTCGCGCAGCTGGACGACGTCGATATGGGCGGGGTCGGCACCCCAAAAACGATCGTTGCGGTTGAGGGTGATGACCCCGCGGCTGCGGTCCACGCTATCGACCGAGAAGCGGCCGGCGGAGGCTGGGATGTCATTGGCCAGCGCCGAATCAAAATCGGAATTCTGCAGCAGGTGCGAGGGCAGGAGTTGGTTGAATAGCTGCTTCCAATCTTTAACCCGCTCCGCAAAATCCACCGTCACCACGCGCCCGCCATCGGAGGTGGTCACCGCGGAAATGGCGCGGTAGCCCGCCGGGTCCTTGACGCCTGCGGTGGTGATCATCTTCTTCCACAGGTAGTTGAAATCCGCCCCGGAAATCGGGGTGCCATCGGACCACTGCGCGGGAGTGGCGATGACGTAGCGCACCCGCTGGGCTACGCCCTCCGGCGCGGTGACCTCCGCGGCGGATTCTAGGACGTCTGTATCCATGCGTCCCCAGTGGAACGTCGACGGCAAGACCAGCTCGGCGATTTGATCCACGAGCTCGGAGTTATTGGCCACCAGGTGTGGGTTAAGTCCGGCGCGCAGCGGATCGACACCGATGGAAATGGTAGGCCGCGACTTTTCTTCCTCCGCGCGCGGCGGCTCATCGTCCGTCGCGGTCGTCGTTGATGCCGTTTCCTGGGCGGTAGATTCCTGGTCGTCCGAGTCTTCTACCACCGGCGGAGGGCCAGGATTGGCCGAGCACCCGCTGACAAACGCGAGGCCGATGGCGGCAGTGGCAGCAAGTGCGCGGGCCTTGAGACTATTTTTCATCGCGGACTACTTTAATACCTTCTTCCCGCCACACGAAGATTCTGCGCGCTAAACTCGAGCAAAATCACTGTTGAAGGGATTCCCCACCATGCTTATCTGCCAAGAAATGTTCCTCCTGCTTACCAAGGACAACGGTAAAAAGGAGGTGCTATCAAATAATGAAACCGCCCTGCGCGCGGGCCTTTTTAGCGATTTGCTCCTGCACGAGGCGGTTGCCATAACTGCAAAGAATAAGGTGCACGCCACTGATAAAAAGCCAGAGCACCCGGTGCTTGCCTGGGCGTGGGATAGCCTGCACGAGCACCGGACCGGCTCGGTAAAAACGCTGCTGCAGGCGCGGTGGTTCTCCCCACGCGAGAAGATTGCCCAGGAGTTTCAGGACCGCGGCCAATTGGAGATCGAGGATTCCGCGTGGTGGCAGCTGGGCGGTGACCGTTACATCATGACGGATACGGCGCTAGAAGATGAGGTGCGCGAGAGGCTCGCCGCGGTACTTGACGGCACCCAAAACCCAAGCACCAAAGACATGATTATCTTGGATATTCTGCGCGAGGTTAATGGGGCCTATCCCCTACTCAAGGAGGATGCGCCCGAAATGAAACGCCGGGAGATGCGCAACCGCATCAAAGAATTAAAACAACAGGTGGAATACGACGATGCCGCCGCCTCTGCGGTAAAAACCATTTTGCAGGAGACGACGGCGATTATCGCGGCGGTTGCGGTATCAACCGCAGGCACTACTTAGGCCGGCAGGTTACTTCTTCATCTGCTTAGCGCGGGAAGCGGCGCGCTTGCGGTCGGTGGCGGAAAGCTCCAGCTTGCGCACGCGCAGCACGTCTGGGGCGACCTCGACGCACTCGTCGTTGCCACAGAATTCCAGCGCTTCTTCCAGGGAAAGCGTGTGGGCCTTGGCCAGGGTGACCGTGGCGTCTGCGGTGGCAGAGCGCATATTGGTCAGCTTCTTTTCCTTGGTGATGTTGATGTCAATATCCTCATCGCGGTTATTGGCACCTACCACCATGCCTTCGTAGGCCTCGGCGCCTGGCTCGACGAAGAAGTTGCCGCGGTCAGCCAGCTGCATCAGTGCGTACTGGGTGATCTGGCCGGTGCGGTCAGCCACCAAGGAGCCGGTGGCGCGGGACTTGATCTCGCCGGCCCAGACATCGAGGCCATCGGAAATGGAGTTGGCGATGCCGGCACCGCGGGTCTCGGTCATGAACTGGGTGCGGAAACCGATAAGGCCGCGGGCGGGAACGCGGAAGATCATGCGCACCCAGTCACCCTCGCGCACGTCCATGGACTGCATCTGGCCCTTGCGGGAGGCCAGCAGCTGGGTGATGGCACCCTGGTGCTCCGACGGGGAGTCGATGGTGAGGATCTCATAAGGCTCGTAGGTCTTGCCATCGATCTGCTGGGTCACAACCTGCGGCTTACCGATGGTCAGCTCGAAGCCCTCGCGACGCATGGACTCGATGAGCACGGACAGAGCCATCTCGCCGCGGCCCTGGACCTCCCAGGTATCGGGGCGCTCGGTGGGCAGCACGCGCAGGGAGACGTTACCGATAAGCTCCTGCTCCAGGCGGGCCTTAACCATGCGGGCGGTCAGCTTGGTGCCACCGCCGCGGCCCGCCATCGGCGAGGTGTTCACACCGATGGTCATGGAGATGGCCGGCTCGTCAACGGTGATGCGCGGCAGGGCCTCTGGGTTTTCCGGATCGGCGATGGTGTCACCAATCATGACATCGGAAATACCAGAGATGGCGACGATATCGCCGGCGATGGCCTCTTCGGCCGGCTGACGCTCGAAGCCGACCGTGCGCAGCAGCTCGGCGACCTTGACGGTCTTGGTGTGCTGGTTGCCCTCATCGTCGTAGTGGATCCAGGCCACCTGCTGGCCCTTCTTGATGCGGCCTGCGTAGATACGCAGCAGCGCGATACGGCCGAGGAAGTCGGAGGCGTCCAGGTTGGTCACGTGCGCCTGCAGCGGGGCATCGACGGTAGCGGAAGGCTCGGGCAGGACGTTGTAGATGACATCGAAAAGCGCCTGCAGGTCCTCGCTATCGGGGACGTTGCCGTCGCCCGGGTTCTCGGTGGAGGCAACGCCGGCACGGCCAGAGGCATACAGGACCGGGAGATCGAGCAGCTCTTCGGCGGCGGCTGCGGCTTCCTCATCCTCGAGGCCGGCAGCGATTTCCAGCAGCAGGTCCTGGGACTCGGTGACAACCTCATCGATGCGGGCATCGGGGCGGTCGGTCTTGTTCACGCAGACGATGACCGGCAGCTTGGCCTCTAGCGCCTTGGTCAGGACGAAGCGGGTCTGTGGGAGGGGGCCCTCAGAGGCATCGACAAGCAGCACGACGCCGTCCACCATGGAAATGCCGCGCTCGACCTCGCCGCCGAAGTCGGCGTGGCCCGGGGTGTCGATGACGTTGATGATGAGGTCTGCGCCGTCCTTGCCCAGACCCTGGCGGCGGATGGCCGTGTTCTTGGCCAAAATGGTAATGCCGCGCTCGCGCTCCTGATCGTTGGAGTCCATGACGCGGTCCGTGTGCTCACCGTGTTCGCCAAAGGCGCCGGACTGCTCCAGCATGCCGTTGACCAACGTGGTCTTGCCATGGTCAACGTGCGCGACAATGGCAACATTACGGAACTCGGTATTACTCACTAGTTGGGTTCTCCTTCGGAGGATCTACAAGCGCTGGTGCGCGAGAAATGTTCTTGAACGACGTCCTACGATACCCCCTAACAGGGCATAGTGCAGCATCGGGGAGCCAAGACGCGACCTATGCCACCCGGTAACGTCTCGCGCTCCCGAAACGACCTAGTACTTGACACTTCCCAGCGGATCACTATCGTTACTAGAGTTATTATTGTTACTGATGTGATTAATGGGGCTGTACTACTTTCCCTCCGCGAGACAACAAGGACCTGATACCGTGAGCCACGCCCGAACCTCTTGGCGCCTAAGCGGGCGCACCGGCTATATCGCCGCTGCCACCGCCGCACTAATTGGCCTTGCCTCTCCCCTGGTTGCGCCCGCGCAGGCCTTCGCCCCGGACCTCTCCTCACTGGCCCAGCAGCACTTGCCCGCCAGCCCCTTAGATGAGCTCGGCCGCCCCACCCCGGAGACCCAGGACCGCGTGCGCGCCTTTGCCGCGCAGCCATGGATCCCTGAAGAGGCCCGCAATGCAATCCTGTCTGGCCTAGCTTTCTTTGCCGGCAACGGCGACGGCGATGGCGGCGTCGCCTTACCGCAGGGCGATAACCCGCACTTCCGGCAGTTTTATTGGCCCACCGTCTCCGCGCACTGCATTGGCGGCACCAACGCCGCCACCGGCTCTGCCATCGCGGTCCCCGGACCCACAGAGATTCCCGCCCCGGGCGCCGGCGAGGGCGAGACCGCCTTCCTCTTTACCGCCCTGGGCACCCCACCGGCAGCACCGGATCAAGGCGGCATGCATGTGCAGTGGTTCAATATCAATACCCTGCAAAGCGGCATTACCCCGCTGCACAATAACGGCATCAACCAGGATGGGCCCACGACGCTCTCCGGCACCGCGCACACGGGCAAGGGCCTGGTCATCGCGCTGCTTTCCGGCTCCGTTAATACCACCGAGGCGCGCTGCGATTTCGCCCCCACCGCCGCCTTCCTGGAGGTGAAGTAATGGCCGTTGATCTCCACCCAGTCAAGCGCGAGACCTTTAATACCGCGGATTTTACCAATACCGATCCCAAAGGTTACCTCCGCCAAGTCGATACCTACACCGAAACCGAGTTCGGCCTGTACATGGCCCGCGGCGCCGATCACCCGCGCTTTGGCTACCTCGAATCCTGGCTGCTGCCAAGCCTCAACCTGCGCGCGAATATCTTCCACTTCCGCCCCGGCGTTGAGGTAGAGCAGGACTTTTATATCGACGTCGCCGAAATCCAGCGCCACGGCAACGAGTGGACCACCCGCGATCTCTACGTTGACCTGGTGACCACCACCGGCGAGCCCATCACCGTCCTCGACATCGACGAGCTCTCCGCGGCGACGTCTGCGGGCCTCATTTCCGCCGAGGACGCCGAGCTCGCCATCGATACCACCCTGAACGCGGTCGAGGGAATTACCCGCCACGGCGACGATGCAATGGCCTGGCTTGCCCACCGCGGCATAGACTTGTCTTGGTCAGAAAACGTAACTTTAGCCCCCGAAGGATAAGCCATGGCCGGTGGCCTTTTCGCCCTGCTTGACGATGTCTCCTTAATCGCCCGCGCCGCCGCCTCCAGCGTCGACGATGTGGCCGCCTTAGGCGGCAAGACCTCTATGAAGGCCATCGGCGTCGTCGTCGATGATGCCGCGGTGACCCCGCAATACGTCGAGGGCATCAAACCGCAGCGTGAGCTGCCAATGATCTGGCGCATCACCAAGGGCTCGCTCATCAACAAGCTCGTCATCATCTTGCCTATTGCGATGATCCTGTCCTGGATCGCGCCGTGGGCGCTGACACCCATCTTGATGTGCGGCGGTACCTATTTGTGTTTCGAAGGCGCGGAAAAGATCCTCTCCTTCTTCCACTCCAGCCCAAGCGATGCCACCGATACCGTCCAGCACAAGGGCCCCGAGGCCGAAGATAGCCTGGTGAAATCCGCCATCACCACCGATCTCATCCTGTCCGCTGAAATCATGGTGATTTCCTTAAATGAGGTCATCGATCAGCCCTTCTGGCTGCGCCTCGGCGCGCTCATTGCCGTCGGCATCATCTTGACCCTGGGCGTCTACGGCGCCGTGGGGCTGCTGGTCAAGATGGATGACATCGGACTTGCCTTAACCCAGCGCCGCGATGGCAACTCCCTTCTTGGCAATGCCCTGGTCAAGGGCATGCCCATCGTGCTCGATATCATCGGCATTATCGGTACCGCCGCCATGTTGTGGGTAGGCGGGCATATCGTCACCACGGGCCTGCATGAATTCGGGGTGGACCAGCCGCATGGGCTTATCGAGTCCGCCACTGAACACATCCACAATGGTGCGCTGAGCTGGCTCGCCGAAACCGGCCTGTCCATGGTGTGCGGGCTCATCCTCGGCCTTGTCATCGCCAGCATCGTCATGGCCGTGAAGGCCTCAACCGGCTCGCCGTCTGCCACCTCGGCAGCGCAGCACTAAATTACATAAACAGCATGAGCGATACGGCCATAATGGCCATGCCGGCGATAAGGCCGTAGATGGCGTAGTGGTGCTCGCCAGTTTCTTCCGCGGTGGGAAGCAGCTCATCGAGGGAAATAAACACCATGACTCCTGCCACGGCGGCAAAGCTAATGCCCATGGTGGCCGGCCCCAATACCGGCATGAGCAGGCCAAAACCGATGAGCGCGCCGAGTGGTTCAGCCAGTCCGGAAAGCGTGGCCCACCAGAAGGCCTTCTTGCGCGAGCCGGTCGCCTCCCGCAGCGGCACCGCGACGGCGATGCCTTCCGGGATATTGTGAATGGCAATCGCCACGGCCACCGGCACCGCAATCTCCTTGGACTCCAGGCCGGATAAGAAGGTGGCAAAGCCCTCCGGGAAATTGTGTAAGCCCAGCGCTACTGCGGTAAATACGCCCGTCTTCATCAACCTGCCCCGGCGGGCGTCTTCTTCCGTCGTGCCCGGTTCGTGCGGGTTAATTTCTTCTGGCACCATCCGGTCAATAATCGCGATGACCGCAATACCGGCAAAGAAGGCCCCTACCGCGGCCCAGGTGCCAGGCTTTTCGCCCCCGAGGGCATCGCCAAGCTGCTCTATGCCTTCCGGCAGGATTTCCATGAAGGAAACATAGAGCATCACACCCGCCGAAAGGCCCAGGGCCGCGGCCATAAATGCGGGCCCTGGCTGGCGCTTTCCCACCGCCAGCGCCCCGCCGATGGAGGTGGACAGGCCCGAGAGCAGGACCAATCCAAAGGCGAAGGCGAACGTGGACAAGGTCATGGTCTGTGACTGTACCTAACTAAACTTATCGAGCCTTAATGAGCGGGCGGGGTCTGTGCATCGTCATCGGTCGAGCCAGAGACGAACTCGCCATTAGCCACCGAAGGATCATCATCCACGTAGCGGCCAGCCTCGTAGTCGTAACCGATAGCATGGCCCTCCTCATCGGTGCGCGCGTACCACTCAGTGACCTCTGCGGCGGTGGAATCAAATTCGCCGCCGGTGGCGTAATCGGAGTCTCCCGCAGTGGGCTCGATCGACAGGGCAAAGTTATCGCCGTATTCGCGCACGCCGTGGATGACCGCATTGGACACGGCCTGGTGCTCGTAATAGTGGCGGATGGAGGCCGGATCGTGGCGCAGTTCCCTAATCAGGGCAATGCACATCAACACGATGATGACGGCAAAGGGAAGCGCCGTAATGGTGATGAGGTTTTGCAGGCCTTGCAGCGCGTTTTTGCCGCCGGAGATGAGAATAACCACGGCGATGCCCGCCATGCAGATCACCCAAAAGACGGTGACCAAGGGCTTCGGCTGTGGGTTGCCGCGCTGGGTGAGCTGGGAATTGACCAGCGAGGCTGAGTCCGCAGTGGTGATGAAAAATACCACGAGCATGACGATGACCAGCGGGGCCATCCAATTGGATCCGGGGAAATGGTCCAAGACGTTGAAGAAGATGTCTTCGGCCGCCGGCATGGAATCGATGGTGCCATCGGGGGCGATATCGCCATCGCGGCGCTGCAGCCAAATGGTGGTGCCGCCCAAGATGGTGAATGCGGCGATGATGATGGCAGAAGGAATAAACAGCACGCCAAGGACGAATTGGCGGATGGTGCGACCGCGGGAAATCTTGGCCACGAATACGCCGACGAACGGCGACCAGGATACCCACCACGCCCAGTAGAACGTGGTCCACGAGGATAGGAAGGAGACCATATCTTCGCCTTCGCCCATGTTGGCGGACAACATCTCAGGGGTGTTATCGAGGTACTCGATGATGACTGCGGGCATCATATTGGCCAGCAAGGCAGTCGGTCCGATGACGAAGAAGAAGATGGCGATGCCCAGCGCCAATGCCAGGTTGATATTGGATAGCCACCGCACGCCCTTAGCCACACCAGACACGGCGGAAAAGATGGTGCCGATGGACAGCACAATGATGATGACCAACGCCGCGGTATTGCCAGCGGTGGACCAGCCACTGACGATTTCCACGCCGCGGCCGATCTGCAGCGCGCCAATGCCCAAAGTAGCCGCGGTACCAAAGAGGGTGGCGATGATAGCCAGGCCATCGATAATGCGCGCCGGTGTGGAATCGGTGGAGCGGTTGCCAAAAAGCGGCATCAAGATAGAGCTCATCAGGGGTACGCGCCCGCGGCGGAAGGACACGTAGGCCACGCACAGCCCGACGATGGCATAGATAGCCCACGCATTAAGGCCCCAGTGCATGGCCGATTGGGCCAGCGCGCCGAGCACCGCTTCATCGCTGGCGGCCTCATAGGCACCAGGGCGCGGCGAGAGATAATGCGTAAGCGGTTCGTAGGGGCCGAAGAAAATAAGCCCGATGCCGATGCCCGCGCCAAAGAGCATGGCGGCCCAACTGATCGTGGAAAACTCCGGCTTTTCGCCATCCACGCCGAGTGGGATTTTCCCGTACTTGGAAAAGGCCAGGATCAACAGCAGGAACATCAGGAAGGTGGCCAGCGCCGTAAAGATCCAGCCTAGGTTGCGCATAACCCAGTCCAGGGCCGTAGAGGAGGTATTAAAAACCTGTTCGGGGGCGAGCACTCCCCACACCACGAAGGCGATGACGAGCCCACCGACAACGCTCAAGATGGTCTTATCCACACTGTATTTAACCTTTTGGTCCTCAATGGATACGCCAGGGACCAAGGCGGGGTGAATATTGTGCGGGTAGATGATGTCGTGCAGGATGCGCTTGGCGCCGCGCACGCGCTTTTGGCTTTCTTCCGTATTATTAACGTTTTCCAGCCCACTGGTGGTTCCGTTATCGGGCCGGGGCGATGAATTAGACGACAAAGCCCTACTCCTATTTCGTTATGCACTATTCAACTTGAGGGAATCATTAATACGTTAACGAACATTGGCTAAAACCACCGACTAAGCGCTGTTTTACCCCCACATGCGTAAAATGAGATCCGTACGTTACGCCCCGCTTTAAAGCTTTGGAGTTACTTTTCCTATGGTGCCCTACCCGCTTGCGACCAGCTACTTCGGCGTCGAACACGTCGCCATCCTGGAACATGTCATCTCCGGCACGGTGCTGAGCATTCCTGGCGTGGGTAGTCAGCCTGCTCTTATCGATGTCTCTCTAGAGCCCGATACCTACTCCAACGGCTGGCGGGTGCGTTCGGAATTTGGTTTCATCGGGTTCCTCGATGAGGTAGAGGCAGCCGAATACCCGGACCTACACCGATTGAAGGCATCGCAGGCCACTCCGCAGACGGTAGCCACGGTCGGCATCGTTGACGGCGAACTCGAGGTCGCCGTCTCCCTCGGGCTGTGGCCGTGGATGGTACCGGTCAATGACCAGCCGGCCGAATCGGCGCTTCTTGCCGGCGGTCACGGTGCGGTCATCGATTCTGCGGCAGGCGATCTGACCGATGAGCAGCTATCTCACCTTGAAACGCAGCAATTCTTTGTCACGCTCAAGATCATCGATGACGCCGTCGTGGCCTCGTGTGGCGATACTGTGGTCGGCCCGTGCGGCGTGTTGAGCCAGCTGCCGGGTCTGCGCGCAGCGTATGCGGCGGCACAAGAAGCCGGTACTGTGGTGGCAGCCCGTGCCTATAGCGGCGGCGGGATGATCGCGGTTGATACCCCCGCAGAGGATGCCACAGATACCGAATTGTTCTCCCCGGCGGTACCACCCCTGCGGGTGCCGTCTGGCCGCACCGCGCTTCCCAGCACCACCACATCCCGCCCTACCACCCCAGCCCAGCCCGAGGGGTGGGAGTTCGCGCTGGAGTCCGCCGACATTGCAGGCGATCTTCCCGCCGGCTTCCGGTGCCCAGTCAGCCCGAGTGCCAACAAGGATCTGGGCCCGGCCGAAGCGTCGCCCGCAATGCCCAGCGCTGCTCCAGAGAACGACGCTGCCCCGACCACGCCTCGTGCCCACGAGAAGGACGAGGCTGCGGCACCGCCCGCTAGCAGCGGCTTGGCCGACTTGGTCTCGTCCATGCCGGGCTCACAGAACCTAAGCTGGCGCGCGCTTCCCGTCGCAGAGGAACCGGGCCGCTTTTCTTCCGAATCCGCCCGCGTGCGCGCCCGGCGCGTGGCGCGCGAGCAGTCCCGCCCGCGCGGCGGCAATCACCGCAAATAAGGCGCCCGCTTGTGCTTAGCGCAGTGTGCGCTTGCCACCCTCGCCACGGCGGGTAATGCCTTGGGCATCGAGGTATTCCAGCAGTGGGATAGCCACCCGGCGGGTGGTCCCCAGCACTTGGCGCGCGGCGGACAAGGTAAAGGGCTGTTCGAGTTGTGAGAGGTGCTCCCGTGCCTTGTCTGGGGCGTCCGGCAGGAGGATGATGCCATCTTTCAGACGTAGCAGGCGCCCAGCGCGCTCGGCGGCGGCCAGTTCTTTTTCGCTCAGCCCCAGCTCTTTAAGCTCGTGTGCCTCCGGCGCGGCAAAGGGTTCAGTTTCTAACCTGCGTTCCAATTCGGCCACGGCGGGCTCGGCGGCGCCGAGATCTACGGTGTGGCCAGGCAGCCGGATTAAGCCTTCGGATTCTTCAGCGTGCGCAGCGGCTACCGCTAGGCGCAGCAGCCCTTCTTCCTTAAGGCCCAAGGCATCGAGTGCCGCATTGCGCGGCATGCCCGGTGCGAGCGGATTCGCTGCAGCGTGCTCCTGCAGCGCGGTAGTCAGCGTTTCTTTCCAGCGCGTTACCTGGCGGGCGGCAATCCACCACTGGTGGAAGTTAATGATGCCCGGCGGCGTGGCATCGGTGTCATAACCATCGAGTTCCAGGTCCGCGCGCCGGGCATAGCCCACACGCTGCAGGTAGGAGGAAGGATTGCGGAAAGAGGTGTGCTCCGCCAATGCCTCGGCACGCTTGCGGGCGGCGCCGCGGCGGTCTAGCTCCGGCGGGCGCACGTCGATGACCTCCACGCCGGCGCTAACATGTCGGCCGCCGGGGCTGCGGACGACTAGGCGATCCAGGATGACCAGCGGCAGAGCGCGCGATAGGCGCAGGCGGGCAAAATCCGCTGACAGCGGCCGCAGGTGCGCTTCTATCCCGGCGGTGCCGCAGTGGACCACGAGGTTATCGGGCAGTTCATCAAGCGCGGTGCCAAAAGTGCGGTGGACGTCCACGATATCGACACCGCGCCACGCACCTGGGGTAAGCAGCAGATCACCGCGGTGGATATCGGCGGCATCGACCCCGCGCAGGTTGACCGCGGCGCGAGTGACGGGGCCCAGGGATTCCTGCGCGGTATTTTCGCTATGCAAGCCACGGATCTCCACCCGCTTGTCCCCTGCCGCGGTGGAAAGCACCAGGGCATCGCCGGTGCGCAGCGTGCCAGCACTCAGCGTCCCGGTCACCACGGTTCCCGCGCCCTTGACGCTAAAAGCGCGATCGATCCACAGGCGCACCGGGGCGTCTGTGTCGGGTGCGGGCACGCGGGCCACCAAGTCATCGAGCGCCGCGCCCAGTTCCGCCAGGCCCTCGCCGGTGTGGGAGGAGACGGGGATAATGGGGGCATCGGCAAGCGGGGTGGCAGAAAACTGCGTGCGTACCTGGGCGGTGACCTCCGCGCGGCGCTTTTCATCGGCGCGGTCGCTGCGGGTCAAGGCGATGACGCCGTGCTCGATGCCCAGCGCGTGCAGCGCGTCGCGATGGTCGGTGGATTGGGCCTGCCA
Organism: Corynebacterium accolens; assembly: GCF_023520795.1. Taxonomy (NCBI): domain Bacteria; kingdom Bacillati; phylum Actinomycetota; class Actinomycetes; order Mycobacteriales; family Corynebacteriaceae; genus Corynebacterium; species Corynebacterium accolens. The sequence continues at coordinate 951,768 of NZ_CP046605.1, read as the reverse complement.
GCCCTCGTCCGCGGCAACCACGAAAAGCACCACGGAGGCCGGGCCCACCCCGGCGAGCATATTGCCAAAGAACTTTTCGTGGCCGGGAACATCCACAAACGCCACGTCCGCGCCGGAGGGCAGCGCCGTCCAGACAAAGCCTAAGTCAATGGTCAGCCCGCGGCGTTTTTCCTCGGCCCACCTATCCGGATCCATGTCTGTGAGGGCGCGCACCAGGCTGGACTTGCCGTGATCGACGTGGCCGGCGGTCGCGATGACGTACACCTACATCACCGCCCGGATGGCCGCGATGAGCACCTCGTCCTGGGACTCGGGCACGCAGCGCACGTCAATGAGGCAGCGGCCTTGGTGCTGGCGCGCCACCACCGGCGGGGTGTGCTGGCGTAGCTTTGGCGCAAGTTCCTCCGGCAGGGATACCGCTACGCCGGGCAGCGGGTACTCGGGGGCTCCTCCCCCGCCCACGCGGCCAGCATGCTCAACAACCTCGCCACCCACCGCCGCGGCGATGGCCTCGGTGCGCTCGCGGTGGCGCGCCGGGTCAAGGTGGAGGGCCTGATTCACCGCATTGGCGGGCGTCGTGATCGCTGCCTCTAAGGCATTGAGCCGCAGCTTATCTATGCGCACCGCCCGCGCCAGCGGGTGCTTTTTCACCGCCGCAATCGCGTCCTTAGTGCCCAATAAGATGCCGGCCTGCGGCCCGCCCAAAAGCTTATCGCCCGAGGCGATGACAATATCCGCCCCGGCTTTCAGCTGCGCGTGAATATCGGGCTCGTCTGGCAGGACCGGATCGTGGGTAAGCAAACCCGAGCCAAGGTCCACGATGAGCTTCGTGCCCTGCTTCTTCGCAAGCTGCGCCAGCTCGCCGACTCCCACCGAACTGCTAAAACCCTCAATCCGGAAGTTGGAGGGATGTACCTTTAAGATCGCGCCGGTTGCCTCTCCCAGCGCGCCTTCATAATCGTGGAGGTGCGTCCGGTTGGTCGCACCCACCTCGCGCAGGCGCGTCGCGGTGGATTCAATTAATTCCGGTAGGCGGAAGCCCGCGCCGATCTCAATGAGCTCGCCGCGCGAGATGATGACCTCCTTGCCTGGTGCCAGCGCGGCCGTGGACAGCAATAAGGCCGCCGCACCGTTGTTGACCACCAACGCATCCTCCGCGCCGGGGCACGCCGCCAACAGCGCCTGAGTGGCACCGGCACCGCGCCGGGACGAGCGCCGCCCAGTGTCTAAGTCCATTTCCACGTCGGTATATCCGGCCGCGGCCTGCAGCGCCTCGACTGCGGCCTCTGAGAGCGGAGCGCGGCCCAAATTCGTATGGATGATGACGCCGGTGGCGTTGATAACCGGCTGCAAGGAATGGGTACTGTGGGCCGCCAGGCGCCGCGCAATTTCTGCCTCCACGCCGGTAACGGGTACCTCTCCGCGGCGGGCGGCGGACAGCGCGCCTTTAATCGTGGCGCGAATGGCGTGTTCTGCGATTGTCTCCCGCGCGCTTTCTACCGCGTGTAGCCGCAAAAGCTCATCCATGCGGGGTAAATTACGGCGCGGATCACGGGCATTATGTGCGGGGCGACCAGCGTTATGGCTCGGCACTCGTTTTCCTCCTTGCGCGCGTATGGCGGAGGCGGACAGGAATCGAACCTGCCAGGCCGAGCTGCTCGGCCTCACCGGTTTTGAAGACCGGGGCGCCCACCAGGACACGTACGCCTCCGCCTGGCTACTTTACAGAACCCGCGCGCACCCCACCGCCGGCGCCCCACCACTTTCCGGCGGGTAAAATGACCAGCATGACGGAGCAGATTGATTTAACCTCTTTCGCCGCTGGTGGCGGTTGTGCCTGCAAGATTCCCGCCGGCGAATTGGAGTCAGCAGTAGAAGGGCTCATTGGCAAGGACGATCCCAATGTCTTGGTCGGCCTCGACGATGGCGATGACGCCGCAGCGGTCAAAATCGACAACGGCGTCGCCGTGATTTCCACCGCGGATTTTTTCACCCCCATGGTCAATGATCCCTATACCTGGGGCCAGATTGCCGCGGCCAATGCGCTATCTGATGTCTACGCAATGGGTGGCACCCCCATTACCGCCATCAACCTCGTGGGCTGGCCCAATGAGAAGCTTGGCTTGGACGTCCTGCGCGAGGTGCTGCGCGGCGGCATGGATAAGGCCACCGAGGCAGGCATTTCCATTACCGGCGGCCACTCCATTACCGCCCCGGAGCCCTTGTACGGCATGGCGGCGACGGGCATCGTTGATCCCGAAAAACTCATGCGCAACGATGCCGCGGAGGCCGGCCTGCCCATTACGCTGACCAAGCCCATCGGCGTGGGCATTTTGAATAATAAACACAAGGCCACCGGCGAGGTATCCCAGGCCGCCATCGATTCCATGACCGCGCTCAACCGCCAGGCCGCCCAGGATGCGGTCGCCGCAGGTGCGCGCGCGGCCACCGATGTCACCGGCTTCGGGCTGCTCGGCCACCTGTACAAGACGTGCCGCGCCTCTGGCGTATCGGCTGAGCTGGACTTTTCCGCGGTCCCCACCGTGGACGGCGCCACCGATGCCCTCGCGGAAGGCTTTATCCCGGGCGGTTCGCGCCGCAACCTGGATTGGGTGCGCCCGCACCTGCAGCCCTCCTCCCTTACGGAGGAAGAGCTAGTGCTGCTTGCCGATGCCCAAACCTCCGGCGGCCTCCTCATCATCGGCGAAGTCCCGGGCTACCCCGTCATCGGCCGCACGACACCGCTTTCTGACGATTCCTACATCACCATTTCCTAAGATGAACCACCGCCTTTTTAGCCTGCCCCTTGTCACCCTCGCCCTCGGTGCGAGCCTTGTCGCCTGCGCCGACGGGACCACCAACCGCGGCTGCTCGCCCATCGAATTATCGGAACTGCGCACGTCATTGCCAGACACCCTGATCGGCGCTAACCAGGATCCCGATTCCACCAGCGATGAGGATGACTCCTTCTCCGTGCTCTACGGCGGCGATTCGCCGGAAAAGATTAGCGTGCTGGGCACGAAATACGAATCCGATAATGAGGCCGTATGCCCCGATGACCCAGATGCGGCGGCGGAGCGCTACTTGGAGCTGGTCAATGAGGACATCGACAAGCAAAATGCCGCCCAAGGCCGCGCGAGAAATGAGTACAAGCCGTTCGATTTCACCGCCGCGGACCGGCATTTTTATTGCTCGGCCTGGGAGGTCGAGGATGCCGTCTCAACCACCTGCGTGACCACGGTGCATGACGCTGCGGTGAACTACTATCTCCACCGCGATTCCGAGTCCTTGGAGGCGGAGCAATCGCGTATGCAGGAGATCGGCGAAGAGCTCGCCGATTCCTTTGCCAACCTCGACTAAACTAGCTAGCCCTCGCTAGCCTGCGCTGAGCACGTCGGTGGCAAGCCCTTGCTCGCGCCGGCGCCGCTCCGCACGGCGTTTTTGCGGCCCCATCGTGGTGGCCGGGTTCTTCACCGCCTCCAAGCCAGCGTTGAGCACACCAAAGCGCGTGCACGCGGATCCGGCCATCAAGGCCAGGCCCGAAGCCACGGATACGGCGCGGGACTTCGTCGCCGCCGCCACCGCGCTGCCCACCCCGCCAGCGGCAATCAAGTATTCCGAGGCGCGCATGAGCTTTCCCGGCGTGCCGTGATGCAATTCCTCGCGCGGCTCCGGCTCCATATTGCTTTCTAGCACCTTCGTCGCCGCGATATCGCTGGCCGCAGCTGCCATGCCCAAGGCGCGGGCGGGCCCGGCGTGCTTTACCGGAGTGGTCACCATCGCCAGGCCGGAGGCCGCTGCCGAGGCAGAGGATACAAAGACATAGGGCAGGTGCCGCTTCATGTCATTCCATACCGGGTTGGACGTATTGGACAGCAACACCGCCGTATATCCGGCCAACGGGCCGCCGAGCACACCGGTTATCACCCCGGCCGGAGTCGCGGCCTTGCCTAGGCTCGCGCGCAGCCACTTCGGAAGCGGCAGCTTCCGCTTGGTCGCATTATCCACCTCTACCGCTGCCGGAATGGCCGCCGCGGTGGAAAAGCCCGCGAGCAGCCACGATCCGAGCGACATCGGTGAGGTCACCTTGAAGACGCGGAACATATTCAACGCGCGCTCCGGCCGGCCCAGATCTAAAATCAAAAAGACCGAACCGGCGGCCGCCGCGCCAAAGGCCGCTACCCGCGTGGTCCGGCGCAAAGGTGCGTTGCCTGCGGCCTGTGCACCGGTGGCGAGAAGACCCGAACCGCCGGCAATACCGCCCAAGAAGAAATACCCACCGATGGGCCACTCCCACGGCGGGGCCTTAACTACCGGCCTGCCGTAATAGGAAGAAAACTCGAAGTCTTCTGCCATCCGCTCCTCTTTGGAGCCATCCTGCGCACCCGCACCCGGGCGCTTGCGCTTCTTCTTGCGCTTCGGCCCATCGAAGTTGCGGTAGCGATTCGGCCGCTCCGGCTGCGGTGGCCGGTACTCATCAAAACCGCTCATTTGCGCCCTCCAATCAAAAAGGAACCCGCCACGGCCAGCGCCATCCCGCCGATGGCCTTGGCCGCGGTCTTATACATGCTCGGCAAATCCGCAGTGGGCACGCGCGGATCCGGCGGCAGGCCATAGACCTCTGGCGAATCTAGCAATAAGAAGATAGAGCCGGTTCCGCCCACGCCATCGTTGTCATTGGCGCCGTAGAGCCGCGCCTCCGTTATGCCCTGTTCGTGCAGGACGCGCACGCGATCCTTCGCCGCGGCCAGCATGTCCTCATAGGTACCGAACTGAATGGAATCGGTGGGACACGTCTTGGAGCACGCCGGTTGCTCGCCCTGTTTCAGGCGGTCATAGCACATGGTGCACTTCTGGGCGACGCCCACATTCTTAATCGGCATCGCCTCGCCCGGCGTGTGATCCGTGCCTTGGGGTTTGCGCTGCTTGAGCTTTTTCAGCACATTAATACCGGCGTGCGAATTATCCTGATAATCCACCGTCGCGGTCTTATCGTATTTCAACGACACCCCGCCGTCATCGCGGCGTTCGATGACGCCGAAGGGGCACCCCGCCACGCAGGTTCCGCAGCCATTACACACATCATCTTGGACGACCACGGTGCCAAACTCGGTGCGGAAGAGCGCGCCTGTGGGGCAGACATCCAAACACCCTGCATGCGTGCAGTGCTTGCAGACGTCCGAGGACATCAACCACCGGAACGTATCCGTATCCGGCGGAGTGGTATCGACCTCGTCAGGCTTTCCACCGATGGTGGGCATGCCCAGGGAAATAAGCTGTTTTCCCTCTTCGCGTGCCTTCTCAATGCGGTCGTTGTTTTGTTCCACGAAGGCCACATGCCGCCACGTATTAGCGCCCAAGGCACCGGTGTTGTCATAGGAATCACCGGTGACGTCATATCCCTCTACCGGGTTGCGGTTCCATTCCTTGCACGCCACCTCGCAGGCCTTGCAGCCGATGCACACGGACGTATCGGTGAAAAAGGCCATGCGGCGGTAGGAATCATAGCCGTGCCGGCCCGCGTCCTCGGTCAGTAGATTAGTCATTTACTTACCTTCTTCGCCTTTACTTGCCGTCTCGCCGTCACTACTTTCCGCCCCAGGCTGGCCATGCTTTTCGGGTTCCGGGTTATAGGTAAACGAGTCAGGAACCGACAACAAATCATTGCCGGAATCCACACTTAACTGCGCCCTCTCCTGGTACTGCTTGAGCAGCTTCAAGCGACCTTCTCCCCTTGGCCGGCGGCCCGGTTGGATATCGCAGGCACCAATCTTTGAGTTCTGAATGAACACATTCGGCTCGAGCGTAAGGCCCAAGAGATCGTTAGCGCCGTCGCCTGCCACAGCGGTGGTCTCGGACTCGCCGTAGTGGAAGGGCAGGCCAATCTGGTGGAATTCTTCCCCATTGATCTTCAGCATCTGCATGCGATCGGTGACCAAGACCTGCGCCTCAATCACACCGCGCGGCGAGATGATCGTCGCCCACTCGCCATTTTCCAGACCACGTTTTGCGGCCAAGTCCTTATCCACCTCGCAGAATAGGCCAGGTTGCAGCTCCGCCAAATAAGGCAGGCGGCGCGACATCGCACCCGAGGTGTACATCTCCGTGAGGCGGTAGGTAGAAAATACGAACGGGAAAACCTCCGCACCGGGCATGCCCGGTTCTGGACGCTGCAGGTTATCCGGGCGCTTGATGGTCAAGCGCGTCGGCGATTGCTGCTGCTTATACAGCACATTGGTCACCGGGGACTCCTGCGGCTCATAGTGGGTGGGCAAAGGGCCATCGGAAAGCCCGGAAGGCGCAAAGAGCCAACCGCGACCGTCCGCCTGCATGATGAAGGCGTCCGTGCCATCGAGGGCGTCGGGACCGACGGCATCGGCAGGAGCCTTGTACTCCGGCGACTTCGTCACCGGGAAGTCAGGGACGTCATCGCCTACCCACTTGCCCTGGGCCTCGTCCCACCACACGTACTTCTTGCGCTCGGACCACGGGGCGCCATCCGGCTTAGCCGAAGCGCGGTTGTACAAAATGCGGCGGTTAGCAGGCCAGACCCAGCCCCACTCGGGCGCGACCTCGTTCTGCTCCGACCCCGGGACCTTGCGCGCGGACTGGTTGACGCCATCCTTGTACACGCCGGTGTAGATCCAGCAGCCGCCGGAAGTCGTGCCGTCATTCTTCATCTCCACGAAGGTGGGCAAAAGCTCACCCTTCTTGGGCCCATCCAGGTAGTAGCCGTTGATCTCTTTGAGGACGTCCTCGGAGTTCGGCTCTCCTTCCTCATTTTCCACGTAATCCCACGTCACCTTCTGGAGCGGGAGATCGCGCGGATCGGTGGAATCGCGCAGGCGTTCCTTCAGCTTCTTACCCAGCTGGTAGAAGAACCACAGATCGCTCTTGGCATCGCCTGGCGGCGGTGCCGCTTGGAAGCGCCACTGCAGCATACGTTGGGTCTGAGTAAAGGTACCGGCCTTTTCCACGTGGGTGGCTGCGGGCATTAGGAAGACCTCGGTTTCGATGTCTTCGGTCTTCAGCTCGCCGTTTTTAATCTCCGGCGCGTCCTTCCAGAACGATGCGGTTTCGATTTCCTGGAAATCGCGCACAACCAGCCACTTCAGCGACGCCAAACCGCGGCGCTGCATGCCGCCATTGGACTGCGCCACCGCCGGGTTTTGGCCGAAGACGAAGTAGCCATCTACCTGACCATTGAGCATGGCCTGCAGGGTTTCGTAGGTAGAATGCGCGCCGGAAATGCGCGGCATAAGGTCATAGCCCCAGTTATTTTCCTTGGTCGCCGCATCTCCCCAGTAGGACTTCATCAAGGACACGGCGTAATTCTCGCCAATCTGCCAGAAGCCCTTTTGGGACTCATCCCGGATCTCATCCACGAATTCCGGCCACGTCTGCTTTTCCACGCTCGGCATGGGCAGGTAGCCAGGCAGGGAGTGGAAAAGGGTCGGGATATCGGTGGAACCCTGAATGGAGGCATGCCCGCGCAGGGCCATGATTCCCGAGCCCGGGCGGCCCACATTGCCCATCAAAAGCTGCAGGATCGCAGCGGTACGGATGAACTGCGCTCCCAAGGTGTGCTGGGTAAATCCCAAGGCATAAGCGAAACACGTGGTGTGTTCCGGATCGGAATTCTGCGCAATGGAATCCGCCAGGTAGTAGAAGTCCTCCTGCGCGATGCCGCAGGTTTCTTCTACCAGCTCAGGTGTATAGCGCGCATAATGGCGCTTGAGAATCTGGAAAACCGAATTCGGATGCTCCAGGGTGTCATCGCGCTCCACATTCCAAGAAGAACCTTCCGGTTTTTGCACGTACTGCCACGAATCGGTCACATACGTGCCGGTTTCCGGGTCATAGCCAGAAAACAGTCCGTCCAGTTCCTCGGTGTCCTGGTAATCCTCCGAGATGATCATCGGCGCATTAGTATATGCGACGACATAATCGCGGAAGTACAGCTCATTCTGGAGCATGTAGTTAATGACCGCACCCAGCAGCACCACGTCGGTACCGCCGCGAATGCCAATGTGGCGGTTAGAGAACGCAGAGGTACGCGTATACCGCGGATCCACGTGAATAATGCGGGCACCACGCTTTTTGGCTTCTACGACCCACTGGAATCCCACCGGGTGGCACTCGGCCATATTCGAACCCTCGATGACGATGCAATCAGCATTCGCCATATCCTGCAGCGGTTGGGTTGCGCCGCCGCGGCCAAACGAAGTTCCTAAACTAGGAACTGTGGCGGAGTGTCATATGCGCGCCTGGTTTTCGAGCTGCACCGCACCGGCAGCGGTAAAAAGCTTCTTAATGAGGTAGTTTTCCTCATTATCCAAGGTCGCGCCGCCAAGGCCAGCGATACCCATCGTGCGGTTTAGAGTCCGCCCCGAATCATCGGTGTCTTGCCAGCCCTTCCGGCGCGCTTCCAAGAAACGATCCGCGATCATGTCCATCGCGGTGTCTTCATCCAGCTCCTGCCACTCGGTGGAGTGCGGGGCGCGATATTTAATCTTGGTCAATCGCGTTGCGGAGTTGACCAACTGCTCCGATGCCGAGCCCTTGGGACACAGACGCCCGCGCGAAATCGGCGAATCTGGATCGCCCTCAATCTGGATGACCCGGTCATCTTTGACATACACGCGCTGGGCGCAACCAACCGCGCAATATGGACACACGGATTGCACCACGCGGTCAGCTTCCACTGTGCGTCCGTGCTTTTCCTTGCTCTTGGTTGATTGCGTATTGATATCCCTGCCAAAGGGATCGCCGCTACGCAGCTGGCGCACCACCGGCCAGTTGAGAGGACTTAAGCGAGACATGACTTTAAATCTATATTTGGGCGGAAAATTTCTCTAGCAAGGCCACCCTAAGCACTTTTCGCCACGGCACTAATCGCGCGCTCCACGCCCTGCACGACGTCCGTAAGCTCCAGCATCGGGCTGTTTTCTTTAGCCTGTTCCTTAATAAACGGCACGTGGATAAAGCCTGCTTTTACCTGCGTATCTTTGAAATGATGCAGCAGGCCATAGAGCAGGTGGTTGCAGACGAATGTTCCCGCCGTGGTCGAGACTTGCGCTGGAATCTCGGCCTCCTGAATCGCTGCAACCATTGCCTTGACTGGCAGGGTGGAAAAGTACGCGGCCGGGCCACCTTCAACCACTGGTTCATCGCTGGGCTGGTTACCAGCATTATCCGGGATAGAAGCATCCGCCAAGTTGATGCCCACCCGCTCCGGAGTGATATGGCCCCGCCCGCCGGCCTGTCCCAGGCAGACCACCGCGTCCACGTTTTCTTTCTCGGCCACAGCAATTGCCTGCTTCAGTGCTTCACCGAACACTGTTGGCACAGGATGCTTAATAATCTGCGCGCCACCGATTTCATCCGGCAAGCGATCCAGCGCGCGTTCCGTAGGGTTAATTTCTTCGCCACCAAAGGCATCAAAAGCAGTTACCAGAATCTTCATCATTCCAGTATGACAGCTGACGGCGCCCCGCTGCTTTGATTCCACGCTGTCCTCTTAGTTTCCTCGTAGTGCCCCATCGCCCTTCGCGCTCACGGGCGTTGGGGTTTCACCGGGGCACTGTGCTCACGGTGAGCGCGAAGGGTGAGGTGGACGGATTCGAACGGACGGGCAGTGCGTTACGTTGAGGCCTAAGATGCATCGCGCCCCGTCCCCCGTCCCACCGCCCTTCGCGCTCACGGGCATTGGGGTTTCACCGACGCGTTGCGCTCGCGGTGAGCGCGAAGGGCGGAGTTCTAAAACTGAGCAGTTAGCCGATTTGTTGCTTGGTCGTGCAATCAATCTTTGCGTAGGCACGGCCCTTCTTATCCACGGAGGTAAAGGCGTAGTTGCCGCCGTATGCACGGCACCCGGTGTAGGTATCCACGCGTGGTGCCTGTTGCGGCTGCGGGACCATGTACTGGCTTCCGGCCGTGTTTGAATTAGACCCTGCGGCGGGCGCTGTGGCGTCTACATGTGCAGCTTCTTCTGCCAGTCGCCTCTCGCGCTCAGTCTCTCGCTCCGCCGCTTCGCGCTCAGCCGCCTCCTGGCGCTCGCGCTCTTGTTCCCTTCGCTCCTCTTCTTTCGCCTTTTCCCGCTTGGCGGTCTCTACCTGTTCCTCAATTTCTTCTTCATGTTCAGATAGTTCCTTCTCCATCTGTTTTGCCAAGCGCTCTGGAGCTTCTGGATATGCGGCTTTTTGGAACTCACTGCGATCATCGCTACGTCCACGCAAGGCGTCCAACCCCTTCCGGGCAGCGTAGATCTGGGCCAGAGCCTTTGTGGCCCCACCGTCGTCGCTATCGATGTTGGCAGCAATAATTCCGATCCCAGCGGCAGCAGCCGTAGCACTTTCAGCTTGCTGAAGTGACTCTGCCATATCTTCATCGCTGGATACTTGGCATTCATCGGAAACCCCGAAGACTCCCGTGCCCTTAGTCCGCGGCCCGCTTTCTGCTTCTTTTACCTCGTTATAGAACTTGCCATTAGCGCCAATCTTTTTGGCAACTGCAAGCCCCTCAGCAGCAATGTCTGCATTTACGAGATCGCCACCAAGAAAGACACCGGCTAACGTGCGCCCATACTTATCAGTCTTCTCCTCGTCGTATTCCAGTGTCACCTCGGTTCCTTGTGGCAATCGATCTTCGAGGTACTCCTTGGCTTCTTCCGCTAAGCATTCGCTGGGCCTCCCGTTGCGCCCGATTTCGGGAGTATCGATATTGAGGAGTCGAACCCTCGTCTTTTCGCCATCAAGCGTGACGTCTATGGTGTCGCCATCGATGACGCGATTGACCACTGCGTGCTCGTCACTCTTCGCTACACCGACTCCCATCGACACCACGCCACCGAGTACGGCAACGCCAATTAACGGCTTTATCCAGCCCATACCTCTACCTCCTGTAAAAGAAATAAGAGTAAAGGTACCAGGAGGTTCACGGGCTACCTATTGGGTACACCCAGCATCTTGTTTGCGCCATCCCCCTCTCCCCACCCTTCGCGCTCACGGGGGATAGGAGCGCTAACCGAAATGAGGCTCGCGGCAAGCGCGAAGGGCGGGTTACAGGATGAGGATTGAAGGGTGGGGTTGCAGGACAAGGGATGAAGCGCGAGGTTTACGGATGAAGATTGAGGGCGCAGGTTGAGGAGCGCGGTGTGGGTAAGAGCGTACACAGGTGCTGAACTGCTTAGTCTACAAAGCAGTCTTAACGGCATCGCAGCTGGAAACGAGACCCTTTTTCCTTGTGGTTTGACGCATGGAATAAAGTAAGACTGGTCGAAGTTGAACAGAATCGTACTAACCAAATAGTCAGACCTGTTCAGTTTATTTCCAAAGGACGTTCTATGACACAAAAAGTTTCCTCTCGCTCCAAGCTCCCTAGCTGGGCAACGGGATTTGGCGCGCAAGTCATTGCGGGCCTTATCATCGGCCTTATCCTGGGACTGATCGCATCTGGCATGGATACCGATCCTGATAATCCAGGGTGGCTGACCAATCTGCTCAGCGGTGTCGGTGGCGCCTATGTCCAGCTATTGAAGGTCATGGTTCCGCCGCTCATCTTCGCCGCGGTGGTCACCTCTGTGGCTAACCTGCGCAAGGTTGCCAATGCCGCATCCTTAGCCGTTTCTACGTTGATGTGGTTCGCCATTACGGCGTTCTTTTCCGTCATCGTGGGCATCGTCGTGGCATTGGTCATGAAGCCCGGTGCTGGCGCGAGCGTCGATGCATCCGCTGCAAAGGATCCATCGAGCGTCGGTTCGTGGACTGCCTTCTTCGAGCAGCTGCTCCCTCAAAACTTCATCGGGCTTACGGCCTCTGCTAGCGATGGCGAAGTTACCCTCAACTTCGGTGCGCTCCAGCTGCTGGTTATTTCCTTGGCCATTGGCATCGCCGCGGTACAGACCGGTAAGGCTGCCGATCCGTTCTTGCACTTTACGGAGTCCTTCCTCAAGGTCATCCAAAAGGTCCTGTGGTGGATTATCCGCCTGGCACCGATTGGTACCGCAGCGCTTATCGGTAAGGCCGTTGCTACCTACGGGTGGGACGCACTTGGTTCGCTGGGCAAGTTCGTCTTGGCAATGTATGTGGGTCTGGCCATCGTCTTCGCCGTGGTCTACCCTGCAGTGCTGAAGTTCAACAATATTCCGGTCAAGGGCTTCTACAAGCGCATCTGGCCGGTAACCTCCTTGGGCTTTGTCACCCGTTCTTCCATGGGTGTTATGCCCGCAACGCAACGCTTTAGCGAACGCGCCCTGGGCGTTCCCACCGAGTACGCGTCCTTCGCAGTGCCCCTCGGCGCTACCACGAAGATGGATGGCTGCGCCTCCGTCTACCCTGCCGTTGCTGCGATCTTCGTTGCGCAGTTCTATGGCGTGGACCTAGACTTCACGCAGTACCTGCTCATCATCTTCGTCTCCGTCATTGGTTCCGCGGCTACCGCGGGTACCACTGGCGCGACGGTTATGCTCACGCTGACCCTGTCCACGCTGGGTCTGCCGTTGGCTGGCGTCGGTTTGCTGCTGGCCGTTGAGCCCATCATTGACATGGGCCGTACGGCGCTGAACGTCACGGGTCAGGCATTGTGCGCGACGGTCGTCGCCAAGCGCGCAGGCATCCAGAACCAAGAGGTGTGGGATGAAGCCGAAAATGGCGTCAAGCACATCATGGAGGAAGACTCCGACGAGGAAGTAAGCGTCAAGGCTTAATAAATCGCGAATGAAGGCCCAGAGCAGTACGCCTTGGGCCTTAATTTATTGCCGGAATGGAAGTGGGCGGCGATGCGCGACGCCGGCCGGCTCCACGTGGATAAACACGCTGCATCCGGGGAAAAGCTGGTCGAGGGCGACTTCGACGTCGTCGGCGATCTCGTGCGAGTATAAAACGCTCCAGCTCGCCGGCACCTCCATGGTCAGGTAGACCATCCTTTGCCTGCCGGAGGCTACCGTGCGCCGGTCCGTGAAGGTCACGGCCTTTTCTTTTTCCAGTTCAGTTAAGAGATCCCAAATCTGATCCTGCTCTTCTTCCGGGAGCGCCTCAGAAAGCAGGCTGCTGACGGATTCGCGCAAAATCTTAAATCCTGTCCACAAGATATTGATGCCAACCGCCAAGGCTACAAGCGCATCGAGCCACAGCCAGCCCGTGAGATACACCGCAGCCATGCCGGCGAGGACGCCGACGGAGGTCCACACATCCGTAAGCAGGTGGTGGCCATCGGCATTCAGCGTCGCGGAACGGTAGCGCTTGCCCGCCTTAATCAAGGCCAACCCGACGCCCAGGTTGAGCAGCGAGGACAAGAGCGACAGCGCTAAGCCCCAGCCGCCTTCTTCAACGGGCTGGGGAGTAATGAGGCGCTGGATCGCGGTGTAGATGATGGCCCCTGCGGCGAGGAAGATCATCGCGCCTTCTACCAACGCGGACACATACTCGGCCTTGCCGTGTCCAAAGTGATGATTATGGTCGGCAGGCTTGGCGGAAATGCGCAAGGCGCAATAGCCCGCGATGGCGGCTGCGAGGTTCACGAGGGACTCAAGGGCGTCAGAGAAGAAACCTACCGAGCCCGTTAGCCAAGCCGCCAGGGATTTCAAGATAATCGTCGCCACTGCCGCGGCGATGGACAACATCATAAAGCGCTCTAAAATGCGCTGCTCAGAACTTAAAGAAGACAAGGTCTACTACTCTCCCTTCGGCAACCAGAATCAGTCCGAAGGTCTCGTTCGCATCGGGTGCATCGATACTGAGTGGCCGGGCTTTGAGGCCAGTGTGTCGACCAGTCATCGCGGCGCAATGGGCGCCGTAGGAACTACTCCCCTTCTGAGGTCATAGGTTAGCAGACAGAGGGAAGGGGAAAAATACAGCCAAAGCCTGAATCTTCCCATGGGCCCTGCAGCCGCTAGAGACGAAAAACTCCCTACGAACCAGGAGGTTTCTCACAATCTGGCCCGTAGGGAGTAATTAAGGCTCAAGCCTAATTTAGTGCTGACCCTCTCCGAACTCTTCAACCAACTTCGCATTGAATGCAGGCAGGTCATCCGGGGTACGGGAGGAGACCAAACCCTGGTCGCAGTGGACCTCCTCGTCAACCCAGGTAGCACCTGCGTTGCGGAGATCGGTCTGCAGGGACGGGAAGGACGTCAAGGTACGGCCCTTGAGTGCTTCTGCATCGGCTAGGATCCAACCGCCGTGGCAGATGGCACCCAAGGGGCGGTCCTCGCCCATGTGCTTGCGCACGATACTAACGGCTGACTCGTCCAAGCGGATGAGGTCGGCGTTATTGGTGCCGCCAGGCAGGATGATGCCATCGAAGCTCTCATCCTCGGAATCCTTGGTCGTAGCATCAACGTTAATCTCGGTGCCGTTCTTGCCCGTAATGGTGCCAGCCTTAGGTGCCAGTACCTTTACGGTGGCGCCAGCCTTCTGCACGGCCTCCAGCGGAGAGGTCAGCTCGGAGTCTTCAAAGTCATTGGTAGCAATGATTGCGATCGTCTTGTTTTCTAGCTCAGCCATTATTATGACCTCCTTATTGTTGTTAAGTACGCAAATAGGATAACTCTAAATTCGCGCACTCGCCACGTCTACTCCCGCGACCTGCAACAAGCTAGGATTTAGCCACCGATCTTGAAGTCACACACGTCGCCATCGTGCATGATGTAGTCCTTGCCTTCTTGACGGACCTTGCCGTTGGCGCGCGCTTCGGCCATGGAGCCGGCGGCAACGAGATCGTCGAAGGAGACGATTTCAGCCTTGATGAACTTCTTTTCAAAGTCGGTGTGGATAACGCCAGCGGCCTGGGGTGCGGCGGCGCCTTGCTTAATGGTCCACGCGCGGGTTTCCTTTTCACCGGCGGTGAGGTAGGTCTGCAGGCCCAAGGTGGAGAAACCGGCCTTGGCCAAGGTAGCCAAGCCAGGCTCTTCTTGTCCTACGGCCTCAAGCAGCTCGCTTGCCTCGTCCTCATCCAGCTCCAAGAGCTCAGACTCGGTCTGTGCATCGAGGAAGACGCAATCTGCTGGGGCGACGAGCTGGCGCAGTTCGTCCTTCTTGGCGGCATCGGTAAGCACAGCCTCATCCGAGTTAAAGACGTAGAGGAAGGGCTTAGCCGTCATCAGGTGCAGCTCGCGCACGAGGGAGAGATCGATCTCGCCGGTCTTGGCGGCGGCGAAGAGGGTGCGGTCATCCTCCAGGATTTCCTGCGCCTTCTTGGTTGCCTCCACCACGGGTGCCAAGTCCTTATTCTTCCGGGCATCTTTTTCCAGGCGCGGCAGGGCCTTCTCGATGGTCTGCAGATCCGCCAGAATCAGCTCCGTATTAATAACGGAAATGTCGTTGCCGGGATCTACCTGGCCATCGACGTGGATGACATTGTCATCAGAAAAGGCGCGGACCACCTGGCAGATGGCGTCGGCCTCGCGGATATTGGCTAGGAAGGCGTTACCCATGCCCTCGCCCTGCGAGGCGCCTGCGACGATGCCGGCGATATCCACGAAGGACACGGTCGCCGGCAAGATGCGCTCGGAATTGAACATCTTGGCGAGGGTGTCCAAACGGGGATCCGGCAGCTCCACCAAGCCGACATTGGGCTCGATGGTGGCGAATGGGTAGTTGGCCGCCAGGATTTCGGAACGGGTCAGGGCATTAAACAAAGTGGACTTGCCCACATTGGGCAAGCCGACGATTCCTAGTGTAAGACTCACGGGGCTAATCCTAACGCACCTACCACGTTATGAGGCAAGATGGTGGGGTGAGTTCTGATAAGCAACCTAAACCCGAAAAGCCGCAGGCAAGCCCGGGCGATAAATTGGACGGTGACTTCGACACCAGCCAATTGGACGATGTATCGCCACATCCCCCGGGCAATCAGGTCGATCGCTCCGTCATCGCGGGCGAAATGGTGAAGTCGACCTCCCTGTGGGCCGTACGCCTGCTGATCATCGGCGTTTTCCTTTTTGCGATCTATCACGTCCTGGGCAGCTTCTGGCAGGGCATCCTCCCGGTGCTCTTGGCCCTTATTATCTGTACCGTCTTAAACCCCATCGCGCGGTGGATGCGCACAAAGGGCCTGCCCGCGGGCCTGGCGGCGATTACGACGATCCTTATCTCCTCGGCCGCGGTCGGCGGGCTCATCGCCTCAGTGGCGCCGGACTTTATGCGGCAATCCCAGTCGCTCTACCTGCAAACGGTCTCCGGCATCCAGCAGCTGCAGCTATGGGCCCAGGGCCCGCCCCTGAACCTCGATAGCGACGATATGAGCACCTATATCGACGAGGCCGCGGGCTGGCTGCAGGAGCGCGCCGGCGTAATTGCTGGGTCGGTATTTACGGGCATCGGCAATGCCACCTCATTTTTCATCACGGTATTCATCGTCTTGGTGCTCACCTTCTTCTTCCTCAAGGACGGCACCAAGTTCCTGCCGTGGCTGCGCGATGCCACCGGCCGGCGCGCCGGCTGGCACCTTACTGAATTGCTCACGCGCGCTTGGAATACCCTGGGCGGATTCATTCGGGCACAGGCGGTGGTCTCGCTTATCGATGCCATCTTTATCGGCCTCGGCCTCGTGCTCATCGGCGTGCCCTTGGCGATGGCCCTGGCGATCATCACGTTCATCGCCGGCTTCATCCCGTTCGTCGGTGCCATTGTCTCCGGCGCTCTCGCAGTTGTTATCGCCTTGGTATCTTTGGGCTTTACCCAAGCCCTGTTGGTCCTGGGCCTCGTCCTTTTGGTCCAGCAGCTTGAGGGCAATGTCCTCTCGCCGTGGCTGCAGGCGAAGGCCATGAACCTGCACCCGGTTATTGTTTTGGTCTCCGTCATCGTCGGTTCCGCGCTCTTTGGGCTCATCGGTGGATTCCTGGCCGTGCCGACCGCCGCCATGATCGCGGTGGCTTATCGCTATGTGCAGGACATGATGAAGCTGCAGTCCGGGGAAAAGCACTCCTCCGAGCTCAACTACTCCACCGTCGCGGGCTATCTCATCGGCCGCTATACCGAAGAGCAGGCACAATACAAGCGCGAGCAGTGGCGCAAGGTCCCAGAACACGCCAACCCCGATATCGCAGGCGCCGATGCCGCATCCGATGGCGCGTCTAACACCCTGGATGATTCCGTCGACGTTGATTCCACCCCGGACGACTATGACGATCCGAGCATGCGCTCCAACCTGCGCCGGGCGCGAGATGCCTTCGAAAATCTTTTGAACGGAGATTCGAATAAATAGTCAGGCGTGTCCGCGGCACGTGCCATAGTGGATCCCATGACTTCCACTTTGCCCGTGCTGCTGCTGTTCATCGGTCTCCTATTGGGCGCCGTGCTGGGATGGTTGGCCCACTCCCATTCCGCGTCCCGCTCCGCGCCTAGCGAGGAGCACCGGGCGCTGCAGGAATCGCAGCGGCGCCAGGCCGAGCTGCAACCGCTAGAAAAGGCCATGGATAGGCTGGGTTTCCAGCTACAAGAACTGGAAGAAGATCGCACCGCCCACTTGGCCTCACTATCTAGCCAAGTGCAGGCGGTGACCCGCACCTCGTCCCGGCTCACGGAGCGCACGGATCAGCTCATTACCGCGTTGCGCTCGCCCAATGTGCGCGGCCGGTGGGGCGAGATTCAGCTAGAGCGCGTCGTCGAACTCGGCGGCATGACAAGGCACGTGGACTTCGATTCCCAAGTTTCAGCTCCCTTAAACGGACGCATCGTGCGCCCGGATATGCTCATCAATTTGGCCGGCGGCAGGCATATCATCGTCGATGCCAAGGTCCCGTTTTCTTCCTACCTCGACGCGCTAGAAACCGAGGATCCAGAAGAACACGCTGGCTACCTGCGCCGCCACGCGCACCAGCTGCGCAGCCACATCCAGGCGCTGTCCCACAAGGACTATATTGAGGCCTTCCAGCCCACCCCGGAATTCGTGGTGCTTTTTGTGCCCGCGGATCCCTTCCTCGATGCGGCGCTGTCGGTCGATCCTGAGCTCATCGAGTTTGGTTTTGAACGCAACGTCGTCATCGCCACCCCGAGCTCGCTCTTCGCGCTCTTGCGCACGGTGGCCATGGGATGGCACCAGGAAGATATTTCCGCCAAAGCAAAAGAAGTCCAGCGCCTAGGCCGCGAGCTCTATTCGCGGCTCAATACGCTCTCGGAGCACTACGGCAAGGTGGGCCAGAGCCTCGAAAAGGCAGTGGAGGCCTATAATTCCACGCTCTCTTCGCTGGATTCGCGGGTGGGCGTGACCGCCCGCAAGCTCCACGAAATGGAGATTCCCGGCCGCACAAACCGGGCGCCTCGCGAGCCCTCCCCCATTGATACGTGGCCGCGCGGGACAAATTATTCCTAAATTCTAGGCGGTTTCACTGCGTGGATATAGCCATTGGCCCGCGCCAGGCGGTAGGATTTTGCGACGTGTCACTAGCCAAACAACGAAAGCCTACCGCCGCGCAACGCCTAAGCATGCCGAGCATCTCGCTACTGAAAGGCCTTGGGCTATTGGCGGCACTTTTGATCACCGGCGCATTGATTTCCATTCTTGCCGGCTCCATAGGCTGGATGTACTTTGCCTTCCTCATCATCAGCTCGCTACTCATAGCGCTCATCGTTGAGGAGCGGGGCTTATTCCTGTCCATCGCGTCCATCCCCATCTTCTACGCGGTAACCGTGGTGACGGCGGGAATCGTCATCACCAAGTCCAATGCCCCGGAAGGCACCAGTTTTTCTAAGACGTCGCTGCTGACCTCCGTGTATCCGCTGGTTCAGAACTTCGTGTGGTTGCTTATCGCGGTCCTCGGCGCGGCTGCAATCGGCATCCTGCGCTGGATGCGCTTCCGCAAGACCGCCCAGCGCGCCGTCAAGCAGCAAAAGGTATCGCGGCGCGCGGACATGAAGCGGGACCGCCAAAACCGCGCTGAGCGGCTCTCCGTGGCGGAACTCATGGCGCGCGATAGAACCGAAAACGGACAGGTTCAGTCCCCACGCGCCTCCCGCCGCAGATCGCATGCACAGACGCAACCGCCGCAGAAGCCGCAGGATCGCATCCGCGGACGCGACCGAGAAGAGCGCCGCCGCGAGCAACAGGCAGAACGCGAAAATCGCTTGCAGCCGGATCCGAACCGGCGCGCGGGGGACGTGATACCACCGGCTCCCGAACGAGGTCCCTCCGCTTCAGCAAAAGACGAGGCTGCCAAGAAGCAGCGGTGGGACGATAATCTCTATGAGTAAATAAAACCGTGAGCTCCCGGCGCTCTTTACGAGGCCGCGGGGCTCACGGTTTTTCGTTGCCTCTAGGCGGTTACGCGCTAGGTGCGCGCGGGGCGCAGGTCGCGCGGCAGCGCGAAGGTGATGGATTCGGTGGAGGTGGTTACTTGCTCCACATCATTAAAGCCGCGATCATCCAAGTACTCGAGCACCTCGCGCACCAAAAGCTCTGGCACGGAGGCGCCACAGGTCACGCCAACGGTCTCTACGCCGTCAAGCCATGCTTCATCGATTTCTTCGGCAAAATCCACCAAGTGGGAGTCGCGCGAACCCGCCTCGAGTGCAACCTCTACCAGGCGCACCGAGTTGGACGAGTTCTTAGAACCCACCACGATCATCAGATCGCACTTCGGCGCGATGGCCTTGACGGATTCTTGCCGGTTTTGGGTGGCGTAGCAAATATCATCTGACGGCGGGTTTTGCAGGTGCGGAAAACGCTCGCGCAGCTTATTGACGATGACTACGGTCTCATCCACCGAGAGCGTGGTCTGCGAAAGCCAAATGAGCTTTTCATCCTGCAGGTAATCCGGCAGCTTGTCCACGCCGTCGATACCATCGACCAGGTGCGTAACATCGGGGGCCTCGCCCGCGGTGCCTTCTACCTCTTCGTGGCCTTCGTGGCCCACGAGGAGGATGTGGTAGCCATCGCGCTCAAAACGCTGGGCCTCCTTGTGCACCTTGGTCACCAAGGGGCAGGTGGCATCCAGGGTCAGTTGCTTGCGCTCTTGCGCCTGATTGCGCACCGCCGGGGAAATGCCGTGGGCGGAAAAGACGAGGTGGGCACCCTCTGGGGCCTCGGCGGCCTCTTCAACGAAGATGACTCCGCGCTTGGCCAAAGATTCAACGACATAACGGTTGTGGACGATTTGCTTGCGCACATAAATGGGTGCGCCGTATTTTTCTAGCGCCTTTTCTACGGTCTCGACGGCGCGGTCCACTCCAGCGCAGTAACCGCGCGGTGCCGCGAGGAGAACATTTTTACCATCAGTCATGCCTCCCAGAGTATCGAAAGGTAAAGCAAAACAATAGTAAGGCCTATCCAGCAGGGAAAGCGCCCATCTAGGCCACCCAAGCGGGGCGCCACGGGCCCTGAGCACCTACACTAAAAGGCACTGTATGGCGCTGTACAAGGAAAGGGTGGCTGCGTGAACCAACCGGCAAATACTCCAGAGACCCCGTGGCCCGTGGGCCAGGTCAATGACCAGGTGAAGGGATGGATCGAGCGCCTAGGATACCTGTGGGTGGAAGGCCAGTTAACGCAGATTAATTACAAGCCCACCTGGAAGCTGTCCTATCTCACCCTGCGCGATGTCCAGCAGGAAAAGTCGGTGCAATTGACTTGCTCGTCCTCAATGCTGCACAACTTGCCCACGCCGCTAAAAGATGGCGACCGTGTCATCGTGCACGGCAAGCCCGCCTTTTATGCCGGCCGCGGATCCTTTTCCCTGTGGACCACGGAGATCCGGCACGTAGGCATCGGCGATTTGTTGGCGCGCATCGAAAAGCTACGCGCGCAGCTTGCCGCAGAAGGCCTCTTTGATCCCGCGCGCAAGCGCCCGCTTCCCTACCTCCCGCAGAAAATCGGCCTGATTACAGGCCGCGGTTCTGCCGCCGAGCGCGATGTCATGGCGGTTGCCCGCGACCGGTGGCCGGCCGTGCAATTCCGCGTCATTAATACTGCGGTCCAGGGGGCGAATACCGTCCCCGAGGTGATTTCCGCCCTGCAGGAGCTCGATGCCGATGCGCAGATCGATGTCATCATCATCGCCCGCGGTGGCGGTTCCGTCGAAGACCTCCTGCCCTTTTCTGAAGAAGCCCTGCAACGCGCCGTCGTGGCCGCAAGTACCCCGGTGGTCTCCGCGATTGGCCACGAGCCGGATAGCCCGGTGCTCGATAACGTGGCGGATCTGCGCGCGGCTACCCCGACGGACGCCGCCAAGCGCGTGGTCCCGTCGGTGGCAGAGGAACGCGCGGTCATCGCTGAGGCGCGATCCCGCATGGCGGCGGCCTTGCGCGGCTGGGTGGAACGTGAGCGCCGTGGATTGGATAATATCCGCTCGCGCCCGGTGCTGGCCGATCCGATGACGCCCATCCGCGCCCACCGCGAGGAGGTCGAGCGCATGCGCACGAGTATGCGCCGCGAGCTGCGGGTGCTGCTGGATCGCGAGACCCGGCACGTGGAGTCCCTGCGCGCGCGGGTTTCTGCTTTGGGGCCTTCCGCCACGCTTGCCCGTGGGTATTCTATTGTCCAGGTCTTGCCCAAAAATGGCAGCGATCCGGAGGTCGTCAGCTCTTATGAGCAATCACCGCCCGGCGCGCAATTGCGAATTCGCGTGGGCGATGGTTCCATCACCGCCGTGTCCATGGCCTCCCAGGCCGCCGATTAGCCAGAAATAGTAGGAGAATTGCTGATGTCAGATGAAACCATTGGTTCCGGCCAGCCGGGCCAGGATGCCTTTACTCCCGTAGAGGAGTTGAGCTACGAGCAGGCGCGCGATGAGCTCATTGAGACCGTCAAGATTTTAGAGCTCGGCCAGATGGGCCTGGACGAGTCCCTGAAGTACTGGGAGCGCGGCGAGGCGCTTGCCCGCACGTGCGAGTCCCACCTGGATGGCGCCTCCAAGCGCGTGGAAGATGCCCTAGAGAAGGCAGAAAACAACGAGCAGCAGGCCGAGGAGGGTGAAGAGTAGTGCAGATTTATGGTTACCCGGGAAAGCGGATTGATTTCGTATCCAAATCGGCATCGGCAGGCTCCATCATGGGCGGCGATTCCCGCGCGCTGGTAGAGGAGTTCTTCGGGCCGGCGCATACCAGCACCCAGGTTTCGGGCACCGAGGAGGAACTCAGCTACTTTTCCCGGTCCATCGTGCTGCTGCTTGCCGATGCCCACGTGGTCCAAGTCTCCATCTACCCGCAGCGTTCTCAGCGCGAGCGCGTGGATGTCTACCTAGAAAAGACGCGGCTGAGCGGCCTGGATGCCGCTGGCTTAGAAGAAGCCACCGGTAATACTGAAGGAATCACGGTGGAAGCGGACTCTGAGGGGCTCAGCGAGGTTACTTTCCGCTTATAGGCTTGGCCTTGATAAAGGCCTCGGTGGCGGCGGCGAATTCTTCATCGGGGGCCGCGCCAGAGATGATGAGGCGGGCATCGCCCAGGTCAACAATCCACAAGCGGCGCACCGAATCGTCATCGCTTGCCAGCACGCGCACCTGGTGGCCGGCTACCTCGCGCGTAGAGTTCAGCCCGCGGTAGTTCGCATCGTATTTTTCGCCCGCGTCTTCTGCAGAAACCTGCGTTTGGGTGGATTCCACGTAGTTTCCGTCCGCAGTCAGCCAGCTGACGACGGTGGCTGTCTCGCCGCCTAGCTGCGAGCGGCGGGCCGCATTGGCCTGCCAGCCTTCAGGCATCTGGGGATCTCGGATGGCGCCAATACCGGCGCGGGCCTGCGTATCCAGGAAGGTCTCCTCGTCTACCTCTTGGACTGGGCCTTGCGCTGTTTCCGGATTGACCGAGCAGAGCCCGGTCGCGCCCACCACGAGCAACATCATGACGACCACTACGGATAGGGACAAAATGATGTCGCGAGCGCCTTCGAAAATCTTCGGTCTTTGTTCTGCTGCCACGCGCCTTAGTATCGCATGAGCCGCCGTGAAAGTGCCACATGCCTCCCGCGTGCGCACATTCGCGCCGTTAATGCCGCCAATAACAAGGAAAATCCCCACAAAAGGGGCCCCAAATCGGACCTATTGGCGCCAAAAAGTGCCAGAATAGGAAAAGTAGAACACTAAGCGCGTGGGAATTACCCCCACAGTGAGAACACATGGAAGGCAACCACTACACATGTCCGAAAACACTTCTTATTTGCCCGACCGTAACTTGGCCATGGAGCTGGTGCGCGTGACCGAAGCCGCCGCCTTGGCCTCTGGCCGCTGGGTTGGTCGTGGCATGAAGAATGAGGGCGATGGCGCGGCAGTCGATGCCATGCGCAAGCTGATTAACTCCGTGGCGATGAAGGGTGTCGTCGTCATTGGTGAGGGCGAAAAGGATGAGGCCCCGATGCTCTTCAACGGCGAAGAGGTCGGCACCGGTGAGGGTGCGGCGATGGACATCGCCGTGGATCCCGTGGACGGCACGCGGTTGATGGCTGAGGGCCGCCCCAATGCCATTTCCGTGATCGCCGCCGCTGAGCGCGGCACCATGTATGACCCGTCCGCGGTCTTCTACATGGAAAAGATCGCCGTGGGCCCAGAAGCCGTCGGTTCCATCGATATCAACCAGTCCGTGCAGTGGAATATCGAGTCCGTGGCCAAGGCGAAGGGCCTGCGCACCGCGGATGTCACCGTGGTGGTTTTGGACCGCCCGCGCCACGAAAAGCTCATCCAGGAAATCCGCGAGGCTGGCGCCAAGGTGCGCCTCATCATGGACGGCGATGTGGCAGGCGCCATCGCTACCTGCCAGGATTCCAACTCCATCGACATGATGATGGGCATTGGCGGCACCCCTGAGGGCATCATCACCGCCTGCGCCATGCGGTGTATGGGCGGCGAAATCCAAGGCAAGCTGTGGCCAAAGGATGAAGCGGAAGCGGAAAAGGCCCGCGCCGCCGGCCACGACCTGGATAAGGTCTTGGGCACCAATGACTTGGTCTCCTCCAAGAACTGCTACTTCGCCGCCACCGGCGTGACCAACGGTGACATGCTGCGCGGTGTCTCCTACCGCAATAATGGTGCCTCCACCCGTTCGCTGGTCATGCGTTCCAAATCCGGCACCATTCGCTACGTCGATTCCTTCCACAAGCTGGCTAAGCTGCAGGAATACTCCGTCGTGGACTACTCGGACCCCACCAAGAACTAAACCTCACCCCCAAATGGCGGGGCGGGCTCGGGCTTTTCGCGCTCTAGTTTTTAGCTTTTCGCCATACTGGGGGTAGACGCACACATTCAATTAACCGAGGTGATTTTCATGACCGAATACCGTACCGAACATGACACTATGGGCGAGGTTAAAGTTCCCGCCGATGCCCTGTGGCGCGCACAAACTCAGCGCGCGGTAGACAACTTCCCCATCTCCGGCCGCGGCCTGGAAGATGCGCAGATCCGCGCGCTCGGCCTGCTCAAGGCTGCATGCGCACAGGTCAATAAGGATTCCGGCAGCCTGGATGCGGAAAAGGCAGACGTCATTATCGCCGCTGCGAAAGAAATCGCGGAAGGCAAGCACAACGACGCCTTCCCCATTGACGTCTTCCAGACCGGTTCCGGTACCTCTTCCAATATGAACACCAACGAGGTCATCGCTTCCTTGGCGCATAAGCAGGGCGTCGAGGTTCACCCGAACGATGACGTCAACATGGGCCAGTCCTCCAATGACACCTTCCCCACCGCTACCCACGTGGCGGCTACGGAAGCTGCCGTCAATGACCTCATCCCGGGCCTGAAGGTCCTGCACGAATCCCTGACCAAGAAGGCGAAGGAATTCGCGGACGTCGTCAAGGCCGGCCGCACCCACCTGATGGACGCCACCCCAATCACCCTGGGCCAGGAGTTCAGCGGCTACGCCCGCCAGGTAGAGCTCGGCATCGAGCGCATCGAGGCTACCCTCCCGCGCTTGGGCGAGCTCGCCATCGGCGGTACCGCCACCGGTACCGGACTGAACACCTCCGCAGAGTTCGGCGGCAAGGTGACCGAGGAGCTCAAGAAGCTCACCGGCGTTGAGAACCTGAAGGAAGCAGAAAACCACTTCGAGGCACAGGCTAACCGCGATGGCCTCGTAGAGTTCTCCGGCGCCATGCGCTCGGTCGCCGTATCCTTCAACAAGATTGCCAATGACCTGCGCATGCTGGGCTCCGGCCCGCTGACCGGCCTGGCAGAAATCCACCTGAAGGACCTGCAGCCTGGTTCCTCCATCATGCCGGGCAAGGTCAACCCGGTTATCCCTGAGGCGGTTACCATGGTGGCCGGCCAAGTCGTGGGCAATGACGCAGCCGTTGCCTTCGGCGGCGCACAGGGCCAGTTCGAGCTCAACGTCTTCATCCCGATGATGGCGCGCAACGTGCTCGAGTCCGCTCGCCTGCTGGCCAACTCCGCCCGCGTCTTTGCTGAGAAGTGCGTCGACCACATCGAGGCCAACGAGGAGCGCATGAAGCACTTCGCGGAGTCCTCCACCTCCATCGTGACCCCGCTGAACTCCGCCATCGGCTACGAGAACGCCGCCAAGGCCGCAAAGCACGCACTCAATGAGAAGATCACCGTCCGCCAGGCCGTTATCGACTTGGGCTTTGTTGACGGCGAGAACCTCACCGAGGAAGAGCTGGACAAGCGCTTGGATGTATTGAGCATGACCAACCGCGAGCGCGACAATATCTAATCTAGTCCGCGTTTAGCGCTACGACCCCCGCTCGGAAATCACTTCTGAGCGGGGGTTTTCGCATGCCTGAGCACATGCCTGCGCGCACTTCCCGAGCATGGGAAGCGCGGGCAAAAAGGGACACCGGCAAGCGCAGGCTGTGAACTATAACATAGATTCAGCGTACACATCTACAAAATCACCCATTTTGCACTTGGTGCAAGTTTGCACCGAGTGTAAAGTTGCATTTTGTGCAAGAAGAACTATCACTACGCGAGCAGAAACGCCTAGAAACGCGGCTACGCATCGAGGATGCCGCCACAGAATTGGTGGATAAGCATTCCTTTGGCGAGGTCACTATTGAAGAGATCTGCGAACTAGCCGGTATTTCTCGGCGCACATTTTTTAATTATTTCGATTCGAAGGAATCCGCCGTGCTTGGGGCGCCAAGCGCTGACTTCACCGCGGAAATGCGCGAGTATTTCCTCCACGAGCCCACCACCAACATCATGGAGCTCGTCCTTAACCTGGTGGAACAGCACATGGAGGGCCATCACGTTAATCCCACGATTCGGGAGAGACGCAAGCGCATTGCTAATGACCCAGAGGCGGCCGCCGCCTCCATTAGCCGCAAGCGGGCGAAATCCATCGAGCTTATTGGGCTCATTGAGGAGCGCCTTGACCGGGAACCGGAACTGCGCGTCCTCGAGGGTCATTCCACGGCAACGGAGGCCATGGTCATCGCCGGTGTGGTCCGCGAGGCCCTCTGGCTTTCCATCGCCGCCCCCGATAGCGATTGCAGCGACGCCCTGAGTTCGCGTCTGAATGATTCACTGACTTTGATTAATGATGTTATGAAAGGAATCCGATGGTAGATACAGCCGAAAAGGCTCCTGCGCAGGGCCAGTCGCGGGCGGATAACCTGGGGCTCATTTTCTCTGCGCTAGTGCTCACCATGTTGATGAGCTCGCTGGGCCAGATGATTTTCTCTTCCGCTTTGCCAACGATTGTTGGTGAGCTTGGCGGCGTTGACCACATGAGCTGGGTCATCTCCGCATTCCTTGTCACCATGACCATCGCCATGCCGATTTCCGGCAAGCTGGGTGACATGCTGGGCCGCAAGTGGCTCTACATTGGAGGCATCGCCGTCTTCGTCGTGGGCTCCGCCATCGGCGGTTTCGCCGATTCCATGACGGTGCTCATCATCGCCCGCGCCGTGCAAGGCTTTGGCGCTGGGTTCATGATGATCTCCTCACAGTCCATCATCGCCGAGGTCACCTCCTCCCGTGAGCGTGGCAAGTTCATGGGCATCATGGGCGGCGTCTTCGGCCTGTCCTCCGTCCTTGGCCCCGTCTTGGGCGGCTGGTTTACTGATGGCCCCGGCTGGCGCTGGGGCATGTGGATGAATATCCCGCTCGGCCTGCTGGCCATGGTGGTCTGCATCCTGGTACTCAACCTGCGTGTGGGTCAGGCCGATATGAAGCGCTTTGACTGGCTCGGCGCCACCTTCATCGCCATTACCACCGCCTCCCTTATCCTCATGACCACCTGGGGCGGCACCGAGTATGACTGGGATTCCTCCATGATCCTC